>JAHEQA010000020.1 GCA_019561615.1 Methanothermococcus sp. SCGC AD-155-E23
AGTTGATGAGTGAGGAGGACTTTCCTATAAGGGATGTAGAGGATCTGGTAATAAAGTTGGCCAGCAAGTGTCCCATTAAAAGGGATTAACTCTTTTTAAGTTTTATATACTATTTTTTTAATTTTAATTTTCTAAAGATTAAAGGTGGGATCTATGAATATAGGTGTATTGGGTATTCAGGGGGATATTGAGGAGCAGGAGGAGATGGTTAGAAAAATAGGCCATAACCCAGTAAGGGTTAGAAGGGTTGAAGATCTCTCCAAGATAGATGCCCTTATAATACCTGGTGGTGAAAGTACCACCATAGGAAAACTTATGGAGAAGTACGGTTTTATGGAGGCTTTAAGAAATTCAGATATACCTATTCTAGGTATCTGTGCAGGGATGGTACTACTATCAAAGGAGGTTTTAGGGAGAAAACAGCCTCTCCTGGGGTTGATGGATATAGTAGTTAGGAGAAATGCCTACGGTAGTCAGAGGGAGAGTTTTGAGGAGGACATATACTTCAAGGGGGAGAAGATAAGGGGATATTTATAAGGGCTCCTGTGGTTCATAGGATCCTAAGTGATAAGGTGGAGGTAATTGCAAAGGAGGGGGATAACATAGTAGGTGTTAGGGAGGGTAGGTATATGGCGGTGGCCTTCCATCCAGAACTGTCAGAGGATGGTTATAAGGTATACAGGTACTTTGTGGAAGAGGTTTGCAACCTCTAGGTCCTAGATAGTGAAGTACATGGAGATCCCATGGCCAAAATAGGCTATAAGGAGAAACCTGGGAAACCTCCCTATCAAGGTTCCAAGAGTAAATTTTAAGATACTCATCTCGAAGATCCCTGAGAGCCAGGCTACAACCTTATAGGGTAGAGGTGTAAATCCTGCAATTACCACACCCCATACCCCATACCTCTCAAAGAAATTCCTTCCCATTATAAAGTACCTCTCTCCAAAGAGCCTGATAAACACTGGTGTACCAAGTTTGGAGCCTAGTATATAGGCAGTTATCCCTCCCAAGGTTGAACCTATCGTTGAGATTATAGCACATATTAAGGGATCTAAACCGAAGATAGAGGCTCCTACTATAAAGATATCTGGAGGTACAGGTTGGATCACAGATTCGGAGAAGGCCACTAAAAAGATACCTGAATATCCGTGACTCCTTATCAACTCCTCCATCACTGTATAGAGGTCCATGTTATCTCTATTTTAAATTTCTAGGGGTTGTGTATATTACTATCTCCCTGCTCTTTATAACAATACCCTTTAACACCACCTTTGTATTAGGTGGTATAAGACTTATAGGCGATACTGTTACCCCATAGTTAGGTGTGGGCTCCTCTATAGATACCTCCTTCTCCTCAACAGTCTCAGGGGTCTCCCTACCCTTTACCACTGGGTGGTCCCTCTCCTCCAAAAACCTCTGGAGTTCCTCTATATTGGATACATCCTCCTCAGTTGCTATTTTATCCCTTAAATCCTCAGGTATTGCATCTATCACCCTCTCCTTTAACTCCTTAGGTAGCCACACCACCCTCTTCCATCCCCCATCTCCCTGAAGGAATTTGGGAGACTTCATATACTCTATGGCAATACCTACAAATCCCTCAACCTGTTTCCCTCCACTACACTGACCTGCAATAGCGGAGAACTTCAACCCGTAAGGTGTCTCCCCTTTAAAGTGTCTATGTACTACACCGAAGCCATCTACTTCAGGGATGTAGAAGACTATGGCCTCGAAGCATCCACAGGAGGTACAGGGTTTCACAAGGGCACTGTGGAGGGCAAACTCCTCTATGGCACCTCCAGAGACCCTCTGTACCGTCTCGTTAACTCCCTGGTATATCCCCAACTTCTCATCTAGGCATCTTCCCTTCTCAAGGGCAAAGATAGGACCCTCTGGATCCATCTTGGCAGCAGCCCTTGCATCGAAGTAACTTATACTTCCACAGAGGGAGGGCCTATCTGGGGTTATGATACATACGTGGGTAGGTGCAAAACTTTGACACATGATACATCCGTAGAATACATCCACATCCTCCTCAGATAGGGATCTTGCCCTCTCATCCCTCTTCATATTTCCCTGGCCATCTCAAGGGTCTCCTTAACCTTCTCAGGATCTGTTATTAGTTTCACATGGCACCTCTCTATTATTGGGAAGTGCTCCTTGAAGAGGGTCCTTAAAACCTCACCTATGTGTTTCAATCTCAACCCCTTGTTGTAGGCATCCTTACTTATCCTTATCCAGATGTTGTCCCTCTGATTTAAATGCATAACCCCCTCTATGTAGTTGAGGAACTCATGTATCCTCCTCTCAAGCACCCCTGCAATATCCTCCTCTAAACCTTTCCCTGCAACTTCTACAACTATGGCAAAGGGTATAGTACTCCCCTCTTCTACATTGTCTATATCCTCTCCAACAATCTCCACTCCATCCTCCACATCCTTCTTTACAAGAACTAATTCGCAACCGTAGGACTTAGGCCCTGCCAACTCCAGGTACATATCAGGCTTCCTTATCCTCTCCCCCTCATTCATGGGACCTACAGAAACTGGGATGTGATACTCTGTAACCTTCACCTCTATTCCCTTCATCCTCAGGGCGTTCTCCACTATATTCTCAATATCTGAGGTTTCCAAGACCCCCTTGATCTCAGGTACCTCGTTGTTGGTAATCACTGGAATTCCCATACTGATACATCCCCCTCCCACTGCCAGGGCTATATCATCTAGGGGTCCTAAGGCCACTACAACTGCAGGTACCCTGTTCTTTATATACTCTACAATCTCCTCCCTTCTACCAGGCTCTATACCTCCGTATATCAGAGGTGCCCTTATTGCAAGGTTTGCAGCGTGGATGGCAGAGGTGATATCCCTTCCAATAGGGACTAGGAGTTTATCTAAACCTAACTCCATACCTAGGGATATCATCTCCTCAACGATCTCACCTATGAAGAGGGCCAGTATATTCCTCCTCTGGATATCCTCTACAAGTTTCTTCAACTTCTCCCTGTCACCTACCTTACCAACTACCACCAGGATAGCTGGGATCTTACCCTCTACAAGAGGTACCCCAAGATCCCTTAAAACCTCATCTGGGATAAAACCTGTGTAAGGTGGTTTATAGGGCTCCTCCTCCAAGGCGTATTTAAGGGCCTCTATAGCCTCTGCACATATGAGAGTTATAACTCCATCTTCAAGGGCATTCTCCAGAGTAGGTTCCTCCTTAACCTCCAGGGAGTTGATCAACTCCTTTAGGTCCTTGACACTTTCCATCTTCCTCCCCAGGAGACCGTAGATTATTGGGAGGTTGTAGTTAGTTCCAGGATAGCCTACCCTTATACTGTCCTCCTTATCTTTTAGGATGTCTTTAGTAGTCTCCAGTACTTTTCTACTCCCTGAGATAATCTTTTCTACTACCATGTTAACCCCACTTACTTTTTACTGAAAATATTAAATAGTGTGTTTCAAATTTACCCTTATAATAGTTACTTTTTGTAAAAAATAGATCAAGGTGATAGGATTCTAACTAAGAGGATAATCCCCTGTCTCGATATAAAGGAGGGTAGGGTAGTAAAGGGGACTAGGTTTGTCCATCTAAGGGATGCAGGGGATCCTGTGGAGTTATCCAAGATCTACGATGAAGAGGGTGCCGATGAGTTGGTGTTCCTCGACATCACAGCATCCTATGAGAAGAGGGATATACTTATAGACCTGGTGGAGAGGACTGCAGAGCAGGTATTTATACCTTTAACCGTTGGAGGAGGTGTTAGGACAGTTGATGACTTTAGAAGGCTACTTAGAGCAGGTGCAGATAAGGTATCTGTTAACACCGCTGCAGTTAAAAATCCAGATTTAATAAGGGAAGCCAGTGAGATATTTGGATCTCAGTGTGTAGTAGTTGCCATAGATGCAAAGAGGAGATACGTAGAGGGGGAGGAAGTAGATGCTGCCAGGGAGAGTGGTAAAAACCTTGTAAAGGTTGGGGAGAGGTACTGCTGGTTTGAGGTGTATATATACGGAGGTAGAAGGGGGACAGGGATAGACGCCATAGAGTGGGGTAGGAAGGTGTGGAAGTTAGGAGCTGGAGAGATACTCCTTACAAGTATAGATGCAGATGGTACCAAGAAGGGCTACGATATCCAGTTAACAAGGTTGATGTCTGAGAATGTAGGGATACCAGTTATAGCAAGTGGAGGTTGTGGAACAGTGGAACATATCTATCAGGCCTTCAAGTATGGAAAGGCAGATGCAGCTTTAATGGCTAGTATTCTCCACTACAGGGAGTGTACTATCAGGGAGATTAAGGAGTACCTGTTAAATAGAAGTATTCCAGTTAGGATTTAGGGGGATAGACATGGCTAGGGGTAGAAGATCCAAGTCAAAGGATAAAAACACTGAACAGGAGAAGTACATGGCTGCAAGGGAGGCACTTAACCTTGTAAAAGATGGGATGATAGTAGGTCTAGGTTCAGGTACAACTACCAACATCTTTATAGAGGAGTTGGGGAAGAGGATAGCCGAGGAGGAGTTAAGTGTATTTGGAGTACCTACCTCCTTTGAATCCCGTATGTTAGCCATTAAAAATGGAATACCTGTAGTATCCCTAGATCAGTGTGACGTTATAGATGTTGCGGTAGACGGTGCCGACGAGGTTGAGAGGAAATCTCTAAGTCTTATAAAGGGAGGAGGGGGATGTCATACAATGGAGAAGATAGTGGATTACTATGCAGAGGAGTTTGTAGTTATTGTAGACAGTAGTAAAGTTGTGGAGGTGTTGGGGGATAAGACACCTGTACCCTTAGAGGTACTTCCACCTGCATACGCCTCTGTTCTAAAGGAGTTACTTAAGAGGGATGCAGCACCCTCCATAAGGATGGCTGAGAAGAAGAGAGGTCCTGTAATTACAGACAACGGAAATATGATAATAGACGTGTTCATAGAGTTGAAGGATCCTGAGAAGGTGGAAAAAGAGTTGAACAATATACCTGGAGTTGTGGAGAACGGTATCTTTACAAAGGTGGACAAGGTAATTGTAGGCCATAAAAATAAGGTAGAGATACTCCAGAAGAAGTAGATTTTAGAGATACTTTTTAATATAGAGTTCGGCGTTCAATATACTAGCCCCTGCAGCCCCCCTTATAGTGTTGTGTTCCAGGGCGGTATACTTAACTGTGAATATGTTGTCCCTTCTAACCCTGCCTACAGTAATGGACATACCTCTACCGTTATCCCTGTCCAACCTTGGCTGAGGCCTATCTACCTCCCTCCTGATAACAATAGGTTTTGCATATGTTGGAAGGTTGTAATCCCTCAAGGGGTCGAAGTTATCCATAACCTCTATTATATCCTCAGGCTCTGCCTCCTCCTGGGTTTTGACAAATATACTCTCTAGATGACCATCTATTACAGGAACCCTGTTACAGGAGACTCCAATCTTGAAGTTGGCGTATTTAAATCTACCTTCCTCTAACTCTCCCAGTATCTTGAGGCTTTCACTCTCCATCTTCTCCTCTTCATTTTTAATGTAGGGTATTATGTTGTCCAGGATTGCCATGGATGGAACTCCCCAGTACCCTGCCCCACTGACAGCCTGCATCGTTGTAATATTTACCATCTCCACACCAAATTTATCCATTATAGGTTTCAAGGTGATAACTGCACAGATGGTGGAGCAGTTGGGGTTGGTAATTATCCCTCCATCCCATCCTCTATTTTCCCTCTGGATCTCTAACACCTGAAGATGTTCAGGGTTTACCTCAGGTACAACTAAGGGGACATCCTCTTCCATCCTCATAGCCGAGGCGTTGGAGAAGACCAACTTGCCTCTCCTGGCAAACTCAGGTTCCAAAACCCTTGCCAGATCTGAGGGGAGGGCTGAGAAAACTATATCTACATCTTCAAATGCCTCGTGATCTGGATCTGTAGGGACAACTATCTTCTCCCCAATATCTTCAGGGATGGGCTCTGGGAGATACCAGTAGCAGGCCTCAGAGTATTTCTTACCTGCACTCCTCTCAGAGGCTGCAAGGACCTCCAAATCAAAGAAGGGGTGATCCTTAAGTAGTTGAACAAACCTCTGTCCAACACTTCCAGTGGCCCCTAGGACCCCCACCTTTATAGAAAATTAAAATTAAAAAAATAGTATATAAAACTTAAAAAGAGTTAATCCCTTTTAATGGGACACTTGCTGGCCAACTTTATTACCAGATCCTCTACATCCCTTATAGGAAAGTCCTCCTCACTCATCAACT
>JAHEQA010000021.1 GCA_019561615.1 Methanothermococcus sp. SCGC AD-155-E23
ATCTGAGGATAAAACTTTAAAGGATGTAATACCTGGATTGGAAACTTCAGATAGGGTTTACGTCCTGGATAAAAACAGGAGATTGAAGGGCATTATCTCTAAAACAGATGTACTGCGAATACTGAAGATACTTGAATTTAGGAAGGATAGTTGAGGGATCCCATGGAGATTCTAAATATAACATACTACAATAACACCCTCTACCAGTATCTGGTGTTCCTCCTCTTTCTCCTCCTTGGAATCCTACTGACAAAGATATATCTCTACCTTATTAAGAGGTATCTCAAGGATCTTGTTAACAAATCCAGGATAAAGTTTGACGATATCCTCTTAGAGGCCGCAGAGTACCCAGGGATGATACTTATATTTATAACCTGTGTCTACCTAGGTTTAAAGTTTCTAACACTTCCCCCTAACCTTTATACACTACTGGACAACGCTGTTAAAGTTATAGTTATTTTATGTTTCACATGGTTCGCAGTAAATCTATTAGACGATATAGTGAAGTACTACATCCAGCCTGTAGTGGAGGAATCAGAGACTAAATTCGACGACCAGTTGCTCTCCCCCCTTAAGAAGCTCTTAAAGATAGTAGTTGTAATACTGGGGATACTTACAGCCTTGAAAACAGTTGGTTACGATATAACAGCACTTCTCGCAGGTCTGGGAATTGGAGGTTTAGCAGTTGCACTGGCAGCCCAGGACACTATTAAGAACTTTATCGCAGGTGTTATCATCTTCGTAGACAAGCCCTTTAGGATAAAGGACTGGATAAAGTTTGAAGGTGGGGAGGGGATAGTGGAAGATATTGGAGTTAGAAGTACAAAGATAAGGACCTTCAACGACTCCCTTATAGTGGTGCCAAACACCAACCTGGTAAATGCAAACATTGAGAACCTCTCTGAAATGAGGAAGAGAAGGGTACTTGTATATATTGGATTGACCTACGACACTCCTGTGGAGAAGGTAAAGAGGGCCAAGGAGATAATCAGGGAGATAGTGGAGAGTCACCCTGGAACCCTGCCCCCTGTAAGGATAACCTTCCACAGGTTTAACACCTACTCCCTAGATCTCAGAGTGGAGTACTTTATAAGAAACTTTGGATTTGACTACTACCTTAACACCATAGATGAGATAAACCTAAAGATCAAGGAGGCCTTTGAGAAAGAGGGTATTGAGATGGCCTTCCCAACTGAGGTAGTATACGTTAAAATGGAGGATAAGAATAATTAGGTGAAAAGTATGGTAATCTCTAGGGAGGAGATACTGGAGGTATTCCATGGATACAGCAGGGATGAGATCACTGTAGCTACACTGGGAAGTCACACAGCCCTCCATATCCTCAAGGGTGCAAAGTTGGAGGGATTCTCCACCGTTGTAATTACCACCAGGGAGAGGGATGTGCCCTATAAGAGGTTTAACGTTGCAGATAGGTATATCTACGTGGAGAGGTTTTCAGAGATCTCAAATGAGGAGGTGCAGGAGAGGTTAAGGGAGATGAATGCAATTGTAGTACCCCATGGCTCCTTCATAGCCTACTGTGGATTGGAGAGGTTGGAGGAGGACTTCCAGGTACCTATCTTTGGCAATAGGAGGATACTTCGATGGGAGTCCCAGAGGGATCTGGAGAGAAAACTTCTAAGGGAGAGTGGTCTAAGGGTTCCAAGGAGGTATGAAAGTCCAGAGGAGATAGATGCTCCAGTAATAGTTAAATTCCCTGGGGCAAGGGGTGGAAGGGGGTACTTCATCTGCTCCTCGAAGGAGGAATTCTGGAGAAAGATAGGTATACTTAAGGAGAAGGGATTGATCTCCCAGGAGGATTTGGAGAATGCCCATATAGAGGAGTACGTTGTTGGAACTAACTTCTGTCTCCACTACTTCTACTCCCCCCTTAAGGACAGGGTGGAGTTAATGGGTATAGATCGTAGGTACGAGAGTAACATAGACGGGTTGGTGAGGATACCTGCAAGGGATCAGTTGGAGTTGGAGGTGGAACCCTCCTATGTAATTACAGGTAATATTCCAGTGGTTATAAGGGAGAGTCTCCTTCCCCAGGTCTTTGAGATGGGAGATAAACTGGTGGAGAAGTCCAGGGAGCTGGTACCCCCAGGTATGATAGGACCCTTCTGCCTCCAGACACTATGCAATGAGAACTTGGAGTTGATAGTGTTTGAGATGAGTGCAAGGATAGACGGGGGAACAAACTCCTTTATGAATGGAAGTCCCTACTCCTTCCTCTACCATGGAGAGCCCCTAAGTATGGGCCAGAGGATAGCCAGGGAGATAAGACTGGCCTTGGAGATGGATATGATAGAGAAGGTGATATCTTAAACTTTTAACCTCTCCCTTAATCTATTGTTTTCCTCCTTTAATTTCTCATATATCTCTTTATAGGGTTCAGGGTCGTAGCCACACTCCTGGATATATTTTATTAACTCCTCCAGGTGTTCCTCTGTATGCTTCAAGATGTGAAGTAATTTTTTGATCCTTCTCTCCTCCATATTATCCCTACCTATTTTTTATCCTCTCCCTAATAGGTTCAAGTATCTTGACGATCTCCTCTGCAACGGTGTTCTTTAGATCCATGGGGTGTATCTTTTTCTCCAAATATAACCTCTCCAACATCTCGTAGCTTTCAATATAGATATCCCCTCCAAATTTCTCAGGCCTCTTAATAGTTAGGGGGTACTCTAAGAAGTATTTCGCCATCTCCAATACAGGGTTTCCCTCTACAACACCTATTGGACAGTAGGCCTTTTTAATTTTAGATCTAATAGTATCTGGATGGTCGTCTACAGCTATAAAGTTATCCTTGGAGGAGGACATCTTCCCCTTCCCCTCTAGACCTGTGAGTACAGGGTTGTGGATACATACTGGAGCCTTCCAACCTAGGGATGGTAGTATCTCCCTTGCAAGCATGTGTATCTTCCTCTGCTCCATACCACCAACTGCCACATCCACCTCTAGATGTTTTATGTCGTTTACCTGCATTAGGGGATATATCACCTCTGCAACCTTGGGGTTCTCCTCCTCCCTGGCTATCAACTCCATACTTCTCCTGGCCCTCTTTAAAGTAGTCTTTAGTGCTATTCTGTAAACATCCAATACATAGTCCCTCTCCAACTGAAACTCACTACCGTAGATGTACTTTGCAGATAACCCCATGGCCTCGAATACCCCTCTGTTGTACTCTGCCAACTGGTGTATCTCCTCCATAGTTCCCTTCTGATTAAGGTAGGCGTGAAGATCTGCCAGTAGGACCACTACCTCAAAACCTGCCTCCTGGAGATCTATCATCTTCCTTATCTGGAGGTAGTGTCCCAGGTGTATCCTACCACTAGGTTCAAATCCAATGTAGGCCCTTTTATTCTCCTTCTCCAAGACCTCTTTTAACTCCTCCACAGTTACTATCTCCAGGGTATTTCTTGCTATCTTCTCTATGGTACTTTCCATCTCTGCCATATCTCTAACCTCTTTCTTTTTAATCCAAATAATCTCTTCTAATTATAAAATTTTTATCATGATCTTTCATTACAAAAAAAGATTTATCATCATTTTTCATGAGCAAAAAAGGATATATAGCAGTTTTTTCACTTTATACTTAAAGATACAAAGTTTTTACAATGAGAGTGGGGTTGTACTATGAATATTTGGGATATTATTACCTTTAAAGAGGATGAGGAGAAATTTAAAGAAGTGGATAAGTTCTCAAAGGATCTGAAAAGACCCTACAGGATGGATAACAGGGTAAAGGTACTGGGGTACATCCTTACCCTCCTAGTGGTTGTATCCCTAGTACACAACATACTGTAAGTTAGAGGGTAACAGGAAGGCGACTCTTTTTTGAAAAAGGATTTGTAATGAATAATCGTGATGGTTTTGAGGGTGTTAAGGGAGGTTTTATGTAGTGGTTTAGCATTACATTGATGCATTTAGATTTATAAATATCCCGGAGGTTAGTATTACTAACTCCCCCATATATAGTTTTTTATCCACCTGTAAAAAAAAGTCATATAAAATTTAAAGAAGAAAGTTAGTTATGCTAACATCCCTGTCCAGTGAATACACTATGCCAGAGCATATACTCTCAGGGATCAAGGCCATAGTGGCTATGAAACTTAGAAGGGAGGGGAAGTTACAGAAGGAGATAGCAGAGTACCTCAATACAAATAGAACTGAGATCTCCCACTATCTACAGGGAAGACATCCCTCAAAAAAGGTGCTAAGAACATCCCAGGAGATCCTAAACCTACCTCCCCAATATGCAGTGAGGATAATAAATACCCTCAGCGATGATAAAGAGATCACATCCAGGATAATCAAGGCCCTATACAGTGTGAAGGTAGAGGTGGAGAGGGAGAAGTGTATCCTCTGTGGGGAGTGTTTAGAGTGCCCCTATGGGGCTATTGAGATGAGGGACATTGGCATCCCTGTTGTAGACCATGAGAGATGTAAGATATGTGGAAGATGTATCTCTCTATGTCCAACAGGTGCCTTGAAGTTAGCATTTCTAAAGAAGAAAATGGAGGAATAAAATGGGACTGGTAAAAAAGAAAACTATAGTGGTAAAAAAGGAGAGATATGGTAAAGACTTTAAGATTGTAAGGGAAGGTTCTGTTGAAAAGAGGGTACTCTACTGGAATGACAAGAACTGTATTGGTTGTGGTATCTGTGAAGATATCTGTCCAGTTGGAGCTATTGAGATGGGTCCACTAGGTGCCATTGCAAAGGGGGTAGTAGATGCTCCAAAGTTAGATGTGGATAGCTCGAAGTGTGTACTCTGTGGTATGTGTGCAGCTGCATGTCCCTTTAACGCCATGGACCTGGAGATAAACGGTAGCTCCATAAAGGACCTTCCACAGTTTCCAAAGATTAGGAGGAACATCACTGTAGATGAGGATACCTGTATCCTCTGTAAGCAGTGTGAGGTGGTATGTCCCCAGGATGCAATACATGTTGAGAGGGAGGTTCCTGAGAGGAAAACCCTGGTTCTAGGGGAGATATCTATTAACAAGGACCTCTGTGTATTCTGTGGCCTATGTGCAGACTACTGTCCTGCAGATGCCATAACCTTGATACCTAACGAGGAGACCCCAATAACATTGAACCCCTACAAGGATATAGTTGTAGATACAGAGGCCTGTGTATACTGTAAGGTATGTGAAAAGGCCTGCCCCCATGGAGCCATAGAGGTGGTATGTTACAAGTGTCCCTTTGTAAAGAGGATAAAGACACCTGAGATACATAAGGAGATAAGGGGGAAGGTTGTTGTAGATAAGAACTCCTGTGTCGCCTGTAGCTGGTGTGAGAAGATATGTCCCATAGATGCCATAAAGGTGGAGAAACCCTTTGAGGGGGAGTTGATTATAAAGGAGGAGTTATGCAGTGGATGTGGTGCCTGTGTTGCCATATGTCCATGTAATGCACTAACATTCCCAAAACCAAAGGAGCCGGGGGAAAAGGTTCCAAGGTTGGTGGTAAACCAGGAGATATGTATACTCTGTGGGGCATGTGCTAAGGCATGTCCTGTTGGTGCACTGGAGGTTAGGAGAAGGAGGGGGAATATAAACGATACCAAGATTTTAAAAAAGAGGGAGTGCTAAAGAAGATAAAGGACGTTGGAACATGCTTTGCAGGTAATGGAAACAGGATATCCATAGCAATCCTCCCTGCCGATGAGAGGAGAAGTGCCTCCATCCTTATAGGATTCCACAAGGGGAACAACCACTCCTCCATCATATTAAAACCAAAGAAGGCAGCCTATCTCAGTAAGATGATAACAAAACTTATTCTCTCCAACCTCTAACTCTTTTTTTATAAAAGAAGATTTATATAAGATTAAAAAATTAAAGATAGAATAAAAAGTTTAAGTGTGGATAATATGGATATCTCAGGGACCCTTTTCTACGCCCTAGAGGTTATGCTAAAAACTGTTTTTGACTATCTCAATTTTAACAGGTTGATTGCCTTAACCTTCTCCTTCCTCATGGCAGGGGGTATAGCCACCATGATAAACAGGCGGGTTATACTTAAGTACTTTGGTCCCAACACCCCCAAGGGGATATCCTACCTTGTTGCCGCTTTAAGTGGATGTATACTTGTAGTATGTTCCTGTACTGTATTACCACTGATCTCCAGTCTCTACAAGAGAGGGGCTAGTATAGGACCTCTTACCACCTTACTCTTTTCGGCACCTGCTATCAACATCCTTGCAATCTTTTACTCTGCAGCAGTTTTTGGATGGGATATTGGATTCCTAAGAGCCCTATATGCAGTAATCTTCTCCATTGTAATAGGGGTTACCATGGAGTTACTCTTTGAGAGGGGGAAGAAGGAGGGTAGTGTTCTCAGGGGAAAAGTTGGCAGTGTTACCTCAAGACCCTGGTATCAAACTTTATCCTTCTTCCTTATACAGTTGTTGATACTTCTTACAATAACAGCCTCTCCAAAGTTCATGCCCTTTCTAAATATACCTGTCTACGAGGGGATACTAAGTAAACATGTAGTTACAGCCCTCCTTATTTTACTACTGGTTGTTGTTGTAAAGAGATGGTATAAACCTGAGGAGATTAAGTCCTGGCTCCTGGAGAGTTATATGTTAGCTAGGACACTCTTCCCTCTCCTGATAGTAGGGGTGGCTATAGCAGGGTTAATAAGTGTGTTCATCCCTCCAGAGTATATCAGTAGATACGTAGGTGAGAACACCATAACCTCAAATTTCCTGGCATCCCTAGTAGGTGCCCTTATGTACTTTGCAACACTTACCGAGGTGCCCATTGTAAAGACCCTCATGGACCTGGGAATGAACGTTGGACCTGCCATGGCTCTACTTCTAGCAGGACCAAGTCTAAGTATACCTACGGTACTTACACTCTCCAGGGTATGGGGTTTTATAAAAACCTTTACCTATCTCACTCTTGTAGTAATACTCTCCACATTTGCCGGATATATCACAGGTATAATCCTGGGATAAAAAGAAAAAAGAGTTTATCCTAGGTGAGGATTCCTATCCACAGATATGTACAACTGTCCCTTGGGTTTTTTATTTACATAGTCCCCTGTAAACATGTGGTAAACCCCTTCTATTCTAACACCTTCCTCTTTCTTCTTTAACTTTATAACAGGGTTCTCAACTATACCCTCGTATTTAAAGGAGGGTAACACCTCAGGGACCCTGCCCTTTACAACTATGGCCCCCTTTATCATCTCGGCACCTAACCTTCCAAGGACATCTCCATCTATCTTGATAATTCCCCCCTTTGCATGGATACCTGTAAAGTATCCTACATTCCCCTTTATATATATCATACCACCATGGATATGCTCCCCTATCTCATGACCGGCATTCCCCTCCACCACTATGAGACCTCCAGACATTCCCTTGTATCCCCCTCTATAGGCGGAACCTACGTAATCCCTTGCATTCCCCTTTATTATCAACTCCCCTCCCTTCATCCCCTGTCCAGCCCAGTTATCTACATTACCATTTACAACGATCCTACCTCCCTTCATATCTGCACCTAGGTGCATACCAACATCTCCCTCAATTACAATCTCCCCTGTGGTCATACCCTCTCCAACTCTCTTTAACTTAAATGAGGAGTTCTTTATGGTCATCCTTGGTATATCACTCTCCTCTATCTCCACATCGAATAAGTCCCCTACCTTTACAGTTGTCCTTCCCTGTGGTATCTCTATGTCCTTGATCTCCTCTACATCCATACCCTCCATCTTCTCAGGTAGTAGGGCATCTAACTCCACAGGGATTATAATATCCTCCTTGAGCTTAAGTATAACCTCCATCTCTCTCACCCAATAAAAATTATAATATTAACTGATCTGGGAGTTATCTATCTTGATAACCTTCCAGTTGTTTGCCAGATACTCTGGAACTTTGTAGTTCTCCATCTGAACTGTATAGTACTTCTTGAATACCTCCCTTAGATCCTTCATCAACTCCTTCTTCAGGGACTCATCTATCTTCACATCCACGTAGATGGTGTCACCAAATACCTCCTTAACTACCTCTCCATCTTTAACAACTATCTCTCCCTTTTTGAATGTGTACTTGGCGTATCTAAAGGCCCTCTCTATAACCTTTGGATCCTTCTCCTCAGGATTGATCTCATAGATGGCAATATCAGCTATAGCTCCAACTCCCAGATGCCCCCTCTCTAAACTAAGTCCCAGTACCTTTGCCTGATTTGCCCTGGTTATCTGTGCAATCTCGTACATGGTGTACTCCTTGTCGTTGTCTCCAACTGAGGATCTAGTCCTTGCCCACTTGTGAACTACCTCATTTAGCCAGTAGTCCCTGTACTTCTTACTCATCAACCAGGCTATTATTCTGGAAAACCTTGTAAATGGTCCACCATTTGGATGATCTGTAGCCAGTATTACCTTGCTAGGATCTGTATTCAGGAATATATCTAGACCAACTGCCCACTGTACAGAGTATACTGGTCCCTTTGGAGAGTAGTTAAAGGGCACAACCCCAGAACCTGTCTCCAATTCAACGTCACAGTTTGCCCACTTGTTACCTGTGGACACGTGGAGGTCGTACTCCATAGGTCCATCTGCAGTCATGGTTGTTGTCTCATCTAGGGTAATCTGACCTACGTCTACAACTACATGGTCAGATTTGTTGACGTACTCTGCAATCTCAACCCCTTTACTTTCAAAGTCCTTCCAGGATGTTCCACCGTAGGAGTGGAATTGGACGTGGGCGTTGTAGTATACAGTCTCCCTCTCCCCGTACTTAGGTTTAGGTTCTATATCTTTAACACAGTCCATGGTTTCTATAGTGGTCTTCCAGTTTCCAGGATGTCCTAGATCGTTGGGGTGGACGTGGATGGAGTGGGGCAATCCCAGTATCTCATTTACCTTACAGAGCCCCCTTACTATCTCCCTCCCAGTTATGTTGAAGTAGGGTGTGGGATCGTCAAGACCGTGGACGTTTTTCCCCCATCCCCAGGCCTCAGTTCCACCTGGGTTAACTATCTTTATGGCAAACCCCCTTGTAATCTTTAAAACCCAGGCTACATAGGCAGCACATAACTCATACTCCTTCTCCTTTAGATACCTCATAACCATCCAGTTGTTACCAAATAGTGTCAGTGCTGCCTTGTCTATCTGAGGAGTATCTACGAACTCGTCGTGAACATGCTTTGCCTTCAGTGGAGGCATGGCAGCCTCAATTGCTAGGGTGTATCCCATCTCACAGTACTGGTAACCTGTCTTGTATGTTGTGGGAACAGAGAATCCAGTACCTGGTTTCAAACCCCTCTTCAAGTAGACCTCTTTATAACTGTCCTCTGGTCTCATCATCCTTCCAGTATTTACCTTAGGTCCTGAGATATGGGTATGGGAGTCTATACCTCCAGCCATTACTACACATCCACTGGCATCTATCACCTTGGCATCCTTGGAGACAGACTCTACAATTATCCCATCCTTTATACAGATGTCCATCTGCTCCCCATCTATCTTGTTGAGGGGATCGAATACAATTCCATTCTTTATAATATATTCCATTTAAATCACCTCAAGGATTAATCCCTTTCTAGATACTTTTTCCTCATAAGTTCAGCCATTGAAAGTACCTCCTCTCCCTCAGCCTTCTCTATCTCCACAGGCACCCCTTTAAAAGAGGGCATTCCAGTACTGTCAGTTTCAGGTGAAACCACTAAATTTGCCCAGGGGCCTAGAGGCATGAAAACCATACCTTCAGTCATAGGTTCACTTGCCTCCCTTGCATAGACTACAACATCCCCGTACTTAGATTTCACCCTTATCACATCCCCCTCCTTTACACCTAATTTCTCCATATCCTCCCTATTTAGATAGCAAACTGCTGCAGCCTTTCTATACATCTCAAGGTTTTTCCCCGCCTCAATAGCCTCTCCCTGCCAGATGGTCCTTGCTGTATTTAATAAGAACTTCATCACTATCACCCTATTCCACTATAAGTTTTATAGCCTCTACTGGACAGGCCTCTACACATGCACCACATCCACCACAGAGGTCTCCGTTGATAATGGTGGCAACTCCATTTACAACTCTTATTACAACTTTGCTCTCATCCTCTGGACCCTTTCCTCCAAATACGTTGGGATCTCTGGCATTTACAGGGCATACTATAACACAGTTTCCACATCCATGACACTTCTCCTCATATACCACCAACTTATACATGGGATCACCTTAACTTCTTAATTTAACAACTTATCAAAGGCCTTCTTCCAGGCTATCATCTTGGTATCGTTTATATTCCCCCTCCTTCTCCTAACCTCCAGTGCACCAACAGGACATGCCTTAGCACATGCCCCACAGAGTATACATATCTCCTGGTTTACCACCAACCTTGGAACCTTTTCCCCCGGCTCCTTTGGTTTTGGGAA
>JAHEQA010000022.1 GCA_019561615.1 Methanothermococcus sp. SCGC AD-155-E23
TAGAGGTAGAGATAGGAATAAGAAGGTGATTTTAGAACATACCTCTGCAAACCCCAACGGTCCACTTCACATAGGCCATGGTAGGAACGCCATAATAGGGGACAGTTTAAAGAGGATACTGGAGTTCATAGGTTATGATGTGGAGACCCACTACTATGTAAACGACATGGGGAGGCAGGAGGCTGTTGTTGTCTTCGGTTTAGAGAGGTTTGAGATAGAGAAGGATAAGAAACCAGATCATGTCATAGGGGAGATCTATATAAAGGCCAATAAACTTCTAGAGGAGGATCCCCAATTGGAGGAGGAGATAGGAAGGATAATGAGGGAGTACGAGAGATCCCTGGAAAATAGGGAGGATAACCCCATTGTGGAGAGATTTCAATGGGCTGTTAATTACGCCTTGGAAGGTATTAGGGAGACCCTAAGTAACCTTAATATTAAACATGATACCTTTGTATGGGAGAGTGAGTACGTAAGGAACGGCATGGTAAGGGAGGTTATAAAGAGACTTATAGAGACTGGAAGGGTTTTAGAGGAGGATGGTGTGTATAAACTTGACCTCTCAGATTTTGGAATTGAGAAGAAACTTGTCTTAACCAGGGCAGATGGTACCACCCTCTACTCCACAAGGGATATAGCCTATCACCTGGATAAGATGTCAAGATGTGATATAGGTATAGACGTCTTAGGTGCAGATCATAAACTTACTGCCCAGATGGTAGAGGCCTCCTTAAAACTGTTAAAGAGTAAGACCCCAAAGGTTATATTCTACGAGTTTATATCCCTGCCAGAGGGGTCCATGAGTACAAGGAGGGGGAGGTTTGTAACTTTAGATGAAGTCCTTGAGGAGGCTGAGAGGAGGGCTATTGAGGAGGTTAAAAAAAGAGGTGTTGCCAGGGATGAGGAGATAAAAGAGATAGCCCGAAAAATCGCCCTAGGTGCAGTTAGATACAACATAGTGAGAATATCTCCTGAGAAACCTATAGTGTTTAAATGGGAGGAGGCCCTAGACTTTGAAAAGGTGGGATGCCCTGTTATACAGTACGCTCATGCAAGGTGCTGTAGAATACTGGAACATGCCAGGGAGATAGGGGTAGAAGATGAGGAACTCTTTAACTATGAGATGAAGGATCAGGAGAAGATACTTATAAAAACCCTTCTAAAGTTTCCAAAGATAGTGGAGATAGCTGGGGAGTCCCTGAAGCCCCACATTCTAGCAAACTACATGTTAGATGTTGCCCATAAATTTAACAGCTTCTATGGAAATTGCCCCATACTCAAGGAGAAAAATAGGAATATACTATACTCCAGGTTGAAGATTGTGGAATCCACAAAAATAGTTATAGAAAATGGTCTTAAATTGTTAGGGATAGAGTGCCCAGGGAAGATGTAAAGTTACTTCTTAAGTTTGCACCTTCTCCAGTGTCTCATCTTTGGATGGGATTTAACCCTACCCTTGGTTTTTAGCATTACAAAGAGTGGAACTCTTCTGTTCTGTTTCAAGGCCTTGGCAAGTCTCAACTTTTTTCCAAGTGGTCTTGTAGATCCCATATTATCCCTCACCTTCTTTTACCCCTATTACCCTAGATTGAACATGTTTAGGGAAGTAATCCCTGGGATCTTTGCCCCTAGCCTTTATAAGGGCCCTTATCTCACTTTCATAATCGGATTTCAGTATGGTATCACTTTCCCCCTGGGAGATTATAAAGTATCTATCTACCAGGTATTTAATAGTTTTATGTCCAAAGCCCATAAGGGGAGTTATATACTCTATATTCTTTCTCATTTCTATACTCTGTATCTCTGAGTGGGATAACTTAGGTACCCTGTCATCCCTTCTAATACCATCTGCTATAACCTTGTACCTATCTGCCAGTATCTCTATAACACTCTTGTGGAGGTACTGGATACCCCTAGCTGGGTATCCATCCCTGAGGATGATATCCACAGACCTTTCAATAACCTCCCTATCCAGGAACTCCACCCTATGGGGCATATTTAATATATCTGCAGTCTCCTGGGCATACTTATAGGAGTCTAAAACCCCAAAATTTACAGTGACAAGTTCAACGTCGTAACCTAACTTCTTCAAAAGTACTGCAGATAGGGAGCTATCCTTCCCTCCGCTGAAGAGGACGTAGGCCTTCTTCATAGGAGATATACCCTTTTACTTTCTGATGAACTTTATCTCTCCCTTCCTGGATTTACTCATCTCGTGAAGTTTCTCCAGTAGGGACTTAAACTCCTCGTCTGAGAGGGGTATCTTAATTCTACCCATCTGTGCCAACTGGATAAGTTGAAGTTCCACCTGGGCTGCAAATTCAGGCTTCGCCAATCTCAGCCTGGCTAATCTGGCCCTTGCAGGTTCTGTGAGTATCTGCCTCAATATCTTTCTCTTCTGTAGTTCAAACTCCTGTTGAAGTTGGAGGGCCTGCTGCTCCTCCGTAGCCATGGTACTGGCGGCCATTCTCTTCTGTAACTCCAAGAGTTTTTTCCTCCTAATTTCATCAATATCCATACTATCCCCTTTTTAATATTTGGAGAGGGCTGGCTTCTCCCCTATAATCTCGTCCTTAACCTCTTTTGCCGTATTGTCTAGAAGGGACTGCCCCTTAGGGGTAACAACCCTCCCCTCTTTAGTAGTAGTTATGAGATCCAACTTCTCCAGTGCCTGGAGTGCCTTCCTTACAATGTTTCCACTACCCTTTAAAAACCTCTCAGGTTTATGTCCCCTGTTCTTCCTACCTCCATATGCAGTTCTCAACCTCTCCACACCTACAGGACCGTCAACATATACCTTCCTGAGGATGGAGGCACATCTTACATACCACCAGTCGTCATCGTGAGGCCTCCTCTCCTTATGAGCCCCTGTCTTGACGAAGTCTACCCATTGAGGCCTCTCTATATCCATCTCCTTTAACTTTTTTGCCACCTTCTCAATAAGTTTTGATGGAGGTACATCGTAGACCGTTGTCATACTTTACACCTCTAAAAATCTATAAAAGATTACTGTGGAAAAAGAGACAGATCTCTATATTGAAGACTAGTGATATATAACCTTTACTAGGCTCCTCTAAATTTCTTTGCAAACTTTAACTTTTCAAACTCCTTTACATACTTACTCTGTTTTGTCTTCTTGGTGGTATACTTCTTCCAACCCTCCCTAGGTCTAAAGAGAGTTATTACATTCCCCACCAGGCTTACAACCTCTGCATCTGCCTCTAAGGCCAGTCTCTTTGCTATGTTTTCCCTGGTATCCTTCTCCAGTGCAGTCCTCCTGATCTTTACCTTTATAAGTCCCTTATCCTTTATCTGTCTCT
Organism: Methanothermococcus sp. SCGC AD-155-E23; assembly: GCA_019561615.1. Taxonomy (GTDB): domain Archaea; phylum AGJL01; class Methanococci; order Methanococcales; family Methanococcaceae; genus Methanofervidicoccus. The sequence continues at coordinate 3,321 of JAHEQA010000022.1, forward strand.
TTACCTCGTGAATAACCTTGTCAACCCCCTCCTTTCCCACCCAGACTACTGGGGAGAGGGAATGGGATTTAGTCCTAAGTATCTTTTTAGCCTTTGATGTTAACCTCTTAGGTGGCTGTAAATCTTCCTCCATGGATATCCCTTATAAAGTTATATATCAAAATTCTTATAGTATTGTTACCCTTTAAATATATAAAATTATCAGGGGAGGAAGCCATGGTAAGGGTCTTTGTTAACAGCAGGGAGAAGGAGGGAAAGACCCTCAGAGATGTAATTGAAGGAGAGCCCTACATAGAGGGGGGTAATATAGTGATAGTAAAGGGGGTGAAGAAGGAGGTGAAGAGGTCCAGGAGGTACAAGATCACCACCACCAAGGGGACAATGATAGTAGCTATAACTGAGGACTCCAAGGTTGTAGACTTCTGGAATAGGAACTATAAGAGATTTGTTGAGAAGGAGGTTAGGTGGAGAGGTATAGCTGACGTTGCCTTTGGACCCATAAGAATAGATCTGGAGATGAGTAACAAACCCCAGAAGGTTAAGAAGTGGGATGTTATTCTCAGTATATCTGGATTTGACAGAAATGAGGGGCATCTTGTATTTATCAAGAGGGATACTACCGAGATCTACGGTATTGAGAATCCAAAGATAGGGGTACTTATCGGTGGTAAGAAGGTACTCTCCAGGTTAACCCCTGAGGATAGGATACTCTCCATAGAACCTCTAAGGGAGTCAAGGGAGATAGTGGACTATCTAACAACTAGAGATCTTGATATGGAACTTGAGGAGGGTTGGAGTATATGGACCTACTGTGAGGGGGAGTTGGAGGGACCTCCCCAGGCTGTTGAACATGTTCTTGCACTTGTAGAGGGAGGATATTTGGAGATAGGACAACATACAAACACCTTCATCGCAGACTGTAGGTTAAAGAGTCTCGAGGTAGAGGGGGAAAATACCGAGGAGAGATTTAGGGGTGCCATTACAGTGAGGAATACCGGGGATGGTGTTGGTAAGGTGTATATATACAGGGAGGGAAGGACATCTACACCCTCACATACCCTAGTAGGTAAGATAACAAAAGGTATGGAGTTGGTGGATTTCTCAGATGAAGGTATTATAACTGTTAACCTTAAACCTGAGAGGTTGAATGTCCTTGGAATGACCCAGGCTGAGGCCTCTGAGGTGTTAAGTAGGTACGGTATAGAACATAGGAGGGAGGGGGATAAGGAGGACGATGCCATAGTGGTTGAGCAGATACCTGAGTACACCTTGGAGGTGTTAAGGTCTAAGGAGGTTATAACTAGGGGGTTGTCTCCAGATAAGATACTCTTCATAGAGATATTTGATGACAAGGCTCCAAGGACTGCCTGGTACTTTAGAAAGACAACTGGATTAACTATAAGGAGAATAGGGAAGTTGAAGGTGTACTTCAAGGTAGGGGATATGGTGATCTTTGAGAGAAATGAGAGGTACGCCCGTGGGCTGCTCCCCGAGAATACCCCATCAGATAGGGTGGAGGGGGGCTACATAGGGGTAACAAACATGGTGAGAAAGTTAAAGGGGTATATTGGAGTGAGGTTCAGCCCCAATGAGAAGTACGGTCCTACAGGGGAGACCTTCGAGGCCACCAATATAGTAGGTAGGGTTGTTAAGAACCTTGAGATACTTAAGAGGGCTAAGGTAGGGGATGAGGTCTACCTCTTTGAGGTAAGATCTTAAAAGGTGGAAGTTATGAAGTGGAAGGAGGGATGTCCCTACAACCCCAGGTTAAATGTAGATGTAGATGAGTTGTATATCTACGACACCACCTTGAGGGATGGGGAACAGACACCAGGTGTATGTTTCACCAAGGAGGAGAAGTTAGAGATTGCAAGGAAATTAGATGAGTTAGGGATTAAACAGATAGAGGCTGGATTCCCTGCAGTCTCTGAGAGGGAGATGGAGAGTGTAAAGGCCATAGCAAATGCTGGCCTCAAGGCCGATATCTTGGCACTCTCAAGGGCTCTAAAGGAGGATATAGACAAGGCCCTCTACTGTGACGTGGAGGGTGTTATAATCTTTATAGCCACATCTCCTCTACATCTAAAGTATAAACTTCGTAAGACCCTGGAGGAAGTGGAAGAGATGGGAATGGATGCCATCGAGTACGCCAAGGATCACGGTCTCTTTGTGGCCTTCTCTGCAGAGGATGCTACGAGAACCCCTCTAGAGGATCTTATAAGGGTCCATAAAAATGCAGAGGAGCATGGTGCAGACAGGGTTCATATTGCAGATACTACAGGGGTAGGTACCCCCCAGTCTATATACTACATATGTTCAGAGTTGAGGAAACACTTAAAGAGGGCTCATATTGGGGTACACTGTCATAACGACTTTGGCTTTGCAGTGATAAACTCCCTCTACGGAGTTATGGGAGGGGCTAGAGCCATCTCCACTACTGTAAACGGTATTGGAGAGAGGGCTGGAAATGCAGCCCTGGAAGAGGTGGTCATGGCCCTCATGGTACTCTACGGTGTAGATCTAGGATTGAATATCTCTTTATTGAAGGAACTCTCAGAACTTGTTGAAAGGTACTCCAAGATACCTGTACCAGTTAATAAACCTATAGTGGGAGATAGGGTATTCTGTCATGAGAGTGGTATCCATGTAGATGGGGTACTGGCAAATCCCTTTACCTATGAGCCTTTCCTCCCTGAGAAAATAGGTCATAGAAGGGAGATAGTCTTTGGAAAGCATTCTGGAGGCAAGGGAGTACGTGCCAAGTTGAGGGAGATGGGTATAGAGGTATCAGATGATGTCCTTCTGGAGATTGTCAAAAGAATCAAAGAGACCAGGGAGGAAGGTATTGAGATAGATGATAAGGTGTTCAGGGATATTGTTGAGGAAGTATTAAAGGGCAGAAGGTGTTCTAAATGAGAAGGTTTTTAATTTTTTTTATTATATTTGGGGTGATGGTAAGCTTATCCCTGTGTATAAAACACCCTGAAGATACCAATGAAGTAGATCTGGTGATAAAGGGACAGCCTGTTACACTTGTTTTAAGAACAACTGTAAGGGAGGCTCTTTCTACGAAGTTGATAAACACCAACGACAGTGACATTTTAAGAAGTTATCTAAATCATAAGATCATCTACCTGGAGTACAACAGGTCCCTACCTCTAGAGGAGGGAAAAATAACTGTAATAGATCTCTCTATGAAGTTAGGCTTTTTAAAACCTCTCTATGGCCATCTCATTGTGGATGATAGTGTATTTAAAAATGAGAGTGAGAGGGAAATGGTTAAGAGTAGTAACATCACCTTGATAATAAGGGTGGTTAGGGGTAACAGAAGTGCAACAATAGAAAAAGTGGATGATAGAACCTATCTAATAGAGGGGAATTCCCTTAAAGAGTTGGACAAGGCAGAGTCTAGATTTGTCCTGGCTATATACAGGGGTATTGCAGAAAATACTTAATTTTTTAGGATTCAGATCGGGTAAGTATCATCACCCTTCAGATAACCCTCTTTTCATCATCATCCTAAAAAGGGGAAAAAATGGAAGATCCCAGGAAGAGACTTAAGAATATAAGAAAGGAGATAGATGAGATAGACGAGAAACTTGTGTACCTTATAGCCAAGAGGATAGAGTATGGGAAGGAGATAGCCCATTTAAAGAGGGTGTTAGGTTATCCTATAGAGGATGGGAAGAGGGAGAGGGAAATTAAAGAGAAGATATTTAAACTGTGTGAAAAATATAACTTGGACTTCCAGGTTGTTTGGAGTGTGATAAAAACACTTATAGAGTACAGCAAAAGGATTCAGAGAGAGGAGTTAAAAAAATAAAAAAGTTTAAAAGGGGTTTAGTAGTTCTGGATGAGGTAGAGTGCAGCCTCTCTTGTCTTGTATCTGTCTCCCCCTGCTACTACCAGTATTCTGCCGTCTACTACCTGTAGTGTTGCTGGACTGTCGTTGTTGATGTTTATCTTACCCTGCTTCTGTAGTTCTTCACTGAGTTTGTTTGCAACTGGACCTCCTACAAGTATCAGGTACTTGTCAGTGTCTAGGGATGCCTCAGTGTCCAGTTTTGCTATTGGTGTCTTTACTGGCACTACCTCCTGGGCAGTAGCCTTGATATCTTTTAATTTTAAGGTAGTACCTAATACATTTACCTTCTCCCCTACATTTAGAACTACGTCCTTGTCTATTTCCATCTTGTACCTTGCAAATATCCTATTTGGATCACCATCGTCGGTGAACTCTAGTATGGCGTATTCATTTGGAAACGGTACCTCTCCTTTGTTGTTTATACTTCTACCACTACCCTCGTATCTCAATGCGAAACCGTAGATTCTTTTAGTTGGATCGTTTTCTACATGTAAGAATTCTGTTTTACTCCGACCTGCTTCCATATCTGAGTAATTCTCCACGAGTGCTTCATCTGTACAAGTAAGAACCCCATTCTCTAAAGTTATTGCATACAACTTCCAGTCCTTCATGAACTCCTTACCTAACTCACACTCTTTTAGATCCTTTGCTACAATCACTGATGCATATCCAGCGTATTCTGGTACGTCTTTGTATGCCTCGTAGACCCTTATACCTATGTTACCATATGTTAGTTCAAATGGAACCTTTTCACTCTTAGATCTTACTACTTTACCATCTTTTATAATTTCTACCTCGGCGATTACGTCTTCTTTACCTCCACTGATTTGCTGCAATATCTTTACAACTCTTATCTCGTAACCGTTACCTAAATCCTGGCTTTTTCCTTCTCTTACAATACCTGCATATAGTTCCTTACCTATGTATATCTCATTATCGTTTACATCTATTATTCTGTAGGGTTCTCCTAGGAGTGGTATCTCCATACCTATGTATACTGGCAACAATCTACTTAAATTGTTCTCTTTATTTCTAAATATTAAAGTACCGTATACTAGATCTCCACTCCTGATTTCAAATTCATCATCATCTTCCTTGTTCACTGATGCCAGAAGGAATTCTATTGCATCTGCCTTCTTATCACTACTTACGTCATTTGGATCTGCATCGTCATCCTTTACCAGGGTGCTTAGTCTTGAGAGTCTCTGTACCTCTATATCGGTGGTGTCGTTGTATCTAATTGTACCGTTAAACATAGCATCGGCATTTTCTAAGTTCATAACGGTAATGTTTCCATCAGATATATGCATAATCTCCATATTACCAAGAGTGTCCACTCCACTTATATTTATTGGAGTGGTTAAGTTATATATTCTGTTAATTTCTCCTCCATCAACTTGTATGTCTATATCGGTTATATTTCCAGCCAATACGCCATTTACTAGTCTAACAAGGGATCCATTAATTTCTCCTCCAGTTATTTCAAATCTTCTATATTCACTTCCATTTAACATTACATTGACATATCCATCTGTTATGGTTCCATCTATATTAGTATTATTCCAACTTCCTATAATATTTGCCACTACTGTTGTCCCGTTAATATCCCCTACATTGTTATCTAAACTGGCGTTAATAGTCAAGTTTATTTTCCCCCTAATTCTTCCATCATTTATAATTCCTTTAATATATCCACTTACGTTAATAGTATCTTGGTCAACATCTGTTCCGTTAATATTTCCAGAAATATTTAGACTTCCTCTTACTATTGCTCCACTCAAAATCCCCTCTCTTACTTCTGCTGCAGTGACAGCTCCCCTTACTAAATCCCCACTTGTTATCCTCATGTCTACATTCTCTAATATACCGTTAATTATACTCTGCTCCTCTATCTGGATACTTGCACTTGCATTGTGCTCTACAAGACCGTTTAGAACACTTCCCCTTCCTAAGTTGTCTGTATAGATTCTTTCAGGTGTTGTGAATATGAAGAACTGGCTACCATCGTTGTATCTATTTAAATCGTCAGATAACTCAGTATCTGCACTTGTCTCAATGTTTAACTCCACTTTTCCATCTTCAATTACAACATCCTTGTAGCACATTGATCCTATCTTTGCGGCGATGTCTGCTGCTGATACTACGTCCATTGCAGCTGCCTTGGAACCTACTACTATGTCTACATTTGGCTTTCCATCCACAACTACGTTCTTCATAAATTCTTTTACATCCCCTATTACTACAGTCTCTGCAGCTACCCCACTTGCCAAGGTACTTGCTACCATTGCACCTCCTACTGCAATAGCAGTTATCTTCTTCAAACTCATAGCCATACCTTATCACCTGGTGTTGCATTTTTTTGACGATTATCACTGTAGTAATTCATATATAAATACTTTACCAGTCGAAATGATTGAAAAAATGTTTTTTTCCAAAAATAAAGATTAACGTCCATTCTTTTCAAAAAAGAATCCTTCATAACCAAAATGTCGGGAAAATCTCCAAAATAAATAGTTATAACTCGATCCCTCAATCTACGTAGTAGTACTCCCCTATCTCCCTCTGATACCTGTCCATCTGACTACCCTCCTTGTTCACCCTTGGCCTTCCAGTGTCAGGGTCTCTTCTAAAGGTAATACCCATCTCCTTCAGGAATATATTGGCCCCAGTTCTCTTATCCAGGGGGGCACTACCTCTACCGTAGATGCCAGGTTTGCCAGTGAAGACCATGTACCTATCTGAGATGTAATCCTGGAAGAGTATGTCGTGATCTACTACAAACACTCCTGCCTCCTTCTCCTCCCCTATTCTCCTTATAATCCTGGCCACAGCCAGTCTCTGCTCCACATCTAGGAAGGCTGAGGGCTCATCGATTAGATAGATATCTGCGTCCTTCATAAGGGCTGCGGCAATTGCAACCCTCTGAAGCTCCCCACCAGAGAGGTCTTCAACCTGGAAGTCCATAAGCCTGTCTATACCTAGGGGCTTTATAATCTCAGACTTATAAAATGAGGAGTCTATATTTCCAAACCTCCTTAAAAACTCCTCCACAGTCCCCTCAAACTTTATAGAGATATACTGGGGCTTATAGGATATCCTTAGATCTCTCATGGATACTTGCCCCTCGTCACACTGGATCTCACCTGCCAGTATCCTGACGAAGGTGGTTTTACCTATACCATTTGGTCCAAGTA
>JAHEQA010000023.1 GCA_019561615.1 Methanothermococcus sp. SCGC AD-155-E23
TCTAACTTCTTAAACACTTCTCTGTCCTCCTCATCTAGATCCAAGTTGTTTATCACATCTTCACTGTCCATCTCTCCCCTCTCAACCTGCCCCCATGCTTCAAAGAGTTTTTTCTCAACCTCGTCACCTTCCTCCTCAAATTCATCCATCCTCATCTCAAAGACTTTATTTAGGTTTTCCACACCATGCTTCAAAGAGTTTTTTCTCAACCTCGTCACCTTCCTCCTCAAATTCATCCATCCTCATCTCAAAGACTTTATTTAGGTTTTCCACAGTCTGATCAAACTCCTTACCATCTAGTATAATATCACTTAGCTTTGCCTCTAAAAGTTCAGGTGGGATACTCTTTATTTTATTCCACATACCTATGTTCTTCAACTCCTTCTCATACTTCTTAACAATGAGAAGGTTGTTTACAAAGTTAAATTGCTTCTGATAGGTCTGAAAACTTCTATACTTCAACCTCATCTCCATCTCTATACTCTTGATATCCTGTGCAAGCATCTTCTTTGTCAGGGTATCGGCACCTATCCCCTCTTTGAATAACTGCCTTTTCTGTTTATCCAGGGACTTTATCTCTTTTTTTATCCTGTCTAATTTACTTTTCAGCCTTATCCTTTCTCCCTCAAGATCCCTTATAGACAGTTTCTCCAATGGATTCTTCTGAAATCTGCCTAGTAAACTATCCCATAAGCCCATACTTTCACCCTATTACTTTTTAATTAGCACATAACCTACATCTTTGATATATGTGGTCTCTCCCTTTCCAGATTTTCTGTAGTCCTCAAATACCCTGTTTACTATCCTCTCATCTCCCACTACTTTTAGAGCCTCCTCCCAGGTGATATACTCCCTTGTAAGTAGGTTCTGGTGGATATATCTCTTTAACCTTTCAACCTTCTCCATGTCAAACTCCAAGCTCATGAGAGGTCCAAATACCCTGGCGTACTCATCTACTTCGTTGTAGTATATCTCTCCAGTCCCCACATCTAGGAGTATAAGGGCGATTTTTTTAGAGATATATCTACTTTTAAAGTCCTGGGAGTTAACAAATCTAATTACCTCCTCCTCAAAACCTGTTGGTGAGGCTATCAGTAGTACTATCTTGTCAACATCCTCCTTTTTCCCCTCCTCTATTACCTCCATAATTTTACCCAGTGACAGAGGGTGGATGTCAAAGCCCATTCTTTTATAATTCTCCCTATTTGCTAAGAACATCCCCTTTAATACTATCACTGTCCTCCTACCAATAGGGAGTAGCTTTTTCTCAGATAGGATTGCCCTTATCTCCCTGTTCCTGGGGATGTTTGGATCCTCTTCTAGTGGAGATATCTCCTCAATAGTTTCTAACTTAAAGGTTTTACCCCCTATAACAACTCCTTTCTTCTTCAACTCCTCTAACCTCTTCTCCAATCTCCCTATAAACCACTCCTCGTAGGATAGAGCACTCTCTGCCTTTACAAATCTTGTACCCTCTTTTTCACCACTTTTTATTTTAATTAAAATATCGCTTAACTCCCTTTTCTCAGATTCCAAAGCCTCTACCTTCCTATTTAATTTTTCAACAAGTTCCCTGTACTCCCTCTCTATAGATTCCATCTCTTTTCTCAGTCTCTCCTGGAGTTCCCTGTCCTTCTCCCTTTCAATTTCCATCCTTATTCTTTCCCTCTCTTTTTCAAACTTCTCCTTTAACTCCTCAATTTTTGACCTTTCCAACTCCCTCTCCATCTTTAAAATTTCATGAAGTTTATTTATATCTCCCTCAAGTTTTTGAATCCTGGTATCCACACCATTTATGAAATCTCTGAACCAGTCTATCTCCCTCATACCTCGGAGTATAGCCTCATCTATCTTACCCCTGTACTCCATCCACTTTGTTTTTGCATAATCCCTCAGTGGAAGTCTTACTGTATGATCCCTTATTATCTCCTCTACCTTATCCCCTATACCCTGGTAGTATTCCTTGAGGAGGTTTAAAATTTCCTCTGTACCTTCTCTACTAGTCCTACTTATCTCCCTTAGTATATCCTCAACTGTCCAGATCTCAAAGACGTTATACTTTAGAATATACTCCACAAGTTGAAGTTCTCTAGGTTTGTATCTATTGACACCTGGAAAGGACTCCCCGTTATGGTGGAAACTAAAGGCCAGTACAGCTAGGGCCCATTCAAATTCTCCCCTAATGGCATTATCGATGTCCCTTAGAAATCTTCCACACTCCCCCTCCTTATACCTTTCATAGTTCTCCATTACCCTATGCCACAATTCCACCCTTTTCTCATAGGGTTCGTATACTATGTCGTATCCATCCCTTACTACCCTACTTGCCACCTGCCTTAACTCATCTAGCTTTCTATAGTCACCCTCTGGGAAGAGGCTCATAACAACCCCTCGATAGGCAAAGGTCCAATTATAATTCTTTCTATTGGAGCTTCTATTTTAAGATTTTGAACGTTGCAAATAGGGGTACAAAGGGTTTCACTATAAGAAATGAGGTTTATATTATAAGAAAAAATTGTGGGGTCTTGGAGGGGGGTGCGAAATGCGGCAGTTGTCAAGGAAGAGTCCCGGGAAAATCTCGAGGTTGACCTTCGTAGGTGGACGAAATCCGCACCTTAAGAGG
>JAHEQA010000024.1 GCA_019561615.1 Methanothermococcus sp. SCGC AD-155-E23
ACCTGGGTGATTATATGATCTGCATAGGGATATAGTGCCCTATGGAGTCCCCCCTCTCCAGAACCCATATAAGTTCCACACTCCTTGACAGCCTTTGCCATGGCTAGGTGGGCGTTGAGAGAGAGGGCTCCATAGGACATATGAGCTATCATGATAGGTGTCTCCAACTTTAAATTTGGAGCTATTTTAGTTTTTAACTTAGCCTTCTTAATCTTCTTACCATCTACCTCCTCCTCTACAAATTCAAACTCCAACTTCTTAGGTTTCTTCCCAATATAGGTCCTTAACTCCATAGGTTCCCTGAGGGGGTCTATAGGTGGGTTAGTTACCTGACAGGCATCTAATACTATACGGTCGAAGTATATGGGATAGTCCCTGGCATTTCCAGTGGCACTTAGGAGTACACAGCCAGTCTTTGACTGGTTTATAATATCCTCCCTCACCTCAGCTGTCCAGACTGGATGGCTTCTCCAACATGTGGTATTCTCCCTTATAGTTATGGCATTCCTTGGACACATAACTACACATCTCTGACAGGCCCCACACCTGTTGGAGTATATAACTATCCTGTCTCTCTCCTTCCTGTATACCCCCCAGGAACACTCCTCTACACATCTCCCACAGAGCATACACTTCTCTCTATCTATCTCTACCTTAAACTTTGGTGGAACTGCTGAGGGTATCATCTTACACTCCTCCTCCTAGTTTTACTCTAACCTAACGATGATAGGGGTCCCGGCATCTGGCATCTCCACCTTATCTAACTCTGGACATATCCTCCTTATGGCAGCCTCCTCACTGGATACAAATACTAGGTCGTCCTTCTCAGCTGCTACAAGGGGTCTAAGTTTTACCCTATCTGTCAACCCTATCAGGGTGTTGTTCTTCTCTATTTCCCCGTTCATAAATACCATGCCCTCATGGGTCCCTACCACTATGGCAAAGGGTCCATTTAAAGCCGCTGGACCGTAGGTCATCCTTATAGCTTCATGTATTTTCCTCTCCTCCTCTTCCATCCTATCTATCTCATCCCAGAACTTAGGTGCTATGGCACTTAGGGCGTACTCTACAGGTAACCTATGTTTTCTAATAAGTAGGTCGAAGATATAGGCCACAACCTCTGTATCTGTAAACATCCTACACTTGTAACCGAAACTCTCCACATACCTCTTGTTTGTACCGTAACTTGTTATCTCACCGTTGTGTACTACAGACCAGTTAAGGATGTTGAAGGGATGGGCTCCTCCCCACCAACCCCTGGTATTCGTTGGATACCTTGCATGACCTAGCCACATATAACCTTCGTACTCCTCTAACCTGTAGAACTCTGCCACCTCCTTAGGCCATCCTGTAGCCTTGAAGACCCCTAGGTTCTTACCACTGGAGAATACAAAGGCTCCATCTATCTTATCGTTTATCTCCATTACTATGTTTACCATTAGGTCGTTTTCAATATCCCTGTAGGAGTCGTGGAAGTGGTAGAAAAAACCTCCAGGGGATGAACTCCTTTTTCAAAACCCCTTCCTTTACAGGAATCTCCTCATCTTTAACCACAACTCCATACATCCCCAGTATACTCTTTACCCTGTCTATTATCTTGTGATAGGTAGGTGTATTCTTTAAAAATACATGTAGGGCATAACAATCCTTGTAATCTGGATAGATCCCATAACCTACATACCCTGAACCTT
>JAHEQA010000025.1 GCA_019561615.1 Methanothermococcus sp. SCGC AD-155-E23
GGAGTTCCTTTGCAAACTCCATCATCTTAACAGTTTGTGCAAAGATCTTAGCCTGGTTAACTGTTAAGGTCCTCTCCTTCTCCTTTCCCAGGAGTACAAAGGTACCCTTCTCCTTGTCAAATTTTGCATTACTTAAACTTCTAATAGGTATCTTAAGTTTTGGTCTCTTACCCTTTAATATAAGGTCGTACATGGTGTTGGCAACTTCTATAATCTTCTTTTTAGCTCTCTCTCTAGCCTTGGAGGATATCATAGATCTCACCCCATAAGTATAAAAATGCTTTTTACATTAACAATAAATATCATTTTTCACAATTTATAAAGATAATTCCAACAAATTAAAAGGGGGTAAGACTTTGAAGTTTTTAAAGAGTATTGTGGAAGAGGACGTTGAATCCCTTGAAGAAGAAAATATGGAGTTATCTGAGAAAGATAAGGAACTCTTAAAGTATATCGAGATGGCTAAAATCAACATTACCGTTGTAGGTTGTGGTGGTGCAGGGAACAACGCCCTAAACAGACTTGCAAAGGAGGATATAAAGGGGATAAAGACTGTGGCCATAAATACTGACGCCCAGCAACTTCTTAAGACCAAGGCAGATGTAAAGGTACTTATAGGTAAGAACCTTACAAGGGGACTTGGTGCAGGTGGAGATCCTGTGAAGGGTGAGGAGGCTGCCAAGGAAAATGCAGAGGATATTAAGAAGGCTATCCAGGGCTCTGATATGGTATTTATAACCTGTGGGTTGGGAGGAGGTACTGGGACAGGTGCTGCTCCCGTGGTGGCAGAGATAGCAAGGAAGCTAGGGGCCTTAACTGTTGCAGTGGTTACCCTGCCCTTCTCCATGGAGGGGAAGATAAGGATGAACAACGCTATAAAGGGTCTGGAGAAGTTGAAGAAGGTGGCTGACACTATAGTTATAATACCCAACGACAAACTCCTGGAGATAGTCCCCAATGTACCCCTGAGGGTGGCATTTAAGGTGGCAGATGAGGTTCTCATCAACGCTGTAAAGGGAATGATAGATCTTGTACAGAACGTGGGAGAGATTCACCTGGACTTTGCAGATGTTAGGGCTGTGATGAGCAACGGTGGAATAGCCATGATAGGGATAGGGGAGAGTGACTCGGAGAACAGGGCCAAGGAGGCAGTTAACATGGCACTGAATAGCCCCCTCCTCTGTGTAGACGTTGACGGGGCCAAGGGTGCACTTATACACATTACAGGACCTAAGGATATGAGTGTAGAGGAGGCCAGGGAGATCGTCTCAACAGTTACCGAGAGGCTGGATGAGAACGCCGTTATAATCTGGGGTACCACAATAGATGAAAATGAGGAGAGCACCATTAGGGTACTACTTATAATCACAGGTACTAAGACCAAGGAGATAACACCATTTAACACCCCAAAGGGTAAGAAACCTATAGTTGTAGACATACTGCCAAGTATATAAGGAGTGATAACGTGGAGGACAGAAGAGATGGAGAGAGGCTATCCCAGATATGGAGGAAAGTTGAGGAGTTGAAGGCCTTCCTCCATCAGTGTAAAAGGGTACTGATGGTACTGAGGAAACCTACCTTGGAGGAGTATTTAAACGTTGCAAAGGTTACAGGTCTGGGGATATGCTTCCTGGGAACGCTGGGCTATATCATCCACGTGCCAATAGTGTATCTGAAGGGGTTGATTAGAGGCAGGTAGTAAATTATTTATATCAATTTATTAAAAATTTTTAGAGTTCTTTTAATTTATACCTTATTTTTTGCCCTTTTTTAATACTTTTTTTGTGGTGGTTATTATGATATATGCAGTTAGAACTATAGCAGGTCAGGAGAAAAATGTCGCTGAATTTTTAGCATCCAAGGCTGAGAAGGAGAAGATAGACATATACTCCATACTGGCCACTGAGGACTTAAAGGGCTACGTGTTGGTAGAGGCTCCAAATAGAGGTGCAGTGGAGGAGTTGGTAAGGAGGACATACAAGGTTAGGGGGATAGTACCTGGAGAGGCTACAGTAGATGAACTGGAGCACCTGCTGTCACCACATAAGATAATAGAGAACATAGAGAAGGGGGACATTGTGGAGTTGATAGCAGGACCCTTTAAAGGTGAGAGGGGTAGGGTTATAAGGGTGGATAAACATAAGGAGGAGGTAACACTGGAGTTGATAGATGCGGCAGTCCCCATACCTGTGACAGTTGGTGTGGAGCAGGTGAAGATCGTCTCAAAGAGCACCTGATTAACGTAAATTTTAAATAGAGAGGAAATTTATCAAGGATTACAAATTTAAAAGGTGAGAAAATGGGTACTGAGGTAGTAGAGGTACTGGTAACTGGAGGTAGAGCTACAGCGGGACCACCTCTTGGCCCAGCTATAGGACCCCTAGGTATAAATGTTATGAAGGTAGTGAAGGAGATCAACGAGAAGACAAAGGCCTACGAGGGGATGAGTGTTCCAGTTAAGATCATTGTAAATACCGAGGATAAGACCTTCAAGATAGAGGTTGGTATCCCTCCAACCTCAGCACTTATAAAGAAGGAGTTAAACATTGAGAAGGGTTCCTCAGAACCTAAACATAAGATAGTAGGTAACCTTACCATGGAGCAGGCTGTGAAGATTGCCAAGATGAAGAAGGACTCCATGCTCTCCTATACCTTGAAAAACGCCACAAAAGAGGTAGTAGGGACCTGTGTATCCATGGGGGTTACAGTGGATGGGAAGGACCCAAAAGAAGTAATAAAGTTAATAGATAAGGGGGAGTACGACCAGTACTTCAAGGAGGATAATTAACCTCTTAACTCTTTTTCCAGGTAGTACTTGGCTATCGCCCTAGAGAACATTATCCAGAGTCCAAAGATTATCACACTAATTACTAGAGTACTAAGTAGGAAACACAAGATACCCAGGGGTAGTATAAGGAAGAAAACAAACAGTGAGATAGTGGCCATTAGATAGAAGACTACAACTATCCCTATCTCCCATAGAGTATACAACGCTATTATCCCCAGGTACTCAGGGGAGATCTTCTTAAATACTTCCTCAAAGTCAAAGAATCCAAAGAATCCTTTTTTTACCAAGTTCACAGTTGCAAGGGGGGTATATATCATAAGTGCTATCAACACTACAAGTATATAGAGGAGTGCCACCATTATCCACTGGAAGGACAGGTTTCCCATTGCAAGGAGTAAGATGAGGGGCAGGTATATCACTAACAACAGTATAAGAAGTGCACCAACACACAGAGCTCCATCTATCAGTATCTCCCCAATGTTACTCCAATCAGGTAAGATATCAAGCCCTTCAAGGGTATTTTTTATCACACCTATGTAGTACCCTATTATCACTATACTAACAACAAGGTCTATTATAATAGTGGGGATTATTGAAAAGGGTCCTAAAAGTAATGGAAGTGTCCAATCTAAAGTTAGATTGAAAAACAACAGTAGACCTCCAATCACCACCTTCAACCAATCTGAGGTAGTATATCTCAAGGGTTCTAATATATACTTCTCTACAAAGGACATGGTATCACAAAATTAATTTTTATCCCCTTTCTAGGTAGTACTTAGCCACTGCTCTAAAGAACATAATTTCCAGTATAAAAGATAGTGCACTGCTAAACATATAAAAAATCAGCTCACCTATAATAGGTATAACTGCTATAATCCATAAAATCAACCCTACAATACACTTTATTACCAAATATAGTACCAGTATCCCTAGGTACTCAAGGGAGAACCTCTTAAGTATCTCTACTACTTCAAAGAATCCAAAGAATCCTTTTTTAGCAAAGTTCACCGTTGCAAGGGGAAGGTATATCCAAAGTACTATAATTGCTATAACTCCATATAGAAACAACAGTATTATAATGGTAGATATAAGTGTAATTACACTCCACAAGTCACTGTACGTTGTATAACTTCCAGATGTTGCCAGTATGGGATATACCCCTATGATGAAAAGTAAAATAGCTGGTAAACATGCTATTAACAACAGTATAAGACCTGCAACTATATATAAAAGCCCGTCAATCAAGATCCTAACAATGTTACTCCAGTCAGGTAGTGTATCAAGCCCTTCAAGGGTGTTTCTTATCACCCCTATGTAGTATCCAGCAAGGATTATGGAGACTAGGAGAGAGAGTAATATTACTATACCCCATAAAAATAGGGGTAGGAGAAGATTTAGTTGTGCATATAATGTAATAAATGCAATAATGGATATAACCATGGGTAAAATCGACAGTAAAATACCAATCAACACCTTTGACCAATCTGAGGAGACATATTCAAAAGGCTCTATTAAATATTTCTCTATGAAGGACATGGTATCCCTTTTTTATTTTTTAATAATGCCTCCCTTCTTTCTCCATGAAGTACTTAGTCACTGCTCTAAAGAAGGCTATAGAGTATATAACGGAGAATATGTAGAAGTATACATTGGATATGGCTGTACCTATAACTGGTATAATTCCAATAACCCATAGAATCAGGACTACAGTAAAGTATACTATGGAATACAGTATCAATATTGTTATATAGCCAAGGGAGATTTTCTTTTTAAGTATATCCACTACTTCAAAGAATCCAAAGAATCCTTTTTTAGCAAAGTTCACCGTTGCAAGGGGAAGGTACACCCAGAGTATTGTAGTAGCCATGATCATATAGATAAGTACTACTACTGTTAATATTAAGAAGCTTGACAGGAGATAGGTGTATAGGTAACTTATATCCCCTGCTACTGTAAGGTAACTTATATCCCCTCCAATGGTAAGAGAAGAACCTATTGTGGAGATCAGGATAGCGGGGAAGAATACCAATATAGTCAATATAAACAGTGCAAGGAAGTATAAAATTCCATCCTTTACAATCTCCCCAAAGTTACTCCAGTTAGGTAGGGTATTAAGCCCGTTAAGGGTGTTTTTTATTACACCTATATAGTATCCCAGTACAATCATACGGACAAAGAGATTTATTAACAGTATTAAAAGGAATACAGAAGAACCTAACTTTATAAACAGTAAAATCAACAGTAAGCAAATAATATCGTTAAAAACCAAGAGTAATATAGCAGTCAACAGCTTCAGCCCATCTGAGAAGGTATATCTCAGGGGTTCTACTATATACTTCTCTATAAAGGACATGGAGTGTCACCTTTTTCTGTTTTAATTAACCCTTTTATTCCCCCTATATATATCTTTACTCTCTTTCCCGGTAGTACTTAGCCACTGCCCTGTTGAACATTACTTCTAATATAAAGCCTAGTACTGGTCCAATTATAACAACTAGTGGGATTACAAGTAATAGAACTAGTATATTGACAAAGGGTATAAGCATAAGGATAGCTAGGCAAATACCTATAGGCAGTGAGATTATAATAGGTAATATTTTGTATAACACCCATATAACTAAGTACTCAAGGGAGAACCTCTTAAGTATATCCACTACTTCAAAGAATCCAAAGAATCCTTTTTTAGCAAAGTTCACCGTTGCAAGGGGGACACATATCCAGAACACTATAAGTATCACCACCATATAGATCACTAGTCCCCCTAATATAAATAAAGATAGAAGTACTATCCAGGGGATAGAGGAGGACAGGTCTCTAAATATGGTTAGCAGTATGAACCCAATGAGGATAACAGGGAGGGCGAATATCAACGTATATAAAAACAGTGCAATACTGTAAGCAATTTTATACAGCAATCCATCAATCAAGATCCTAACAATGTTAAACCAGCTAGGTAATGTATCTAGACCTTTAAGGGTGTTTCTTATCACCTCTATATAGTAGCCGGCAAGGGGAATGGTAAAAATTATATTCAATAAAAGTATAAAAACAAGGGAAAAAGGTCCGAAGAATAGTGAAAGTATCCCATCTACAATTAGACTTATAACGTAATAGAGAAACAACAGTGAAACACCGATTAATATTTTTAACCAATCTGACGTGGCGTATTTAAAGGGTTCTACCACATACTTCTCTATGAAGGACAAGATATCACCTGCCATTAATTGGATTACCTCTTTTTACACTGAGCAAGGGCTTCAATAAATTTATCTATGTGCTCCCTGGTAATATGGGGCATCACCACAACCCTCAGGGCCTCTACACATCTACAGGTGGAGAGGTACCACCCCACCTCCCTAAGTTTTAGGGAGGTGTCTACAGGATCCTCATCCCTTATTGCCACAATATTTAGAACAGGATCTATCACACTTTCAAAGCTGTACTCCTTCATCTTCTTAAGTAAATAGTAGGTGTTCTCCATACACTGGGATACTACCCTTCTATATCCCTCAGGACCTAGGAGTCTCATTATAGCCCAGGTTGCAGCCACTCCAAAACCTGGTCTAGTTCCAACAAGTGTAGCCTGGGAGGTCTCTGTTAGATAGGGTGCCTCCACCTCCAGGTATCTTTTAAAAGAGGTGTCTCTAAACACTATACCTCCTGCAGGGATAGGTGCAAGACCCATCTTATGAGGATCTATGGTAATGGAGAATACATTATCCAGTGAGAAGTCAAAGATATAGTTGTATCCCTCTAACCTGTATCTCTCTTCTAAAAAGGGTATAACAAAACCTCCAAATGCCCCATCTACATGGATGTATATATTGTACTCCCTGGCTACCTTGGAGATCTCGGGAATGTTATCTATGGTACCAAGTTCAGTGGAACCTGCTATAGCCACTATACCATCTACATCTTCCCCTTTTTCTTCTATGTAATCCCTTAGGTACTTTACATCCATGATGTACCTTTTATCCAGGGGTATTTTCTCATATTTTAAATCCATCATCTCCCTAGCCTTCTCAAAGGAGAAGTGGGCACTTTCTGGTATGAGGATATTTATCTCCTTTTTCCCCCTCTCCCTGGCCATCTTTTTTACCACTCTCATGGCAGTTATATTGGCCTCTGTCCCTCCAGAGATGATATAACCAAAGGGGTTTCTGTTGTGGAGCATCTCCCCTATCATCTTGATAACTTCCTCCTCCAACATCTTAGTCCCTGGGAAGAGGCCAGGATCTCCAAGGTTTGTCTCAAGGAAGATCTCAAGGACTTTCCTGGAGATGGGATGGGGCTTAGTACACATGGATCCTAATATCCTTCCATCCTCGTACTTTAAATCCCTCTCTCTGTATCTTCTTAACTCCTCCAAAACCTCTCTCTCCCTCATACTTCCCCTAAAAGTTCTCCTCAAAACCTATCATAATATTCAATACCTTCTCGTCCTCAAAGGGCTTCCCCATTATCTGTAATCCCACAGGTATACCATTTATCTCTCCACATCTAACAACTCCTGCGCACATGCCACAGAGGTTTGCAGGTACTGTGAGGACGTCGTAGGCGTACATCTCCATAGGGGTAAGTTTCTCCCCTATTTTATGGGGGAGTTTAGGTACTGTAGGGGATACTATGGCATCTACATCCTTAAAGAGTTTCAACATCTCCCTCTTCATCATTCTCCTGGCCTGTAGTGCCCTCTTGTAATACTTCCCACTGTACTCCTTTTTACTTATATGTCTCCCTATCATTATCCTTCTAAGTACCTCCTCTCCACATACCTCCTCTATTGGATATCCATACCTTCTACCGTCGTACCTCCTTGTTGCAGAGAAGAACTCCACGTAGTTTATAAGGTAGTAGGTGGGAAGTGCAAGATCTATGTACCTGTAACTTAACTCCACCACCTCCCAGTTAAGATCCCTGAAGACCTCTATAGCCCTCTCAACCCTTTCCCTTATCCTCTCATCACTAACCTCCATGAACTCCTTAATTACACCTATTTTGAAATTTTTCATCTCCTCTTCATCCCACACCTTAAACTCTGGGGTATCTACAGTGGTACTGTCTGAGAAGTCCCTCCCCTTTATTATATTGGTAAGTAGTAGGGCATCCCTGGCACTCCCTGTCAAGGGTCCTATCTGGTCAAAACTCATGGCCAGGTCACAGAGCCCCTGCCTACTTACAACGCCATAGGAGGGTTTAAATCCAACAACTCCACAGTGGGAGGCTGGGTTTCTTATACTCCCCCCTGTATCACTACCTAGTGCCATATCACAGAGGTGGGCAGATACTGCAGCTGCACTTCCTGAACTACTTCCCCCAGGTATCCTGTCCTCAGCCCTTGGGTTCTTTGTAGGTCCATAGTAGGACGTCTCCCCACTACTTCCACATGCAAACTCATCCATATTTGTCATACCTATTATCAAGCCCCCCTGGGATTTAATCCTTTTAATTACAGTGGCATCGTAGGGACTTATATAGTTCTCCAGGGTCTTGGAGGCACAGGATACTAAATACCCCTTGACGTTTATATTGGATTTCACTGCGATAACCTTTCCATATAGAGGCCTCTTCTTCAATTTCTCATTTTTTTCTAAATTTTCAGCCTCTTTAAGAACCCTCTCCCTGTCCACATGTATATAGGCGTTTATACTAGACCTCTCTATCCTCTCAAGGTACTCCTGAACCTTCTCTACGATATGGCCCATCCTATCCACCTTAAAAAAAAAAATAAAGGTTATTCTCCTGGGTACTTATGGTTTAACTTATTTCTATTTACTACACTTGTGATATAGGCGTTTAAACCACCTGCAAGGGCAACTATCTTCCTGCCGTCATGGAATACCTTCTCTTCGAATAGTTTCTCAAGATCCATGGCCTCCAGGGCATACTTCCTTATCTTCTCCTGGAGATACTCCTTGTGATCCTCTATATAGTGGGTTGAGATGTTTCCCTTCTTGAAGTCCTCCTCCTCCATGACAGCCCTGTGGAAAGGTATGTTTGTACTGACCCCTAGTATTATATACTCCTTCAGTGCCCTTCTCATCCTTGCAATTGCCTCCTCCCTGTCTCTCCCATAGGTTATTAACTTTGCTATCATGGAGTCGTAGTAGGGAGGTATCTCTGCCCCACTGCAGACCCCACTGTCTATTCTAACCCCAGGTCCTCCTGGAGATCTGTAGTACTTTATCCTCCCTGGAGAGGGTACAAATTCCCTAAGTGGATCCTCTGCATTTATCCTACACTCTATTGCATGCCCCCTTATCTCTATATCCTCCTGTCTATAGGGGAGTTCCTCTCCATAGGCTATCTTTATCTGTTCCTTTACAATGTCTATACCTGTAACTATCTCAGTTATTGGGTGTTCCACCTGGATCCTTGTATTCATCTCCAGGAAGTAGAAATTTCCGTCGTAGTAGAGAAACTCCACAGTACCTGCATTACAGTAGTCTATAGCCTTTGCCGCCCTCACTGCAGCCTCTCCCATCTCCCTCCTTAACTCCTCGGTCATAATAGGTGAAGGAGCCTCCTCGATTAACTTCTGATGTCTCCTCTGGATGGAGCACTCCCTCTCTCCAAGGTAGATAGTATTTCCATACTTATCTGCCAGTATCTGTATCTCTATATGTCTAGGCCTCTCCAGGTACTTCTCTATGAATATTGTGGGGTCTCCAAAGGCACTCTTTGCTATGGACTGAGTTGACTCTATAACCTCTTTTAACTCCTCCTCGTTGTAGGCCACCCCCATCCCTATACCTCCTCCTCCGGCAGAGGCCTTCACCACCACTGGATAACCTATCTCCCTTGCTATTTCCAATGCCTCCTCTATATCCTCCACTGGCCCATCAGAACCAGGAAGTACTGGCACCCCAGCCTTCTTCATAATCCTCTTGGCGTTTATCTTACTACCCATGGCCTCTATGGCCTTGGCAGGAGGCCCTATAAACACAATTCCATTCTCTTCACAGGCCCTGGCAAATTCTGGATTTTCCGCCAGGAAACCGTAACCAGGATGTATTGCCTCGGCACCACTTTTCTTCGCCACCTTTATTATCCTCTCTATATTTAGATAGCTCTTAGAGGCCTGAGGAGGTCCTATACAGTAACTCTCATCTGCCAGGGAGGTAAAGAGGGCATGCTCATCTGCCTGGGAGTATACTGCAACAGTCTTTATATCTAACTCCTGGCAGGCTCTTATAATCCTAACTGCAATCTCCCCCCTGTTGGCTATAAGTATCTTCTTGAACATGGCTATCCCTTTATCTTATTATCATGAGGATATCTCCAGCGTTGACAGTCTGACCCTCGTGTACAAGGATCTTCTCTACCTTTCCATCTACAGGGCTCTCAACAGGGTTCTCCATCTTCATAGCCTCCAGTATAAGTATAACATCCCCCTTCTTTACTATATCCCCCTCCTTCACCTTTATCTTCGTAACCATACCCCTGAGAGGAGAGGTTACTGCACCCTCTGTCTCTACAGTGATCTCCTCCTTTTCCCTCTTCATCTCAGTTCCATATCTAGGTTTTATCTTAACCTCGTAGGCCTCACCATCTACCTCTATGATGTACTCTGTAGGTATCTCGAGGAATTTAGATATCTCCTTCTCCTCTGGAATGGGCTCAGGTTTCAACTCCCCTCTCAGGAACTTAAGGGCTATGTGTGGGTAGAGGGCGTAGGTCAGTATGTCCTCCTCCTTGGATACAATACCCTTCTCCTCAGCCTCCCTCTTAAACTTCTCGTACTCAGGTTCAAGGAGATCTGCAGGTCTACAGGTGATAGGTTTCTCACCCTCTCCAAGGACTCTCCTCAGAAGTTCCTTACTTACTGGAGCAGGTGGCCTTCCATACAACCCCTTTACATAGTTTATTACCTCGTTGGTTATAATCTTGTACCTCTCCCCTGTAAGTACATTCATAACAGCCTGGGTACCTACCATCTGGGATACAGGGGTTACAAGGGGTGGGTAACCTAGATCTGCCCTCACCCTTGGAACCTCCTTCAGTACCTCCTCAAATTTATCCAGAGCTCCCTGCTCCTTCAACTGGGATATAAGGTTTGAGAGCATACCTCCAGGTATCTGGTATATAAGTACCCTTGTATCCACCCTCTCTGCCCTAGGATCTATGAAGTACTTGTACTTCTCCCTAATCTTGTCAAAGTACTCCCTGATCTCGTTTAAAAGTTCCAGGTCCAACTTTGGGTCGTAGGGGGTACCTTTAAGTGCAGCAACTACACTCTCCACAGGTGGAAGGGAGGTACCCATGGAAAGTGGGGAGATGGCACAGTCTACCACATCCACTCCTGCCTCAATTGCAGCCATGTAGGTAAAGGGTGCTATACCACTGGTACAGTGGCTGTGGAGGTGTATAGGTAGGGAGACCTCCTCCTTCAACCTCTTTATAAGTTCCTTGGCATCGTAGGGTAGAAGTAGTCCTGCCATATCCTTTATACCTATGGAGTCACAGCCAAGTTCCTCAAGTTTCTTTGCCATCTCCACAAATTGATCTATGGTATGTACAGGACTTACTGTGTAACATATATCCCCCTGGACATGGGCACCTAGTCTCTTTGCAACCTTTATGGAGAACTCCATATTTCTAACATCGTTTAGGGCGTCAAATATCCTAAAGATATCGATACCGTTCTCATAGGCCTTCTCTATAAACTTCTCCACAATGTCATCTGGGTAGTGCCTGTATCCCACAAGGTTCTGACCCCTTAACAACATCTTAAGAGGTGTATTCTGCACCCTCTTTCTTATTATCCTCAACCTCTCCCAGGGATCTTCATTGAGGTATCTTATACAGGCGTCGAAGGTTGCACCACCCCAAACCTCCAGGGAGTAGAAACCTACCTCATCCATCTTCTCCAGTATAGGTACCATATCTTCAGTTCTCATCCTAGTGGCCATTAGGGATTGATTTCCATCCCTTAGGGTAACATCTGTTATCTTTACCATACTTTCCCCCCTTTAAAAATAGTAGAAAAATAAAAAGAGATGTTTATGCCAAATATATACTATCCTATTGGGATTATTTAAACTTTATACCTAAGGATTAAAATGATAGGTTTAACGATTATTTTAATAGTGCTGGGAGTAGTAGTTGGATTCATCAGTGGGTTGCTAGGTGTTGGAGGAGGATTTATCCTGGTACCTGTATTCACCACATTATTTTCCCTTACAGGTCTACCTCCTGACACCTCTATAAAGATGGCTGTTGGAACAAGTCTACTTACAGTGTTTTTAACCTCCATAGTTAGTGCCTATAAGCACCATCTAAGGGGGAATACCCTATGGAGATGTGCCTTAGTTCTAGGGGTCTTTGGGATCATAGGGTCACTGATAGGTTTAAAGATCTCCATGGAGTATTTAAGTGGGGAGATACATAGGAGGTTATTTGCCATCCTATTAATCCTTACCTCCATATACGGCATATACCTTGGAGAGAGGGACCTGGACAAGTGGAGGGATATACCCTCTTCTCTCCACTATAGGAAACTACCAGTTATAGGTATCTTGGTAGGTGTTGTCTCCACCCTCTTTGGTATAGGTGGAGGAATATTAACTGTACCTCTCTTGGTATACCTCCTTAGACTTCCAATAAGGATGGCCATCGGTACCTCCTGTGCCATGATGTTGCTAACCTCCCTCCCAGGTATTGTAGGCTATATGTTACAACCCTTTCCCCTCTATCAACATCTCTTTAACATAGGATATGTATCCCTGATATTTGGATCTGTAGTAGGTCTTGTTGCCATGGTGTCCTCCAAATACGGGGCTTTACTAGCCTACAAATTAAGATCTAAAACATTGAAGAATATCTTCTACCTTATACTTATGCTAGTTGGGATAAAGTTACTCTGCTAAAAAGTTGAGAAGGTGAGTCTGTGAAACACTTCCTTGGTAAGATACATCTAAGGTGGTGTAGGGAGTGTAACCTTCCAGTGTTATATGAGAGTTGCAACATATGTAAGGGGAGAACTGTCCAGGTAAAGATAACACCTCCAGGGGATGTTAGACCTGCATTTCCAAAGGATATAGAGATGATAGAGAACATCTTAAGGGAGCAATTTGGTGTAAAAGAGGATATATTTAAAAATAAGCTGGTACTCCTGAACAAGACTCCTGGTATAGACTACATGAAGGAGATCATCCTAGATGGTGAGGTCTTTGCCATCTTGAAGTACGACGTTGACAGGGGTAAATGGTCCCTACTACCTACTGTGGAGGGGGCACGTAAGATAGTAAATGCTGGAGGTTTTAAGAAGATAGTTGGGATCAGGGAGGATGTTGTACCCTATATACTTGAGAGGCACGCCTCAGTTTTAAGACCTGGAGTAGCATACCTCTCCCAGGGTATTGAGAGAGGGGAGGAGGTTATCGTAGTAGTTGTGGAGGGGGATAGTGAGAAATTTAAAGATACTCAGGTTATAGGTGTGGGAAAGGCGAGGATGGATTATAGGGAGGTGATGGAGAGAGATAAAGGTATGGTAGTTAAGATAAGACATGCTGAAGCTCCAAGGGAGGCCACCTATCTCAGGGAGACGGGGGATTTCAAAACCTCCATAGAGAAGATGATCCAGGCCAATGAACATGTTATTGAAAAGTACGAGAGGGAGGCCCTAGGATTTATAAAAAATACGGTGGAGAGGATAAAAAAGCCTGCTTTAATAGCCTACTCCGGGGGCAAGGACAGTCTTACAGTGCTCCTTTTATCTATGAAGGCTCTGAAGGAGAAAGGAATTAAATTTGATGTAATCTTTGTAGACACCGGGTTGGAGTTACCTGAGACCTTGGAGAATGTGGAGGAGGTGGAGAGGAGGTATAACTTGGAGATTATTAAATTAAGATCTGAGGACTTCTGGGAAAAACTTAAGGAGTACGGCCCTCCTGGAAGGGACTACAGGTGGTGTAGTAAGGTATGTAAGATGAAACCTGTTGAGAGGTTTATCAGGAGTAGATATAGGGAGGGCTGTTTAACCTTTGTAGGGGTGAGGAAGTATGAATCTATAAACCGCTCAAAGAGACCACGTATCTGGAGGAGTAGAGATGTAAAGGGGCAGATACAGTGTGCTCCAATACTACACTGGTCGGCGATGCACGTATGGCTCTACCTCTTTAAAAATAAGGCCCCTTACAACAAAGTATACGAGTTGGGATTTGACAGGGTTGGATGCTACATCTGTCCAGCTATGGATCTTGGAGAGATTGAGTTGATGAAGAAGTACTACCCTCAACTCTGGGAGAGGTGGGAGAGGTATTTAAGAGAGTACGCCAAGAAGAACAACTTAGATGAGGATTGGGTTAGGGGAGGTTGGAGATGGAGATATAGAAAAGAGAGGTGATAAAGTTGATAAGTGATAGAGTTAAAAAGGGGATAAAGAGGGCTCCCCATAGAAGCCTCTTAAAGGCCTGTGGTTATACAGATGAGGAGATTGACAGACCCTTTATTGGAGTGGTCAACAGTTATACAGAGGTAGTACCTGGGCACATACATCTCAGGTCCCTTGCAGAGGCTGTGAAGAAAGGTATATATGCAAATGGAGGCACTGCCTTTGAATTTAACACCATGGCTATCTGTGACGGTATAGCCATGGGACATGAAGGTATGAAGTACTCACTACCTTCAAGGGAGATCATAGCAGATACCGTAGAGAGTATGGCCAAGGCCCATGGCTTCGATGGGCTGGTGCTCCTTCCATCCTGTGATAAGGTAGTACCTGGTATGCTAATGGGGGCACTTAGATTGAACATCCCCTTTGTAGTAGTTACTGGAGGTCCCATGCTTCCAGGGGAGGTCCGTGGGAGGAAATACGATCTAATAAGTGTATTTGAAGGGGTGGGGGCCTGTATAGGGGGGAAGATAGATGAGGAGGAGTTGAAGGAGATTGAAGATCACGCCTGTCCTGGACCTGGAAGCTGTGCAGGACTGTTTACAGCCAACACCATGGCCTGTATAACTGAGGCCCTGGGACTATCCCTACCTATGTGTGCCACAACCCATGCCGTAGATGCCCAGAAGATAAGGATATGTAAGAAAAGTGGGGAGTTAGTGGTAGACCTAGTGAGGAAGAATATAAAACCTACAGATATTCTTACAAAGGAGTCCTTTGAGAACGCCATAATTGTAGATCTGGCATTGGGAGGTTCCACAAATACAGCCCTCCATATACCTGCCATTGCAAGTGAGATAGAGAGGGGACTTGTAACCCTAGATGACTTTGACAGGTTAAGTGAGGAGGTACCTCAAATAGCCTCTATTAGACCTAATGGAGAGCACTTTATGTTGGATCTCCATAGGGCAGGTGGTATCCCTGCAGTGTTAAAGGTACTTGAGGATAAAATAAGGGATGCAAAGACTGTATATGGAAAGACTTTAAAGGAGATCATAAGGGAGGTTAAGTATATAGATCACAGTATAATAAGGCCACTAGATAACCCTGTTCATAGGGAGGGAGGTTTAAGGATACTAAGGGGAAACCTTGCTCCAAGAGGTGCCGTGGTCAAGATCAGTGCCGTAGATCCTAAGATGTACAGACATGAGGGACCTGCAAGGGTATTTGACTCTGAGGAGGAGGCCTTAGAGGCTATACTTGGGGGGGAGATAGAGAAGGGCGACGTGATAGTTATAAGGTATGAGGGTCCTGCAGGAGGTCCTGGAATGAAGGAGATGCTGGCACCAACCTCGGCTATATGTGGAATGGGACTAGATGACAAAGTGGCCCTTATAACAGATGGTAGATTCAGTGGAGGAAGTAGAGGTCCCTGTATAGGTCATATATCTCCAGAGGCCATGGCTGGAGGTCCTATTGCCGTAGTGGAGGAGGGGGACATTATATCCATAGATATGATAGGTAAGAGTCTCCAGTTGAAGGTGCCTGAGGAGGAGATAAGGGAGAGGCTTTCAAGGTGGAAAAAACCAGAACCTAAGGTTAAAAGGGGATACCTGGCAAGGTACTCCAGACTAGTTACCTCGGCAGATGAGGGGGCTATACTAAGGTTCTAAAACCCCCTTAGATGTTTCAAGATATGACCTGTCTCCTCTTTAATAATAGGTAGTGCAGTTTTACAGGCAGTGGGGGAACCAGGTAGTGCATATATCACCCTATCCCTGTATATCCCTGCAGTTGCCCTGGAGAGTATCGTGGCGTACTTCACCTCCCTATAACTTAGATGATGGAAGAGTACTGAAAACCCAGTTAACTCCTTATGGAACATCTCCCTTAAGACATCTGGGGTGTTATCCCTTGGAGATATACCGGTGCCACCAGTTATTACAATACACTCCACATCTGTAAAGTCTATAAGGTGGTCAACAGCCCCCTTTAACATATCCCTGTTATCAGGTATCAGGAGGTAGTATTTAGCCTTCAACTCCCTCCTTAGAAGGTCCCCAGATCTATCTTCCACCTTCTCCCCAGAGATCATTTTGTTAAATCTACTGTCACTTACAGTTATTACACCGTAGACGATCTTATCCATCTCCATCCCCTTATAATTATTATTAGGTGAAACCTATGGATATCTTTCAGGAGATATACAGGGATATAGATGAGGATACTGTAATGGAGGAGGAGAGAAGGTATTTAATGAACACCTACAGGAGACTCCCTGTGGTGCTGGTAAGGGGGAGAGGTGTCTATGTAGAGGATGTTAAAGGTAAGAAGTATTTGGACTTTATCTCTGGGATAGGTGTAAATAACATAGGGCACTGTCATCCAAGGTTGATAGAAAATGTAAAGAAACAACTTGAGACCCTAATCCATGTATCAAACCTCTACTATACCATTCCCCAGGTGAAGTTGGCAAAGAAACTTGCAGATCTCTCAGGACTGGATAAAGCCTTCTTCTCAAACAGTGGAGCAGAGGCTAATGAGGGAGCTATAAAACTTGCAAGGAGATACGGTAAAAAGATGGGTATTGGGGAGGGAGAGATAATAACTATGGAGAGGGGTTTCCATGGGAGGACCTTGGCCACCTTAGCTGCAACTCCCAAGGTAGAGTATCAGGAAGGTTTTGAACCCCTTCCAGGGGGATTTAAGTATGTGCCCTTTAACGATCTAGATAAACTCATGGAGAGTATATCCAGTAAAACTACTGGGATAATGTTGGAACCTATCCAGGGAGAGGGGGGAATACACCTTGCAGACAGGGAGTATTTAAAGGGCGTGAGGGATATATGTGATGAGAGAGGTATCCTCCTTATCTTCGACGAGGTACAGTGTGGCATAGGGAGAACTGGAAGGATGTTCGCCTATCAACACTACCATATTAAACCTGATATATTAACACTGGCAAAGGCCCTAGGTGGTGGTATCCCCATAGGAGCTACCCTGGCTAAGGAGGAGGTTGCAGAGGCATTTACACCTGGAAGTCATGGGTCAACCTTTGGAGGTAACCCCTTAGCCTCTGTAAGTGCCTATGTCACCTTAAGTATTGTGGAGGACCTTCTACCCCATGTAGAGGAGATTGGGAATTACTTCATGAGGAGGTTAAAAGATCTAGAGAGGAAGTACTCCTTTATAAGGGAGGTTAGAGGTATGGGCCTCATGGTAGGTATGGAGTTGTCCTTCCAGGGTGGAGATATTGTTAAAAGGATGCTAGAAAAAGGTTATTTGATAAACTGTACTGCAGAGAGGGTTTTAAGGTTCCTCCCTCCCCTTATAGTAGAGAGGGAGCATATAGACAGTCTTGTAGATGCCCTAGATGAGGTATTTTCAGAGTTGGAGAGGTAATCACTCCCTCTCCTTCCACTTGACAAAGAGGTAGTACTTCTGTGGCTCTTTTAACTCCTCCTCTATCCTCTTTGCTATGGCATTTAGTAGGTTTCTATGGATTCTCCTCTCTATATCCTCGAAACTTTCAAAGGGTTTCTTCTCCCTCTCCTCTAGTATCTTCCAGGTAAGTGTTCTACCTACCCCAGGTAGAAGTTGAAGGGTATGTAACCTGGTGGTTATAGGACCACAGGTATTTATAAACTCTATGAACCTCTTCTCGTTACGTTTAACAGCCTCCCTTATAACGTAGAACAACTCGGTCTTTGCAGTTGGAGTTAACTCCTCGTACTTCAAGGTCCTCGTAATATACTCCACCTTATCCCTTTTCCCTCTACCTATGTATACCCTCTCAGCTAACTCCACAGTTACATCCTTCTTTATAACCATCTCCATAAGTACAAATTGTTTCTCACCAAATCCCTGGGCAATAGGTTTCCTCTGATGTAGGGGAGTATTGTCCTCTGGATACCCGTAGGGTAGAAAATCCAGTATATAGGCGTAATTCTCAAAGATCCTCTTTTTACCCTTGTATTTTTTCATATACTACACCCTCTTGAAATTTAGGAATAAAAAAGAAAAAAAGAGAAATTGAAGGGGGATGGAATAAAAAATAAAAGTTACTTGATATACTTTGAGACAATATTCAGTATCTCCTGGGCGTTCTCAGGAAGATCGGACTTGTAAAATATTACCTTTAAATCTTCCTCGTCTTTGGGAAGGAGGTCCACTATCTTAACACTGGTCCTCTCATCTAGCCCCAAATTCCTC
The DNA here is from genome assembly GCA_019561615.1 of Methanothermococcus sp. SCGC AD-155-E23. Taxonomy (GTDB): domain Archaea; phylum AGJL01; class Methanococci; order Methanococcales; family Methanococcaceae; genus Methanofervidicoccus. Next base: position 18,336 of record JAHEQA010000025.1, read on the forward strand.
AACTCCTTTAGTAACTCCTCAGCCTCCTCTGCACTTAACTTTGCAAATTTTTCCAGGTAATCTAGGGCACAGGTAAGTTCGTAGGGCATCTCCTCGTAGTTCCTTCTACTGTTAATAAACATCTCCTTGGACTGGGAGATGGTAACGTATCTCTCTGAGATAAGTTTTTTCCCTATCATAGTGATCCAAGTTTACCTTTTTAATTGCCCCTGTACTCCCTTAGATGTTGAGGCATGGCTATAATATCCTTGTACTTTCCTCCATCTCTAACCCTGACTATAAAGGCCCTACCTCTCTGTCCAACTACGGTACCAGTTTTTCCATGGAATCTAGGATGGGGCATACCCTTATGCACTGAAGGATCTATTACTATATGGACGATATCCCCTTCTTTAAACTCCTTCAAGGCCCTTGTAACAGGGTGTATTCCCCTCTCCCTAGGGTGTTTCTGTAGTTTATGCCTTGTCTTACTCCTGAAACCTTTACTCCTCTGTACCATACTCACTCCTCCTAGCATTGATAATATCAAATTTAATTAAACTATCAACTATAAAAAGATTATTGTAGCTATTGATCATGCACCTTTAACACATCTAGCTCCTTACAAACACATCTCTTGTTAAGAATCTCTGAAACTGAGGGGGTGGTTCTACCTTCGTCTCCACTTATCAACTCCTTTATGTACAACCCTCCATCACAGTATATCTTAAGTTTGAACCTCTTAGGGTCCACCCTCTCAGTCCACGCCTTGTACACCTTACGGATCCTTACCAGATCTGCCCTTCTATGGGATACCCTCTGGGGTGTCCTCTGATAGATGGTTAAATTCTCCAACTTCTTCTCCAACTCTGCAAGCTCCCTGTCGGAGATCTCCTCCTCACATTCCACAAGTGCCAGATAGGTCTTTTTATGGGGTTTATTTTTAACCTCTATCACATCCTTCTTACTACCGTACTCCAGGTTAAGTACCTCTACCATCCCACTTTTATTTATCTTCTCCCCTATCTCCTCTAGATTAACCCTTCTAACCTTAGGCTCCCTTATCTCAAGGACAAAAGGTCTTCCATCTCCAAGCATCCTCACATCGATATCCTCCCTCCCAGCACCGTGGAAGGCCTCACTTTTACCCTTAAAGGCCTCCAGAAAGGGCCCCGCAATTATCTCCTCCACAGAGGTACTGTATCTCTTTCCTGTGTAATTACACTTCTCACATCCCTTACCTCTACAGTGGCGACAGGGCCATCTAGTCTGGGGGATACCCCTTACCAACTTCCTATACCTTCCCTTTATATAAACAGGTGAAACCTGTAATTTAACCCTCTTCTTATAGGGGTTTATAAGGATAATAATATCTGGGTTTTCCTTATCTACCCTCTTAGATGTTTTTTCAGCTATTAATTTCCCCATGGTCCTGTTGAACTCCTGTTTTATACTTTCCATATAGGGTGTTTTTATCTTCTCCTCCAACTTTTTTATGGACCTGGGAAGTTCAGTTCCAACTAGGAAGGTATCGTACTGGTACTCACTTAGGAGCTTTAACGTTTTCTCCAGGATCTCCTCCAGGTTCTTCTCCTGGAATATCCCCCTACACCATGGGCATCCCTCCTTCCCTACTACCTCCACACCCTCTATCTCCTTTATCTCTGTTAACCCACTTCTATAGAGGGTCCTTAACTCTTCCTTTACTTTCTCTATCTCCTCCTCGGCATCAGGTCTCTCCTTAAGTTGTTGCAATTTAGACTCTAACTGGATAGCCTTGGCCATCTTTATAGATCTACCTCTCTCGTAGTTTGAGGTATGAAGTAACTTAGCGTATAACCTTCCAAAGCACCTGTGACATAGGGGATAACTTTTAAGTATCTCCGTGTCCATAATCATCCCTTTTAGCGTTTATTTAAATTAGATTAAAATTTTCCTCTGGAGATAGCATGGAGGTGCAATACGACGATATAAAGTTGGACTTCTGGACCTTCTTAAAGGAGGCTTACAAGAGAAACATCAAGTTGGATCTTGGTCACTTCATCATACTCATGAAGTTGTTGGAGATAAATAAAGAGTACAGGGATCTTATCAAGAGATACGGTAAGAAAAATGCGAGAAAGATAATGGAGGATAAGGGAGTATTCTCCAAGAATTCAGAGTATGTATCTGGGGAGTATCTAAAGAAATTCATAGGTAGAAGTAGTAGAGGGGCTGTATATTCCAGGATTAAGGATCTTCAATCCCTGGGATTTGAGATAGAGACAAAACCAGGGGCCTTAGGTGGATACAAGTTACTGAAAACTCCCAAGTGGTTCAAGTTACTGGATTAATCCCTGTCGAAGATCTTTTTTATATAGGGTTCAAAGGGTACAATATCCTCCCTCTTTATAGGGACTATGGTGGCCACCTTCAACACCCTTCTCTCAGGATCTAGATCTATAGTCAAGGTCCCAGGGGTGAGGGTAATACTACATGCCAAAACAACCTGGCCTATTAAACTCTCTATCTCAGTTTCTATCTCTACAACTTGAGGGTCTATCTCCCCACATACACATCTCTTTACCACATCCAACCACGCCTCACTTAGGGCCTTTGCAAGTACAAAGAGGTACTCTAAAAGGTCCAGGAGTATCATGGTATCCCAGATTGTCCATAGTTACAAATAAAGTATATATATTTTGTTTTTCATAAAAATAAATCGTGAAAAGTAAAAAAGGTGATAGGAGATGAAAAATGAGGAGATTATAAAAAGTGAGGAGGTACAGAAGCAACTTTACAGACTAGAGGTTTACAAGCAGCAGTTAAATAGATTACAAGAGGAGTTAGGTAGGATTGAACTTCTAAAGTTGGAGATTTTAAAGTCTATAGCATCCATGGAGGGATTGAAACAGTCTAAGGAGGTACTTCTACCTCTAGGTGGTGGGACATTTGCAAAGGCTGTAGTAGAGGATAATGAGAAGGTAGTAATAAATGCAGGTGTTGACATCTTTGTGGAGAAGCCTGTAGATGATGCTATTAAAGACTTTAAGGAGACCTGTGAGGAGTTGGAGAAGGCTGAGAACAAGATTAAAGAACAGATGGCAAAAACGTTGGCAGCTATACAACAGCTACAAAAAGAGTTGGAGAGTAAGATAAGTGTAATGGAGAAGGAGCAGGCATCTGAAAGTAGTTAATTCTCTTTTTTTTTCTTTTTTATACCAGTTTATTAAATGGATGGTTTTCTACTGGGTTTATACCAAGTTCCTTGGCAGCCTCTGCAATTACTGCATCTGTCATTGCTATTGCTGGGAATGTTAACTGGGCGTTGTCTATAGGACCGTAGAGGACGAAGTCTCCTACAGCCATGGTCTGGATAATGTTAGCCCCTATATCACATACATGGTGTACATCCTTTGCAAGTTGTGTATATCCAGCCTCCTTTAACTTCTTTCTAAACTCCCTTAACCAGTCCCATGCAGAGGGTATGTTGTGTATACCACTTCCCACTGGAAGTCCTAACTTTGCCTTAACTGCAAAGGAGGCCCTTACAGCAGGACCTGCCCCGTTACCTAGAGGTGTAACTGCCACGTCTATCAGGGGGTACTCTATACCTGCCCTCTTTGCCAACTCCAACATCCCCACATCTGCAGTTTTACCACCGTTTAACAGTACATTCAACTTACCCTCAACTGAGGGATCCATGGGGTCAAAACACAGTATAATTGAAGCCTTTATATCACTTTCCACCAGGTTTTGGAATTCCTCTTCCTCCATGGATACGTTGATAGAGTTGTATATACACTGGTCTGCATATCCAGCCTCTGTAGCTCTCCTTGCGGCAGCCATTCTCGCCTCTCCAGATGTGGAGTCCAGTAACATTGGACCATCCCATACCTCTGCAACGAAGTCGATATATTTTACCAGTGCCTCTGGTGTCCCTCCAAATACCTGGACAAGGGCAGGGTTTCCAGTAGTGTCCTCCATTTCAGCCTGTTTGTTTATAAGATCCTCTGCAGCAGCTCTGTCAAATATACCCTTTCTCTCATCCTCTACGATCTTATGTCTTGCATAGAAGATGGTACCTGAGAGACCTGTTGGATACTCCCCTGGCTGACCTCCAAATTTTCTCCCTGCAATCTCAATTACCATCTGATCCCTGTCAAACTTGAACATAATCTCCACCTCTTTTTACCTCATATGCATCATTATCATTACAATACTAGGTATTAACTTCCCCACTATCAGGGTTATTATATAGCCTATGATAAAACCGTATAGGATACCAATGTCTCTACCTATCTTTTTACCTAACCTCTGCATTATCTCGGCGTTGGTGTTATCTACAATCTCCTCGATCTTATCTAGTTTCTCCATTAACTCCTTGTACTCCTTAGAGGGGGTTATTACTGAAGGTGGTTTTTCTACCATTTAATCACCCTAGAAGTACCTTTAAAACTACAGGTATCCCAACTAACACCATGGCCAGGATAGATCCCAGGATGACACCTAGGAGGGATCTTGACTGTATTCCAGAACTTAACCCTAGGTCCCTTGTCATCAACCCTACCTTGTACTCAAGGGATTCTATAAGTTTTTGTGTAAACTCCATATCTGGTTTTGCAACTGTTGGCAATCCCCCCTCTTTTTTCTCCAGGTCTATCTCCTCTGCATCCTCCTCTGTGGCTCCAGGATCTTTAGATATACATTCCTTTATAGCCTGGGTTATCTTATCTATATCCTCTACATCTATTAGGTCTATCACTTCTACTATCTGTCTCTGGAATCTCTCAACTGCATCCTTTCCAACGTTTTCCAGGAAGGGTATTGCTCCCTTTGCCCCTATGATACATCCGTCGTCTCCAATTCCATTTTCATAGAGGGCCTTGAAACACTGACCTGTAAGATGACCCTGTACCTCTGAACCACAGAGTATCATAAACCTTATGTTTGGATTTGAGATGTAGTTTGCAATTACCTTTTCAATTCCAAGGTTCTCAGTATGGCATGGACCTGCAATGGCTGCTCCAGCCTCAACTGCAGCCTGTTCCAAACCATGGGATCCTAGTGTAACAACCCCCACACAACTCTCTGGATTTCCCACTACATACTCCCCACTTACAATAGGCCATCCTGGAGCAGGTTCTCTCTTCTCAACCATTCTCCCACCTCCTTATAACAACAGTGAGAATACCAACATTGAGAGAAATAACCCAATAGCTATACCTTGAATCTTCCCGTTGTAGTATCCCGAGTTAAACTTTGAGATAAGGGCTGCGTCGTTTATCTTCTCGTATATTATCTTTATCCTAGCCTCCAACAGTGCCAACTCAGGTGAGTAGGGTTTTACAGTGGCAGTGTCTTCCTCCTCCTGTCCTCCCCCACCTTCCAAGTCTAGGATCATAGGTTCCTCGTCAATTGCCCCAGGGTTTTCAAGGGCGATGTCTTTCATATAAGGCCATATAAACTCAATACCTTCTGATAGATCCACCATCTACAGCACCCCCAAAAAGTTAAGGATTAGTAGAGTAGGTTGGGATAGAGGGTAATAAGTAGGATTATAACAAGAAGGGTTATTGCCATGGTTATCCAGAAACCGAAGAATACCCCCTGGAAGATACCCCCTATACTGTATACTCCTTCCCTTCCTGGGTAGGTCTTTAAAGGAGGATTTCTTGGATCTAGGGAGTTTTCAAAGGCCTTGGCCAGTTTCTCCAACTCCTCCACCTTCTCCCTAACAGGGTTTAGATCCACCATTACAATGTCCTCTCTAACCTCTGCGATTAACCCTGAATCCACATCCATCACTATTCCCAACTCGGGACATATCTTCACTATATCCATTAAATCACCTTACATCTCTCTCTTAGGTAACTCTGGGGTGTAGTATACAGCACAGGCATCCTTTAACGACTGTTTTATGAATTCCCTGTATACTAGGGCCCAGAGTACTAGGGAGACTACAGTGGATATTACATCCAACTTGGCAACTGAGAATACAAACCATGTTAGGAATCCACAGGCAACTGCCAAAGTTAACGTCCTCCTATGACTTTCATCAGGACCTAGACATGCGTTAAAGGGATGGAGTATAGCCATACCTGCTGCAATAAATGCCAAGGCCATAACCCCATTTTTTATGGAACCTGGGATTATAATATCTGGCAGAAATCCACCTGCATAGGCTGCACAGAATCCAAGAATTGAGAGGGCCCCCATAAGGGACAACTTAGTCATACTTTCAACCATTACAGGGATCTTCATCCCAATAGGCTTTACAGTGAGCCTACCTACTATATACCCCAGGATCAGTGCTATTACTGTCACCACTATTGGAATAGCGTAGAGTACCAGGGCATCCACTTTGAAGTACTTTACCAGTGCATTTACCAGGTATATCCCAGATACCGAGGATATTATACCCATTCCTAAACTTAGCATACCTATAGATGGTACCCCAGTTCCCAGTCCATAGGCTGCAACCTTTCTAGTGGTATTTGCACCTGCAACGGTAGCTGCAGAGGCCAGTAGACCTCCCAACAACATAGACACCTGTGGGAAGAACTGGGCTATATACATCCCCAAGATTGCAAGTAAGGTACCTACTGCCACTATCTGATTCTCAGGGTATAGTTCTGCAGCATGTCCTCCAGCAGCATGACTCATGTCAGTACACCTCTTTTACTTAAATCCCCAGGGACATTAAAACTACTATAACCCCTGTTAGTAGAGAGGCTACAAAGGAGGCAATAATTCCATTTGGTATCTTCTTGAACTTGGGATCGTGGAACCCCTCTATAGTACCTCCTATGTTATAGGATGCAAGAACTGCATTCATAAAGAAGAACCCTACTGCTATAGTTCCAGCAATCTCTGGAGAGAAACCTAACTGTATAAGGGCGACGTAGGCGAGAGCCCCTCCTATACCTCCCAAGGCCGCCCCTATCAATCCACTGATAAAACATACTGTAGGTACCCCATGTCCTGTAGTACCTGGGGTGATGTAGGGCTTTTGATAGTCCCCTGTAATAGGATCCCTTTCACACTTGTCAGCCGCTGGAACTACCCCTACCCCAAAGACGTATATCAACTGACCCATTAACATGGTTAAACCTAACATGATCATGGAACCAACTGCTCCTGAGAGTAGGATGATAGCCCAGTGTAGGGGGTTGAATATATTAACCCCACTTTGAGCAGCTATTGTTGCAGCAGCCATTAAACCTGTAAATCCAGCCCCAGCTGCCAGCTGGGTTGTACCTGTACCTATACCTGTGGAGGTAGCCATAGCTGCAGGAGCCCCACCAACTGGAACAAAGTGAACACTTGCATTAATTATGGCACCTGCCAAGGTGATCTCTACAAAGGGGATTAACATACTTAAAAAATCCATCCCTATCACCACTTCTTACCTATTGGTGTATGGCCCGTACTTTTTCCTTGCATATACCTCAACTAACCTGTTTAGACATGCTGTAAGAGCCACTATCACTATACCTACGATAATGGCGATTATGGACTTTACAATTATATCTCCCTGGATAACGTTTCCAAGGAGAGTACCTATTAAACCTCTCCAACCATCTAGGAATACTATCAAACCAAAGGTAAGCCCTGTTAAAGGACCTCCCAACTTGGAGCAGAAGTAGGAGGAATCCATACTGTTCCTAATACCTACCTCTGCCTTGATATCAATATCCCCCTGGTTTGCAACGGGAACACCACCACCAAAGGGATACTTCTGATACTCCCTCTCGGCACCGTAGTGGACATCTCCAGTGGATGAACCTATAGCCCCTACTGTAATACCGAAGATCAGTGCTATCAGTGGTAGTGGGAAGGGATTACCTAACATGGTAGTTGCCAAATAGGCTGCCAGTAGCATACAGAATACTGCAATGAANCCATGTCCAACTATAGGTCCTAGATGGGTTATTACAACATCCAGGTATACAGGTTGACCAAAGCTCTTGGACTGACCAACTATCCTACCAAAGTATGCACTAACAGTGTATACCCCATGTACAAAGGCCCCAATAGCTGCCCCTAGAACTAGAGCTAGGAGGATGTTTACCCCCATATTCATAAGTGCCCAGGCAACAGTACCTGCCACTGCAACGTAGAGACCGTAGGATACAGGTTCTCCAGAGATAGCCTTGTTGTAGTACCTATGTATATTTCCCATCTGAGGTGCCAACTGTACCTGGGAGTTTGGGTTTGACTGGGAACCTACATCAGATTCCAGATCTTCTGCAAATCCTGCTACAGTCACAGCAGCACTTGAAAGTGCTAAAGCTCCGAGAACTAGGAGTGTTGAGTCCATATTTCCACCTTATTTAAAAATTATTTCCTAATTATCTCCTCAGAAAATATATAATATTTTCGATTTAAACCCAAAAATAAGGATTATTAGAGGATTTTTAAAGAATTTTTGAATTATGGTAAAGAATTTTTTAAAAAAGAAAAAAGAGGTTAGTGTTTTAGTGGGCAGGGATAATTGGATCCCTCTCCCCTGCAGGTTCAAACTCTCTCAGTGCACCTCTTGCAAACTCCTTCCTTGGGTGGGCAAAGTCGAATATGAGTAGTGGGTCTGCAAAGGCTACCTTGATCAGTGGGTTCAGGGCAAAGGCATCTCCTCTAGCAGAGTGAGCTGCCTGAACTATACCTGCATACTCTCCCAGGTGTCCTACGTTCATTGCATAGTTTGGATAGTTTGGACCTCTTAACTCCAATGGGGAGGACTCGTCGTTTCTAATGGAGAAGGAGTTTGCTGCACCACACTGGTCCTGTAGGTCGTATCCGTAGAATCCTAATCTACTGTGGTACTCCTTGTGGAGTATCTGACTTAGATACCAGCCGTTAACTCCAGCGTTTGAGTTTCCAGTTGCCATACATACTGAGATACCTGCTGCTGCCGCTGTAACAGCTGCCCTCTGGGAACCTCCAAAGTGGTCCTCTAGGAGTGCTGGGAACTCGTCGTACTGCTCCAAGGCATAGAGTGTAACCTCTGTTGCAATGTCCTCGATAACATCCATACTTGGTTTTACTNCATTTACTCCATACTTCTTCTCTACGTAGTCGTATCCGTAGTAGGCGAAGTCATCTAGTACATCGTCGGTGTAGGCTGCTGTAGCGTACTGGGTGAATCCCACTCCTCCAGACATGTAGGAACCAAGCCATATCTGGTCGTAGAGCATGGCCCCTGCACCTACTACCTCTAAGGCCTGCTCCACTGGATCCTCACTTACCCTAGAGGTCTGAACTATATCTGCCATTATACCGAAGGGTATTCCCCCTGGCTCATTTGGACCTCTTGCCCTTCTTGCAGGTAGTGCTGTACCCATTACGATAACATCTGCATGTTTTGCAGCGTAGGCGAAGTCTGCAATTGCAGCCTCTCCTGCACAGAGTTTATAGGCGGTAATGAAGGACATACCTATCTGCATTGCACTCCATCTAGCTATTGTACCTCCATCACATACCCTACCTGCCAAGGTAGGTACCCTGGATACCTGGTAGGTCTTTTTACCTATTGCCGCCTTCAACTGCTCTGCCTGCTCCTCTGGGAACAACTTGTTAATGTCTATCAGGAACTTCTTGTCTATCTCATCTGCCAACTCATCGTCTCCAGTGAATATCTTTGCGTAGGAGTCCCATACCAGTGCTGGATGTATTTCAACCATGTGCTCCTNGACAACTGCACCTCCAGGTAGTGCGTGGTTTATTACNTCCATGTACTCGTTTATGGTCTCTGGGGTTACCTCTACTCCTAACCTCTTCTCANGTACTGCATGTGCAGTATCCATACCTACGATGACAGTTCTCCTTATATCATCCCACATCTGCTGCATGGCGGCGTTGTTCATAAAGTGTAGGTCATCTCCCTCTACTATGTAGTCAGTACCTGAGAGTTTGTAGGGCATTAGCTTCCTCTGTCCCAGTGGGACCCCAATATCTGGGTTGTAGAATGGGAGACCTCCTCTCTTCTCCAGGTACTGCTTTGCAGATTCTACGAACTCCCTCTTTCTCTTAGACTGTTTCCATCCTCCATAGATGTAGTACTTGGTGTACTTCTCCCTTGGATCCTCCTCAAACTTCTCCTTTAGTGCCTTTAGGAACAATCTCTTTTCTGCATCCATCTTACTCACCTCAAAAAATTTTTAATTTTATAATTCTTTAAATACCTCATCTGTAGGCATGTAGCCTCCTAAGGTTCTCATTCTATGGATCCTCTTAACTACGGTAATAACTTCTGTGTCCTCTCTCAGTGGGACGTTGTCCTTTCTATAGATGGTGGTTNTCTCTGCCAACTTCTCAGGTGGTAGTGGTTCTCCAACATCTATAGGCTCATCTAGAGGTACTCCAACCTGGTTCTTTACATAGAGTACATGCCCTGTTTTCTCGTCGTATACGTATCTCTGTAGTGCATCGAACATCAATCCATTTTCATCTAGTCTCAGGGAGTGTCCATGTACAGTTACCCCTCTTATACCACAGACTGCTGGATCGTAGAAGGCAGTGTCTATACAGAAGTTCTTTGCAATNTCCTCTAGGTTACTCTCCCTCATCTCTATGATCTGTCTCCCTGAGAGGGTACCTGTATCTACCCCTCTGAATCTCCACATGTAGGTTCTTGCCCTATCGTAGGGCTGTGCTGGAGCGTTGTACATGGAATCTGTAAATTGGATGTACCTTATTCTATGTCCT
>JAHEQA010000026.1 GCA_019561615.1 Methanothermococcus sp. SCGC AD-155-E23
AATAAAAAATCTCGACATTACTGGATAAACCACCATAAAATAAATTCCAGGGATAACTAATAGAACCAAAATTAATCTATAAGCTGCATTGTACCATCCTACAACTTCATCTCCCTTTATATAGGAAAGCATAACTGAATCTATCCAATAGTAGATAGAGACAAAAATAGTAGTTAAAGCAAATGGATAGGCTTCTCTAAGTATATCTCTCCAAAATATAAAATCAACTCCAATCTCTGGCTTCAAGAATTTCCAAAGTGTTACTATTATGTTATAAATTAGGATAATAAGATTTGCAAGAAGATAAATTAAAGCGAAATATACCACATCAAAATTAAATTTTATACCTACTATTGCAAAAATCAAAAGTAGAACACTCTGTAGAATCTGTCCAATGGATATAAATTCCATTTTTTCAAATGCCTGGTAAATACTGTAAAATAGGTTATTTATTCCTCCTAGGATTGTGAATATCGTTATCAAGTATACAACTTTTTTTGTAATCTCTGGATATCCCAGTAGGTTTACTACAACAAACACTATTAAAAAGGTTAAACATCCAAATAATAACTTTAAAACAATTCCATTTGCTAGATATTTACCAGCTAAATTTTTATTCCTTGCAACTTCTCTGACAGTTAGTGGATCCAAACCAAAGTTGGCAATAACTCCAAATATTCCATTTAAGGCCAGTGCAAATGCTAGAATACCATAACTAGCTGGTCCAAGATATCTAGCAGTATAGACTGTATATAAAAATCCAAAAAACATACTGACTATTCTGGCTAGCGAAAGTACCGATAGATTTTTTAATATTCTTTGAATTTCCTTCACTCCAAATCCCCTCTCCTCTAAAATCAGGACCTAAAAATCTGTAAAAAACTTTATAGAAGAGGGTTTTAATATTAACTAAATTTTTTAAGTGACATATAAAATGCAAGTGTTTCCAAGTATACAGATCTAATCAACCATTTAAGATGGGAGTATACAAGATTATATATCTCACTACCTCCTCTCACCTTAGCGATCATACCTGGTATGTCTAAACCTAATGGGCAATTCTCCTTACATTTCCCACAGCCTAGACATAACTTTAAATTAGACGTGCCATTATATAAAGCTGAAAGTAGAGCTAACCTCCCACCTTTATACTCATTACCAAAGGTGTTATAGGCTGGACAGTGAATAACACAGTTTCCACAACTGATACAGTAGAACATCTCCTTAAATCCGTTATTTATAAGATAACTTCTCCTGTTATCAAGTAAAATTAAAGTTACCTCTTTGGGGTCATGTACTCCCTCAAACAACTTTTTCTCTATATCGGCGGTCTTACTGGTACCACTTACTATTTCTATAAAGGTTGGCACCACCTGTCCTGTTGCGAAGAATGTCTGAATTCTTACAGCATTTAGAGCGTCATCTAGAGTTGGATAGAGTTTGTCAATTCCAGATAGAATTATCCACTTTCTCTGTCTTCTCAAGATCTCAAAGATATTTCCTTCGTTGTGTAATATTAGGACTGAACCCTCAGCAGATATAGCATTTGCACCTGTTATACCTACATTTGCCACTTCAATACTCTTCTTTATATCTTTTAATAAAAACCTTACAACATCGTCGGTACTACTAAGTTCCACATTAAATCTTTCCTTAAGACCCTTAATTATCTGTTCTAAGGAGAGATGTGCAGCTGGAGCAGTGGGATGTGAGGGTTCCTCCTTCAAAAGCTGTAGAAGTCTATCACCTATATCAGTCTCTACAACATCAATACCAACAGATTCCAACCTCTCAGTTAATTTTATCTCCTTAGAGACGTTTGATTTGGATTTCACTACTAACTCTTCCCCTTCAACTTCTTTTAAAATAACCTCTATAGCCTCCTCCCCATCTTTAGCAAATACTACGTTAAATCCCTTATCCTCTAAATTCTCAACAGTTTTTTTCATCAATTCAAGGTTGCCAACACTCTCCTCCCTAACCTTTTTCAACCTTAATAACCTCTCCTGTAAATCAGGGATTTTATGTATATTCTCCTCCTGCCTCTTCTTAACTAACTTAAAAGCCCTTCTCATTGCAAGTATACTGTAGGGATTCATAGGTATCCCTTCTCCATCAGGTAATCTCTCAGGGCGTCCCTCCAGTGTCTCATCTCTATTCCATAAAATCTTATCTTTTCAATACTTAGAGCGGAGTTTTTAGGCCTCTTAGCCTTTGTAGGATATCTATCTGATGTGGTGGGATTTAACTTTGCATCAATGCCCGTGATTTCAAAGATCGCCTTTGCAAACTCATACCATGTACAGAATCCATCATTTGTAACATGGTAAACTCCATAGGGCAACTTAGAAGAGAGTATCTTCTTTATGGCAACGGCAGCATCCTTTGTATATGTTGGAGACATGGTTATATCATTCACCACGTATAACTCTTCTCCAGCCTTCCCCTTTTTAATCATGGTCTCAACAAAATTCCCACCTTTCCCACTTGCCCCAGCAACCCCAAACAAACTAGAAACCCTTATTATATAATATCTATCACAGAGGGTCCTTGTTAAAAGTTCACCGGCATACTTACTTATCCCATATACATTTATTGGGTTTGGAATATCTTCCTCTGTATAGGGTTCTTCCTTGGAACCGTCGAAAACATAGTCTGTACTTATGTATACGTTAATCGCCCCTATCTCTTTACAGGTAAGTGCTACATTTCTGGCACCAATAGCATTTACTAGGAAGGCCTTCTCTGGGTTGTCCTCACATTCATCAGTTTTGTGATAGGCTGCAGTGTTTATTACAATATGAGGCTTTAGCTCCTTCAAGACCTCACAACTTGAGAGATCTGTCACCTCTATATCACTATGTGTCAGGGGGATTACCTCTTCAAAGACTTTAACAAGATCTGAACCAAGTTGACCTGTGGCCCCTATTACAGCTACTTTCATAGTGCCACCTTAGAATAACTCATCCCTTTCCATCAATTCCCTAAGTGTTGGCCATTTTTGATCCTTCTCTGAAAGTATTGGGTCCTCAATTGGCCAGGGGATATTCACATCTGGATCCTTCCAGATTAAACCTCCCTCGTAGTCGGGGGCGTACTCGTTATCCACTTTATAAACTACTTCCGCCTCTCCACTGAGTACTAGGAAGCCATGGGCAAAACCCCTTGGAACGTATAGCATATATTTGTTGTACTCTGAGAGTATGACTCCTATATACTTTCCAAAGGTGGGGGAGTTCTTCCTGAGGTCAACTGCAACGTCGTAGATAACCCCTTTAATACATCTAACAATTTTTGCCTGAGTGTAGGGTCCCTTTTGATAGTGTAGTCCCCTTAAAACTCCATACCTGGATTTAGAATGGTTATCCTGGACAAATTCCCCTTTTATCCCAGCCCTCTCAAAATCTGACTTCTTGTAGGTCTCCATGAAGAACCCCCTCTCATCTCCAAATACCTTTGGTTTTATAAGTACTACATCTGGAATTTCCAACCTCCTGAATTCAAAGGGCATGTTATCACCTCTAAAGAATAACACCTCTTAATTCAACTTCTTTTACAATCTTTTGAGCCTCAATCAAGAATTTGTACCAATCAACAGTCCTAGTTTTTATACTGTCTTTAACCCTACCTTCAACTAAGGCATCGTATATCTCTCTTGCACCCTCCTTTGGAGTATACTTTGGTTTAAAGCCCAATACATCTCTTATTTTACTGAAATCCACCCTATATGACCTATTATCTGGAGAACCGTACCACTCGAAGTTAAATGGCAGTCCAATAGCCTCTGCAATAAGTTCAGCTAAGGGTTTTATCTGATAATTTTGCTCGTTACTTCCCACATTAAAGACCTCTTTATTGACTAAATCTCTTTCAGACTCTAAAACCTTTATAAATGCCCCTGCTGTATCCCTTATATGGACAAATGGTCTCCACTGGGTCCCATCCCTCATTATAGGTATTTTTCCATGTTTATAGAACCCTAAAACCATACCGTTTATAGCTAAGTCAAATCTCATCCTTGGAGATAGTCCATAAACAGTGGCCTGCCTTAAGACAGTTACAGAAAAACTGTCATCTGCAAGGGGTAGAGTTTCCTCTTCTGCTAATGCATTGGCTTTAGCATAAGTAGTTAAGGGATTTATTGGAGACCTCTCATCCACTACTCCATCCTGGAATCCATAGACACTACAGGAAGAGGCCAGAATATACCTTTCAACCTGGTATTTTTTCGATAAGGTAGCAACCCTTACCCTCCCCTTGTAGTTAATCTCCATAGTCTTCCTGGGATCCAATTCACCGGCTGGGTCATTTGAAAGGGCTGCTAAATCCATGACAGTGTCTACATCCCTTAGTATGTTGGGATCAAACCATCTTATATCGTCCTTTACTATCTCCAGGTTTGGATCCCCTAAAACATTTGAAAGTGTCTCCATACCAAAGAAAAATCTATCGAGACATTTTACTTTATACCCCTTTTCAAGCAACATCTGGACTAAGATAGAACCTATGTATCCTCCACCACCTGTAACTAAAACTTTCATTGTTTTTCACCCTCCTGTTTTTAAATAATTTTTTAAATTTTATTATTTAAAACTCCTCCCCTATCCTCTTCAAGTATTTTCCATACTCTGTTTTCATCAGGGGTTCAGCTAACTTCAGGAGGTCCTCCCTACTTATCCACCCATTCCTATATGCAATCTCCTCGATACACCCTACCATCAATCCCATCCTCTTCTCAATAGCCTCTATGAAGTTACTGGTTTCCAGGAGGCTCTCGTGGGTACCTGCATCAAACCATGCAGTACCTCTAGGTAGTAACTTCACCTTTAACTTTCCCCTTCTCAAGTACTCGTTGTTAACATCTGTAATCTCCAACTCCCCCCTCCAGGAGGGTTTCACATCCTTGGCTATCTCTACTACATCGTTGTCGTAGAAGTAAAGACCTATTACGGCGTAGTTAGAGGGGGGATTTTTCGGCTTCTCCACTATCCTCTTTACATGCCCCTCACTGTCAAATTCAACTACTCCGTATCTCTCGGGGTCCCTTACATACTGTCCAAATACCATGGCTCCCCCTTCCCTCATCACCTCCTCCTTGGCCTTAAGGAGGAACTCTGTCAAACCACTGCCGTAGAGTATATTATCCCCAAGTACTAGGCATACACTGTCCTCGCCGATGAAGTCCTCCCCTAGGATAAAGGCCTCCGCGAGACCCCTTGGCTCCTCCTGCACCCTGTACTCTATATTGATCCCTATATGACTCCCATCCCCCAGGAGTTTCTTAAACCTTGGTAGATCCTCTGGAGTACTTATCACAAGGATATCCCTTATCCTGGCCAACATCAGTATAGAGAGGGAGTAGTATATCATGGGCTTGTTGTAGATAGGCAGTAGATGTTTATTCCCTGCATAGGTTATGGGATAGAGCCTTGTCCCAGAACCTCCTGCCAGGACAATACCTTTCATTCTATATCACCAAAAATGTGTTATAATAATTAATATAACTCCTAAATTATAATAATGTGTTATAAAATTCAAAAAGTGAGAATCATGAAGTCTATAATTTTGGCGGGGGGCGTTGGAAGTAGGTTGTGGCCTCTAAGTAGGGAGCACTTCCCAAAGCAATTTATAAAGTTTGACTCCTTTGACAAGTCCCTCTTCCAGATGACCTTTGAAAGGTGTCTAAAACTCACTGAGAATCCAGATGACATCTATGTAGTTACCAACCAATTACATAAATTCCATGTTATGGGACAGATCGAGGAACTGGGATACAGGGATTTCAATAAGGAGAATATTCTCGTTGAGCCTGAGGGTAAAAATACCCTCCCCGCTGTATACTACGGGATAAAGAGTATAAGGGAGAGGGAAGGGAGGGACTGTATAGTTGGGGTGTTCCCCTCTGATCACCTGATAAGGAGAGAGGACGAGGAGAGATTCATAGACACTGTAAAGAGAGGTGTTGAGATAGCAGAGGATTACCTTGTAACCTTTGGTATAAAACCTAGAAAACCTCACACAGGATACGGTTATATAAAACCCTCCAGTAAAAAACTGGGGGAGATAGGATATCTCGTAGAGGAGTTTAAGGAGAAACCTGACTTGGAGACTGCAAGGAGGTATATTGAAAATGGCTACCTCTGGAACAGTGGGATGTTTCTATTTAATACAGAGGTATTTGAGGAGGAGTTAAGGAGGCACTGTCCTAAGGTCTACGAGGCCTTTAAACTGGAGGATATTAAGGAGATATACTCCAAGATTCCAGATATATCCATAGATTACGGTATCATGGAGAAGTCAGATAGGGTGGGGGTTGTCCCCCTGCATATTGGATGGAACGATCTAGGTAGCTTTGACGCCTTCTTCGATGAGTTTAAGGGGGATGGAAATGGGAACATCCTATTTAGTGAGGGGATGGTACTCAACTCAAAAAACAACCTTGTAAAAACTGAGGGTAACAAGTTGGTCTCCCTTATAGATGTGGAGGACCTTATAGTGGTGGATACCCGAGATGCCCTTATGATCTGTAAGAGGGAAAGCTCCCAGAAGGTAAAGGAGGTATTCAAGAGGTTAAAGGAGAAGGGGGATGAGAGGGCACTCTACCACAAGACTGTATATAGGCCATGGGGCTCCTATACGGTGTTGGAGGAGGGGATGTTCTACAAGATAAAAAAGATAAAGGTACTCCCAGGGAAGAAGTTAAGTTATCAACTTCACCACCATAGAAGTGAGCACTGGATAGTGGTAAGGGGGATGGCAAAGGTTGTGGTAGAGGGTAAGGAGTACTACCTTAGAAACGGGGAGAGTACCTTTGTCAAAAGTGGTTTAAAACATAGGTTGGAGAATCCTGGTTTAATACCCTTGGAGGTTATAGAGGTGCAGATAGGGGAGTATCTAGGGGAAGACGACATCGTTAGAATAGAGGACGACTGGGGTAGGAAGTAGGTGAATAGATGGTCAGCAGGAGATCCCTGGAGCGTATACTCACCCTCCTCCTGGGAATACTACTTATACTCTCTATTTTTTTAACTGTCTATCTCATCTATGCACCAAAGGTTGGAACGAGACTTACAGAGTTCTACATATTGAACAGTGAGTACAAGGCATACGACTATCCAACGGAGATCTATGCAAATAAATCATACATAGTAATAATTGGAATTAGAAACTACGAGTATAGGCCTATGAAGTACAGGGTATGGGTGTTCCTCTCAAACAAGACCTACGATTACAACTCCACCATCGATGTGACACCAGAGAACAGATGGAATGGTACCTTGAGTTACAACAGTGCACTTACAAGGGAGGTGTTCCTGGAGCACAACGAGAGGGTATTCATCCCTTTAAACTTTACAGTGGATACCCCTGGAAGACATAGAATTGTATTCCTCCTAACAGTTAACAACAGTAGGAAAGTTTATAGAAGTCTTCACCTCTGGGTGGAGGTCTCCAAACCTCCTGAGGATTTGATATAGGGTTATCCCCTTGGAGAGATGTTCATGAAAAGGGGCATTGACATTCAAAGTATAAAGAGGGTATCAGGTATTTTACTAATGATCTTTGGAGTGGCACTTCTCATTAACGGATATTTAAAAGATATGGTATATCTCATAAACTTGGGAGTAGGGTTAGTGGTTGTTGGATGGATTCTCCTGATATTTACTTTTGAGAGGTATATAGAGTACAGTATTGTCTCCCACGTACTAGATGACTATATAGAGCTAGTTAAGAGGCTGATTAAAGGTCTGAATATAAAGACAGGTGCTGTGATTATACCCCCAGGGGAGAATTTAAAACATGGCTGTATATTCCTACCCTTTCATGAGAACTTCAAGGTAAATCTTAGTATAATGGATGACTACACACTCTTTGTAAACTCAGATAACAGGGATGAGATGGGTATCCTACTCCCTCCCTTAGGTAGGGGGTTGAGGAGGTTGTTAAAGAAGTACAGGGGTGAGTACAGCACCTCCCTTGAAGATAGGGATATAAACCATCTATTGGAGGACTTGGAGTATCTCTTAAGTCTACTTGCAATAGGTGGAGATGTTAAAGTGGAGATGAGGGGGGACGAGATAATAATAACCTATAAAATAGGGGATAACTCCCTGTGTAAAAGACTTCAAGAAGAGGACCTCTGTAGAAGGTATCCATGTCCTGTATGTGGCGCCCTAGTGTTAACTGTCGCAGAGTTTCTAAATAAGGTGTTGAAGATCGAGGAGATAAAAGAGGAAAATAGGAAGGTGCTTATTAAGTTAAGGATTATAAGGGATGTTTTGGAGTAGGTGGGGTTATGAAGTATAAGTTAATATTCTTGTTGATGTTGACTTCCTCTGTAATATTTTTCTCTGTCTTAGTTGGGGATGTGGAACTCTTCTTTATCTTACTCCTTATAACCTACCTACTACTGTACTCACTATTAGGTCCATACTTCAATAGGAGGATTAAAAGTAACCTAGATATAGCACTCTACCTAGGTATTGGGGTATTTACAGTCATAGTCTTTCAAAAGGTATTGGAGATACTTAGTCGTTAATCTTACTAAATCTGTAGAGTAGTAGGTAGAGACCTGTGAAACCTAGAAGTATGGAGATCTGGGATCTTGGATAGGAGAGTATATCTGGAAAACATATGGAAAGGATATATACTAAAATTATTGGAATTAGAACACCTAGGAAGATTTTTACTACGGTGTCTACCTTAGGTATGTTATCCTTAAAGTTTAGATAGATGGCGTAAATTAAAAGTAGGGTGTAGGTCAAGATTAGAGGGATCTCACCCCCTATATTCAAGATAGTAAGTATTAGAGGGGTTGAGAATATCCCAAGTAATTTAAGATCTAAGTTAAAGTCCCTCTTTAACAGGGCATCCAGGTAGAGAACTGCAGGGAGTATAACAAATAACGTTGTATATATTATATCTAGGGAGAATAGGTCCTCAACCAATAGTAAGTTGGATAGCCATAGAAGGGTTATCAAATATACCATAAATCCCCAAAATTTCTTAAGATAGGCCAGTATCAAAGACACTATTATACCAAGGAGTATATAGTGCTTGTAGGGAATGTCAAGAAAGATTATACCCTCTAGGAGTAGTAGCAACCTGTACATGGTTTTACCATTAAGTCTTTAATACTATCCCTGTAGGATACATCTATTACGGTGGCTCCCCTTCTTTTTAGCTCCTTAATAATCTTCCTCCTATTCTCGTAGTGTTTATAGAGCCTCAGTAGTATGTCCTCCTCTAATAGATCCTCTTCATCTAGATTAAAAGAGGGTGTATAGAGGGCATAGATTATTACCTTAAATCCCTTTCTAGTCAGAATATTTACACTTTTAAAAAGAGGTACTATATTTGACTCCAGGTCTGTGATTATTATTACAGTTCCAGCCTTCATTCTACTTAGAAGTTTTGCACACTGAAGGATACCAGGACTTTTAGAGAGGGGGAAGTTATTATTACATCTTTTTTCACAGATACCCCTTACATTTGGAATATATCTCTTTATCTGAAATACTTCTATCTCCCTGAGATCCTCTAAAATTCTCTTCTTAACATTTCTATCTGAATACACCTTTAGGATCCGATAGTCGTCGTAGAGGATAATATTCAGATCCCCTTTACTTCCCTCCACAATACTCAAGAGTAGCGATAGGGCGTAGTCCAACTTACTTCTATCCCTCTTTGCAAACCTCCTCATACTACTTCCCACATCTAGTAACAGATAGACACTTTTCTCCTCTAGATGAATAAGTTTTCTAACAATTAATTTACCTACTTTGAAAGACCTCTTCCAATCTATCCTCCTGGGATCGTCTCCAACTTCATAGAATTTCAACCCCCATATTTCTGGATCGGGAACACTAGATAGGAGGGACATCTGGCTTCTCTTCTCTATACTGTATTTTAAACCTTCAAGGGAGGGTTCCACCTGTAGTTTAAAGGATGCAGAGTAATCTGTGCTAAATAACCCCCTTACATCGTGTAACCTACCCTTTACCTCTAGTGTAAACTCCCCCTTTTTAAAGGGGATTACATTTATTACATATTTCCATACCTTCCCCTTTAATACCCTGTAGGAGAGTACCCCATGAGGTGAGGAAAAATCAAGAACAGGTACTGTATCCTTCCCATGAACTTTAAATACTATCCTGGAACATTGGCGCTCCTTTAAGGTACTCCTCTCTAACTCCCCTTCTATTTTTAAATTGGAGGTACTCTCAATGAGATAGAGGTATAGAAAAATAGAGATGCCCAAAAATGTACTAAGGAGGTTGTTAAGTATATACCCACAGGTGAGACAGAGTATGCCAAATCTTAAAAGTGTTCTGGAGTATTCCGTTGTATCCATGAGAATCTCCTTTAAAATCAGTCGTACCTAAAGTCCCCTTTTGGCACCTCTACCCTATCCAGTATATCCCTTAGAACACTCTCTACAGGCTCTTCCACCTCGTAGTCTAATACAATCCTATGACTTAAAACCTTCAGTACATTATCTTTAACATCGTCGGGGATTACATACCTCCTACCTTCCAGGTAGGCGTTACCCTTTGCTATCTTAAGTAACTGTACTCCAGCCCTTGTACTTGCACCTAGTACCACCCTCTTATCTCTCCTGGTATGCACTACAATATCCCTGATATACTTCAATATAGCCCTGGATACGTGGATACTGTCCACCTCTTTAAAAACCTCCTCCATGGTATTTCTATCTAGGATGGTGTTTATCTCCTCCCTCTCCTCCTCATTATTCTTTAGTGTCAATACCTTCAACTCCTCCTCCTCACTTAAGTAATGGATCTTAGATTTTATCATGAATCTGTCCAACTGGGCTGTGGGTAGTGGATATACCCCTTCAAATTCCACAGGATTCTGGGTTGCAATAACCATGAAAGGTGTAGGTAGTGAATAGGTCTTCCCCCCAACTGATACACTGTTCTCCTCCATAGCCTCTACCAGTGCAGACTGGGTCTTTGGAGACATCCTGTTTATCTCATCTACTAGGAGGATATTGGAGAAGATAGGTCCTGGAATGTATTTAAAATCCCCCAGGTTTATGTCGTATATCTCACCACCTACTATATCAGAGGGGATGAGATCTGGAGTACCCTGTATCCTGGAAAAATTCAATCCTATACACTGGGAGAATGTCCTGGCTAATGTGGTCTTGGCGAGCCCTGGAACACCCTCCAGTAGGATATGCCCCCTGCAGATAAAGGATAGAAATAGATCTCTTATTACGTCGTCTAATCCTATAACTCTTTTTCCTACTTCCTCCCTTAATCTTTCGAAGATCATAGTATCCTATTTACAATCTTGTAAAGGGTAGATATATCAAGGTGATACTTTTTACTAACATCTTCCAGGATTTTTCTGAGAGATAACTCCTCTTTATATTTAAAATTATTTGCAACAAGTTTCTCTATTGGATATCTAAGTAGTCTAAGTATCTTATTGGCTATTACTGTAGCTATCAGTATGCCTGTAAAGAGGTAACTTAATAATTCAGGTGTAACGTTGTTACTTCGAACAGCCACTGTTACAATATTTTGAGGGTTCACGTCAAGGTGGTGATACTCGTCGAAATATATGGCACTTTTTTCTGAGTAGTTGAAGTAACTCTTTAAAAAATCCCTGTTGTAGTTGAAGAATTCATTTTTAAATATTGCTGGGTCGGAGATCAGTATTACTTTACCACTACCGTAATCCTTCTCCACTATAAGTGGATAGGAGGACTCCTCCCCTGGTTCAGGGTATTTGCCAATTCTACTAGATCTACTGGAGTATACTAAAACTGTACCCTTATCTTTACCTATGATTGCAGAGGGGTTTTCCATTAGGACATAGTCATAGGCATAGAGTTCCACAGGCCTCGTTATATCGTAGAGTGGATCTTTAGAGAATCTGAAAGAGATATTTAAGTGTTTTAAGATGTGGTTGCCCTCCTTGGAGTTATCTGCAAGGATTAATATATTTCCCGAGGATATGTATCTCTTCAGGTTTTTTACTTCTTCTTCTGTAAATCCCACATCTGGAGAGATGATAAATAGAACGGAATTTTCTTTTAGATCCTCTCTACTGTAGGGATATATTAAAGGTCTTGTATTGTTGTTCATCCTGTACATTAATTTAAAGAAGTTGGAACATCCCTCTTTTTCTCTGTTGAATACACTGTAAGGTTGGGTGGTTTTAATAGTGGGAATTACTAGGGGCATGGCTATAAACCCTAGCATTAGAAGGACTAGTAAAATAAAGTGTTCTGTTCTCATTGGGAAACACCGGAGGTTAAGTATTTTAGTTAAGAGTTATTATTATTGGGATGGAATGTTAAGGGAATTGCTCCTATTTAATCTTGGAGATGGTATTAATTTTTGATGGACATTAAAAGTGAGGTATGTATGGACAACATATTTAACTCCGAGGTCAGGGTAAAGGTGTTGGCTCTGTTATACGGGGTGAAGTACTGTGAATTCAACTATCTCTTGAAAAAACTGGGAACCTCCCCTGGAAATCTCTGGACCCATTTAAAGAGACTTGAAAAAGAGGGTTATGTTGAGGTGAAGAAGTATCCCCTGAAGAAAGGGGTGAGAACTATAGTCAAGATTACAGAGAAAGGTGCTGAGAAGTTTAGAGAGTATCTAAATGAGTTGTTAAAACTCTCAGGTGGAGAGGTTTCATAATAATACTTTGTATTACAAAGTAATTGTAATATTTATATACTAAAGTTAAGGTAGTATAATAATGCCCAGGAAATAAGTGATAAGGAGGTGAGTAGTTATGCTAATGGAGAAGTTAATGTCCAAGAGAGGACAGGTCTCCATGGAGATAGGTATTCTAGTTGCAGCTGCTATTGCAGTTGCTGCAATTGCTGCATACTTCTATGTTGTAAATATTCAACAGAGTGCTTCTAGGGCAGGAAATGCTTCAAATGCTACAATCCAAGAATTGCAAGGTGTAGCAATAGATTATGCTCAGAGAATGAGGAATTTAACAAATTCAACATAAAAAATTTTTCTATCTATTTTTTACTATTTTTTTATCGGTGTATGTATGTCATTAATAATTAAGTTACTCTCCAAAAGAGGACAGGTCTCCATGGAGATAGGTATCTTAATTATTGCAACGATCACTGTGTCCACCATTGCTATCTACTATTATATAAACAACTATATAAACCTCAACTCCAATGCCCCACAAAAAGCAGTAAATGAAACCATTAACTCATTAAGTAATGTGTCTAAAAAATACAGTAATTTAATGAAACAATAAAACTTCTAATTTTGTTTGTTACTAACTCCTAAAACAAACATAGTATTAACTACCACTATTCTCCACTACCTTCTCCTTAAAAATCTCATAGCATAGATCTAAAACCTCCCTTATCACCTCCTCTTTACTTCTACTTTTATCGTATCTTGCATTTAACCCTGCAGCCTCCCTATGTCCACCACCTTCCCCCCCTAACCTCCTGGCAACCTCCTCCATCAACTCCCCCATGTGCACCTTCCTAGCTAGAGACTTCCTACACCTCCCACTTACCCTTATCTCCCCCTCCCTCTTCCTCACCGCCACCACAAAGGCCACATCTGCACCTATGGATACTATGGTCTTGGCACAGGAGGCCTCGAAGGAACTTACATGGGAGAGTGCTACAATGTATCCCCCAACCTCCCTTAACTCCATTCTACTACAGGCCTTCAAATGTGCCATCCTCTTACTCTCATCCATCTCCTGGGTTAGAAGGCTAAGTATCCTCTGAAAGTTGATACCCCTTATAAGCCAGGCTATTATCTGGAAGGTCTCCTCCCTTGCCAACTTCAAGTGTTTGGTATCGTAGAGGATACCACAGAGTAGAGCTATCCTAATATCCCTTGGGGGATAGATGCCCATCTCCCTGAATATCTGGGAGACTATTTCACAGGTGGAGGTTGCCCCCTCGTCTACTATGGAGAGGGTACAGAGCTCTGAGAGCTCTGTTTTCTTATGGTGATCTATCACTACCAGGGTAGAACTCTTTAACTCCTGAGTATCCACCTTTACCTGGTTTAAGTTGGAGGTATCTACAAAGAATACCACATCTAGCAACTTGGGATATTGAACAACCTCCACCTCCTCCCCTATCTCCTCAAGTATATTTTTCGACAACTTACTTATAGAGTCTGCAGATATTACAAGGGTTTTATCCTCTGATTTATTTAAAACCTTAGCAAGATATTTTAAGGCAATTGCAGCTCCAATTGCATCTGGATCTGCGTTATGATGACAGAGAAAGAGTATACTCTTATTTTCCTGGAGTATCTTTTTTAGACGGTTTATATCTTCACTTTTTAGTCTTACCATGTAGACACCATTTTTAATGTTACTTAAACTAAAAAACTTTATATATTATCCTCCAATTTATAACGATTTATAATGATAGATTTTTTTGCCCCTGGTGATCTTAATGGGACTAGATGAGGTATTTGAACTTGTGAAAAAAACGAACAGGGTTAAGATAGACAGTATAGAGATAACTGCAAATGAGATAGTTATAAACATCCCTACCATATCCCCTATCTCCATACCTCAAACCCCTCCAATAAGAGAGAGTATCAGAAGGATAATATCACCTGAGGAACCTAGGATAGAGATACCTGAGGTAGATTGGGAGCCTCCAGTGGAGAAGTATAAGGGCTATATAAGGGAGGTGCAATTTGGCAGGCCTAAGTCTGAGGGAGGTAGAGGTAAGGTGATAAAGATAGGTGGGCAGAGGGCACTTTACAGGTTCGAGGAGGTGCAGCCAAATCCTCCAGTGGTAACCTTCGACATCTTCGACATGCCCATGCCTGGGCTACCTAAGCCTGTGAGGGAGTACTTCCAGGATGTGATGGAGGATCCTGTGGAGTGGGCTAAAAAGTGTGTAAGGGAGTTCAACGCCGATATGGTAACAATACACCACATCTCTACAGATCCAAAGATCAAGGATACCTCCCCAAGGGAGGCTGCAAGGCTGATGGAGGATCTCCTCCAGGCTGTAGATGTACCCTTTGTCATTGGAGGTAGTGGAGATCCCAAGAAGGACCCCTTAGTCCTAGAGGCCTGTGCCCAGGTTACAGAGGGGGAGAGATGTCTTCTTGCATCTGCAAACCTGGATCTAGACTACAAGAGGGTGGCAGACGCCGCCATGAGGTACGACCACAACGTCCTCTCCTGGACTATTATGGATCCAAACATGGCCAGGGATTTAAATAGGAGATTGATATCCCATGGCCTTGACGGGGATAGAATTGTTATGGATCCTACAACCTGTTCCCTGGGATACGGTATAGAGTTCTCCATAAACGCCATGACAAGGTTGAGATTGGCAGGTTTGAAAGGTGACGAACTGGTAAATATGCCCATGTCCTCTGGAACTACAAACGCCATAGGTGCAAGGGAGGCCTGGATGGCTAAACCAGAGTGGGGGGATAGGAGATACAGGTTACCACTCTGGGAGATTACAACGGGATTGACTATGCTCCTCTGTGGTGTAGATCTATTTATGATGCTCCACCCTCTCTCTGCCACGGTGATAAAGGAGTTTGGAAGGCTGCTTGTAAGTAAGCCTGGGAAGATAGAGGTAAGTAGTGACAACTACCAGTGGATTAAGGCCTAGTATCGGTGATAGGATGGCAAAGAAAATAAGTGCCATGGATATCTACAAACTGCTTCCAAAGATAAACTGTAAGAAATGTGGAGAGTCTTCCTGTATGGCCTTTGCCACGAAACTACAGGAGAGGAAGGCCTCCCTTGATCAATGTCCTGTCTTAAAATCCCCAAAGTTTGAGAAGAATAGAAAGAAACTTGAGGAATTGCTCTCCCCACCTGTAAAGGAGGTATGGTTTGGATACAAGGATAGGAAGGCTATTCTAGGTGGGGAGGAGGTGATGTACAGGTATGAACTTACCTTCTTCAACCCCACAGCTATAGGAGTGGATATATCAGATAAACTATCTGAGGAGGAGATAAGGAGGAGGGCTAAATTTATTGAGGACTTTTTCTTTGAGAGAACTGGGGAGAAGTTGAAGTTAGATTTTATAGCCCTAAGGAATGCCTCAGATGATCCTGAGAGGTTTGTAAGGGCTTTAGAAATAATTCAGGAGAGTACAAAGGTACCAGTTGCCCTCTGCTCCCTAAATGTAGAGAGTATAGAGAGGGCCCTAGATGTTGTAAAATCTAAACCTCTGATATATGCAGTGACAGAGCAGAATTTCCCTGAAATGATGAAGATGTTGATATCAAAGAAAAAAGATAAAAAGGATTTTGCAGTGGTACTCTCCTCCAGTAACATTAAAACACTCAAGGGTATGGTCAAGGCCTCCCTTTCTCATGGTATAGAGGATCTAGTTTTAGATCCTCACACTACACCTGAAAATATCATGGATACCCTTGACAGGTTTGTAATGATAAGGAGAAGTGCCATAGAGAGAGGGGATAAACTTCTAGGATATCCCATCTTAGGACTTCCAATAAATACCTACTTCTACGTCTTAAGTGGTAACAATCCAATAGGCCAGTTTGTAAAGGAGCTGGATAAGGCTGCTGCCATTATGGAGGCCAGTGCAGCCTGTGCCATGTTAAATAGGTATGCAGATGGGATCATCATCCACGGTACAGAGATCTGGGAGTTGATGCCAATACTTACCCTTAGACAGGCTATATATACTGATCCTAGGAAACCTCAAGCTGTGGAGCCTGGTCTCTATCCAATTGGAAACCCAGATGAGAACAGTCCAGTAATTATGACCACAAACTTCTCCCTAACATTCTATACGGTAACTGGGGACTTTGAAAAGGACGGTGTTACATGCTGGCTCCTAGTTATGGATACAGAGGGTAAGGCTGTTGATGTTGCAGTGGCTGGGGGACAGTACTGTGGGGAGAACGCTAAAAAATTAATAGAGGAGACAAAGATAGGGGAGAAGGTAAACCACAGGATTATTATACTTCCAGGATTGGCAGCCCCTGTAAGGGGTGATATTGAGGAGAAGACTGGCTGGACATGTGTAGTTGGGACGAGGGACTCCTCCCAGGTTGGAGAGTTTCTAAGGAAGAACTGGAATAGGATACTTGAGGAGTGGAGGGCTAAACAGGGATCTGGGAATTAATTTTAATTTTTTAATAGAAAAGTATATATAGGAGAATTGACTATTAAGGTTTTGCTCAATTGGATGGGATGTAGCCCGGTGGTGTAGTGGCCTATCATCCGGGGCTTTGGACCCCGGGACCGCGGTTCGAATCCGCGCCGGGCTACCATTTATTTTTTAGAAATAAATATCCAAACATTTAAATATACAAAAATATCCTGTGATACAGATGGACAGTAAGATCTCTGTGGCCGTAGTGTCAGATGGTAAGTATGGACATAGGGCCTACGAGAATATAAAAAAGAAGTTCCCCTGTGAATACATTGTATTAAAGTACAGGGGGGAGTTTGAGGACATAGAGATAGATAAGGAGACACTGAAGAAACTTGGAAACTTCCATATTTTAATTACCTATCTAAGGGATCCTGATCTGACTTACACCCTTATCCAGGAGATCGGTGGGGAAAAACATCCCTTTATAATAGTGGGGATTTGGGAGGGGGAAGGTTTCAAGAGACAACTGGAGAGATTTAAAAATGTAGTATGTCCAGATCTACTCTGTAATCTAGATGAGGAACACCTTAAAAACAAGGTAGAGGAGTACCCCCAATTAAAAGAATTCTTAAAACACTTTGGAAAACCTAGGGTAAATATCTACCTAGATGGAAATATTATAAAAGATATTGAGGTTATTAGAGATTCCCCCTGTGGAGCAGTTTCCAGGACACTTCAGGAGTTCCTTGGAGAGAGGATAGAGGAAGATACCCTGAGAAAGATTGGTTTGAGAATACAACACTTCTGTAATGCAGGGAGATTTAAACTCTTCTCCGAGAGGGAGTGTAAGAAGGTCAAGGTGGCACAGATACTTCTGGAGGGTATCAAGATCTATTAGTCGTACTCCCTCCAGGTGTAACCACACTTTGTACACCTGTAGAACCTTGTCTCAGGTTCATCTGCACACCTTGTCTGCTGGAGCCACCAGAAGGCCTCTAAGTTCCCACACTTGGGACACTCTACCTTGGTAGTTGGAAGGGTATTTACATTCTCGATTACTGCTATATCCCTCTTCTTGGACTCCAACCTCTCCTTAAGTAGAAAGGTCTCACCCTCTTTCTCCATCTCCACCTCAGAGTGGCATACTGTACATACCCACTTTCCATCCTTTGGAAGCATTATGTTGTTACACTTTTTACAGAACTTTACCACCTTATCACCTTTTCTCTCTAAATTTAAGATAGTCCCTAAAAATAGCCTTGTGATCAAAGGCTAGGTCCATCTTCTTCACTTCCTCTATGGGGAAAAATTTAGCCTCTTTTGCATCATCTGCTCCCTTGGGAGAACCCTCTATATACTCTAAAACATACACCACAGATACAGTATGGCCCCTTGGATCCCTATCTGGATCTGAGTACACCCCTAGAAGATCCTTAACCCTGGTTTTAATCCCAGTCTCCTCAAATACCTCCCTTACTACAGCCTCCTCTGTCCTCTCTCCATACTTTACAAAACCCCCAGGAAATGCCCAGAAATCTTTAAAAGGAGGATTTTTTCTCTTTACAAGTAGTATCTTACCATCTACCTCTAGGATACCGTCAACTGTTAAAGAAGGAGACCTCTCCATACCTATCAACTTTAAAAAAATATGTTTATCCCACTAAAACCTTATAGTATAAATAATTTACGATAAAAACTTTTTATAATAGATTACTTCTCTAGTACCTAGAAAGTGGAGAGGTTAGGAGTATGAAGGTGGTCTTTGCACTTGGTGGTTCAGTTATTATGCCTAGAGAGGGAGATGCAGAGAACATAAGGAGATACGCTCAGGTATTTAAAAGTATAAAGGAGAGGGGACATGACATCTGTATAGTGGTAGGTGGGGGGTATATCGCCAGGAGATATATCTCTATTGCCAGGGCGTTTACAAATGAGGCCTTCTGTGACGAGATAGGTATAATGGCCACAAGGATGAACAGTATGGTTCTCATCGCCGCCCTTGGAGACTACACTGTAAAGAAGGTGCCAGAGGATTTCAAGGAGGCCGAGATGATACTGAATTTAAAGAAGATCGTTGTTATGGGAGGTACCCATCCCGCCCACACCACAGATGCCGTTGCAGCCTCCCTGGCGGAGTACATAGATGCAGATCTCCTTGTTATTGCAACTAACGTAGATGGGGTTTACGACAGGGATCCAAGGAAATACAGGGATGCAAAGAAGATAAAAATCCTGACAACAAAGGAGTTGGTAGATATTACCAAGTCCTCCACTATAGAGGCAGGATCCTCCTCCATAGTCGACCCTCTAGCCTCCAAGATCATTGATAGGGCAGGTTTGAAAACTGTGGTCATAAAGGGTACTCCAGAGGAGATTATGAATGTTATAGAGGATAAACACAGGGGTACCTTAATTGTACCTGAGAAAAGGGATTAATATGGAGAGACATAGGCACTGTTTAAACTGTGGAATATCCATTCCACCAGAGGAGACCTTCTGCTCTGAGAGGTGTAAAGATGAGTATATAAAAAAGAGAAAGAGGATGTTGAGGATCCAGTCGATATCTCTCTTTCTTATCTTTTTAGTACTGGTGATTTTTGTAGGGTTAAAAAGTGGTATTATTTAAAGAGATGCTGTAGATAATCTAACAGTAGGGTTACTACTACCCTAAAGAGGTCTAGGATGGAATAAAGTCCATGAAGTATACCTTCATCTCTTTTTCCCACGTACTCCTCCTTTATTGCATAGTATCCAGATTTTGCTACCTTAACAGTTATCTTATCTCCATCGTAGGTGTAAGGTATACTGACCCATCTCCTTAGTTGCTCGTCGTAGTAGAGTACTGTAATCTTTTTATCCTGGGATAGATTGTAGGGTATCTCTAGGATAAGAGGTTTGCTAAACTCTCCGTTTTTGGGAGATATGTAGTAGGCCACTGTAGTATTTGGGATATTTACTTCCTTTATAGATATCTCTCCCTCTGTACTCACTCTAGTACCCTCAGGAATTATGAGCATTGCACTTCCAATATTTTTTATTATTCTACCGTAGACTATATTCTCTCTTTTAGGTTTAGGTGGTGTAATCTTTTTTCTATTTACCAGTATATTGTGGTTATCTCTTTTAGTGCCCTCCCTGTTTATAGGTATATTATATTCCTCCTCTTCGTTGGAGGTCTCTTTATCTTCTAGTGTTGATCGAGATTCTTTTTGGATACTGGTGATAGTATCTGAATGATCCTCCTTTCCATCATTAGATGAGGTATTCTTATCTGTCTTATTTTCTGTATCCACATTTGGAGGTGCAGGTAGGGAACTCTTAATCACTATATCTCTCTTTATCCCTCCAATGTTTAGATGGATCACTGTCCCTTCAGGTATGTTACTGACTCTGTAGGAGTACTTGAAGTTACCATTCTCATCAGCCTTTATCTTTGTTGATGCGAATATCTTTAACTTTACCGGTTTTTCTGGGTCTTTTATGGTCCCTCCCATTTTTATATCGTAGGTACCTACAGGGATGTTGGACTTGGAGATTACTGCTACACCCTCTTTATTAGCCTTTGTATTTTTAGTGACCCATAGTCCCATTTTCAAACTTACATAGAGTCTATTTACATTTTGGGCAACGATCTTGAAACTGTTAGGGGTGGTAGGTATCTCCACGTTGTTCATAATGTAGCCATAGTAAGGAGGGTATATGATAGGATCGATCTCAAACCAGATCTGACAGTTGATCTCCTCATTGGGATTGGCCTTTCCAGATATTGTTATTGTATCTCCCACCTTTGGATTTGAAGGGGTTATTGTTATATTCGATATCCCGTATACTGAGGAAACTGTCAGTATCAACACCAAGAGTGTAAGAAGTAACTTTCTCATTTAACCACATCTCTTCCTATAATTTAATATATCCAAATTTTTAAATAAAAAGGATTAAAAAAATTAAAAAAAAATTTAAAGTGTTATTCTAGAAATTCCTGAGCAACGGCGACAATCTTCTTCTCCTCAGTGTCATAGGCTATTCCTATTATGTAACTATTCTCTATGTAGTGTAGTGATATATTGTAGGAGTTATCCTGTGTAATATCACTGTAGGAGGGGGAGGCAGTTTCAGCGTCAAATACTTCTCTTATAATTTTTTCTACCGTTGATGCATTTAGCTTTATAAAGTCACTGTTATTTACAACCTGGTACTCACCTTTATCTCCTCTAACAGACACGTTGAAGTGGTTGTTGTCTGAGCTAGTTCCTGTTATTTTTAATGTCACTGGGGCGTTTCTTTTTATTATTACTGCTCCATATCTTACATAGAGGTCTTTTGGTTTATCTTTTACTGTTATATTTACATCTACCATATCATTAAGAATTATCTTATATTCTATCTTCATCTCGTACCTCACAACCTCGAACCCTCCTACTGCCAGTACCTTGACATTATCTGCATTCTGTGGAACTCCATTTCCTTCGGTGATCACTACTATATGCTCTCCATTGATAGATGGCTTATAGGTGAATACAGCTTTACCATCACTACCCACTGTTTTAGTCTCAACATAACTGTTATTTAACCTCTCTATCAGCCCTTGAGCATTTCCTTTTAATAGGTTGTTCATATCATTCCTCAAAGCTCTTCTCTCAGTAATAACATGAAGTGATACATTTTTGCCCTTCATTTTTGGGTTGTAATATGTTATATTTACCTCATTTCCAACGTATGCTACCACACTGAAGTTATTCATCGCCTCTATTACTGACTTTACAGAGTTACTGTCCCTGAAATCTATTATTAATTTATGTTTCTTATCCTCTTTATCCACTACCTTTACCTCTGCCTCTACCTTAGGAACGTGTATGCTAAAGTTTCCATCAATTTTGAGAGTATTCTTATCCTGTCCCATAAACTCTATTTTCTTTCCATTTGCAATAACGGTTACTACTGGACCTGTGGGAGTTGATACATGTCTCCATGTACCACTGTCTCCTCCTACACCTCCACTTACCCTCTCAGATATCACTGAAACTGATACAGGCCCTAACTTCCGTACAGTATCAAGGATTATCTCAGATATCTTAGGATCGTCACTTACTACTAAGACGTTATAGCTGATCTCTACAACCCTGGAGAGTATTTTATCTAATACTTCAGTACTTTTTACTGGAAGGGGTATCAATACACCAACGTCATCTTTAAGGAAGTTTAATATCCCCTTTATAATAGGTTCCTTATCTCTCTCTGCATATACTATCAGTACATCTTTATTTCTAACTCCTGGATTTATCTTTTTAACATAGGATATTGCAGTCTTTATAACATCCTCCACAGAACCACTTGCAATGAAGGTATTTTCAGATATCTTAGTTACTGTGGTTATAATAGTTTGTGGGATCTTTTCTCCCAGAATTACTGCATTTTTTATCCTTGTATTTTTTAACACCTCTACAACTTTATTTTCCCTGTTTAGTCCGTAGTACAGTACAGGTACGTTGAAACTAACTGCAACAGGTGATATTTTCTCATTGAACCCCTGGGTAATTACTACATTACCTGTCAACTCAGGTTTCTCTTTTTTTAGCCTTTTGTATACCTCTATAGAGGTTTCCACCCTTGTCTCTCCCCAAATCCTTTCAGTTTTTATCTTTAAGTTTCTTATACTGTTTTCCACGGTTTCACTTACTGCCACTGGACCTCCAACTATTATCACCTTGGTGTAACCTCCTGTTATAAGTTCTCTTTCAGCATCTTTTGACAACTTATGTGTAGGTGTGTATATTAAATTGTATCCCATGGCTTTGGCATAGGGAGCTGCAACAATTGCATCTGCTGGAGTGGATACAACAACTGCTACCTTTTCAGCTGTTCCTACAGCTAACGTGGTAGGTAGCATACTGAGTACTATCAGTAGAGATAGTACTATACTGTAGTAGGCTTTATTATAATTTATCCTAATTATTATTTCCCTACTTCTCAACAACCTCCACCCCATACCTTATAACATTATCCCTCCTTAGATAGGACCTGTACTCTGCAATCTTATAGGGAAACTCCATGACGGTCTTGGAATATACAGGGTCCTCTGTAAGGGTATTTAAGAAACTTCTTAAGTCATAGGGGGACTTTATATCGTATATACTCTCTGCACCACTGGAGAGTACCACAGGTGTGTCAAACTTTTTTGCCAGGCGCATGTTCCTCCTAAAGGCCCATAGTAACCTTGCCCTCTCGTAGGGATTCTTCTTTATTAACAGCTGTTTAAAGTTTAACTCGATAGCTACCCTATGGGTACTTCCCAGCCTTGCAAGGACGTGATCTAAACCACTATCTCGCCTGTTCAACTCGGGGGTAGAGAGTATATCCACGTCGTGAAGTTCCAGGGCCTGCCTGTTAATCTTTAGATCTCCCCCCTCCACAAGTATTACATCTACCTTGTTCCTGAATTTCTTCACGTACCTAACTAACTCCTTGGGGGATTGTGCCCTTATCTTCACACCTGTGTATATCTTCAATCCCTCCCTCTCTCCGTACTCCTTCACCTCCTCAAAGATCTTTTTATCGAAGTTTTCACTGTATTGAACTACTATGGAGCCGTACCATCCCAACTCTTTAAGTAGTCTAATACCTTCCTCCTGGAAGATGTGATTTATATCCACTGGATTCTCCACCACTGGAATCCCCCTAATTCTTTTACAAAAGGGAGTAGAGTATAGAGGCCAGTACCAGTAACCATATAGTGATACTCATAGTGGTTAAACTCCTCTCGTTTATCAAATACTCCATATACCTGGAGATAGTCTCTGTTACCTTACTGTTGGTTTTTAGATCCCTCACTATCTCGGGGATGGCATTCCATATGTGGAATCCATCCAGGGGTAGGGCAGGTAGGAGGTTGAAGAAACCTAGTAGTAGATTCAATACCCCTGTCCAGAAGAGGATCTCCAATATAAATACTAGGGGTTTAGAGGGCTCCACAACAATCCCTATTTTCCCCTCTGGAGATGTGGTCAACTTAAAGGTTTTCAACTCATTCCCCCTAAGAACTGTAACGGTAATATCCTCTTCTGGTCTAATTTCCTTTACCACCTCCTGGAAATCTGAGAGGGAGTTAATCCTCTTACCCTTGATGGAGTGTATTACATCCCCCTCCATAAGGACTCCACTGGCTGGAAAGTCTTCAAGTACCTTTGTAACAGTTAGGGAGGATGGGATACTAAGTACATAGGGGGTTATTAGAAGTACAAGGAGGAAGACAAGGATATTTACTACAGGGCCTGCAGAGGCCACAGCACCCCTTACCTTCCTACTGGCTTTTTTAAAATCCTCCCCTATCTCCACAAAGGCTCCAAGGGGGATACCTAGGAGGAGTATCAATCCTGTACTTT
Organism: Methanothermococcus sp. SCGC AD-155-E23; assembly: GCA_019561615.1. Classification (GTDB taxonomy): domain Archaea; phylum AGJL01; class Methanococci; order Methanococcales; family Methanococcaceae; genus Methanofervidicoccus. Next base: position 24,479 of record JAHEQA010000026.1, read on the forward strand.
TTATTCTGAGATTGAAGGATCTGGCTATGATACCGTGGGCCAATTCATGAAGTGTAATGCCTAAAATAAGTGCTACAATTCCAGGGATCCAGGGGATAACATCTCCAAAGAGAAAGATAATAGGCTTTGAACTCTCCTTAGGTATTGAACCACTGAATAGACCTAGTGTAGAGTTTATAAAGGTATAAAAGGTAAGGATACTAATCACTATAGCCACAGGTATGAATAGGTATCCCACCTTCTGCCAGAACTTATACCTACCTATTTTGTCTATCACCTTCAAACCCCAGGAGGTCCTTAGTATTCCCAGCATTCCATAGTATATCTTTAAGCCCTTCTCATCCCCTTTTTCCCTTCTGTAGTAGATACTTAGTATCATCCATATTATGAGAAGTATCATAATGACAGTTGTTGACGTCATAGTTCCACCTGTAGATGGATATAAAAATTAGAGTATTTTATCAATTTTGGTGATCTAGATGGATGTCTCACTGGAGGATTTTAGAGCCTTCTATAGGTTGAAGTTTCCCTATGAGAGGATAAGACCTCAACAGATTAAGATGATGGAGAAGATATTTCACTCTATTAAAAATAGAAGAAATCTTATCGTGGAGGCTCCAACAGGTGTGGGAAAGACCCTCTCCTATCTCCTCCCAGCCATATACTTTGCAGAGAAGGGTAAGAGGGTCATCATACTTACAGAGACCATAGATCAGCAGGAGAGGATACTTGAGGAGTTAAATGCACTAAGGCCCAACTTGAAGATCTCCTTTATAATGGGAAAGAACAACTTCATATGTAAGGCTAAGGGTAGTAAGGCAGATGGGCTTTTCTGTAAGTTAAATAGAAGGTGCTTTCATAGGCCCAACAGGAGAAGAAGGTGTATATGTGGGACAGAGAAGAAAGCTGTGAAGATAGGGGAGGATATAAAGTACTTCTGCCCCTTCTGTATCTGCGACTATCAAAGATCTAAGATAGAGTGTCTAGAGGGGGACATCCTCGTTATGAACTACAGCATCTTCTACCATTTAAAGGAGGAGATCGATGTAAACAGGAAGACCGAGGTTATCATCTGTGACGAGGCCCATAAACTTGAGAGGAGTATTAGGAACTCTGCCACCATAGAGATAAATCCTGAGGTGGCACTTCGTAGGCTGAGGGCTATGGCCTATCACTTTGCCCCCGCCCCTGTGAAGAAGTACCTGGCTAGACTTAGGGAAAGGTATCCAAAGTTAGATGAGAATAATCTAGAGAGATATGAGAAGGAATTCTGGGATATAGTACATAACTATCTATCAAGACGTGTAGATATTGAGGGATGTAAGGATGCCCTCCTCTACTACGGAGATATGATACTGGAGATACCTGAGGGAAAGAGGATAATACTTGGAACCCTACTTGACGGCTACTATCAGATTAGAGATATAAGGGATAGGATCCTCTCCTTTGAGGAGAATAAGGAGCTGGGGAGGGAGGAGTTGAGATTCAAGGTTGACAACGAAGCCCTGATCTACCTGGAGTACCACTACGTCTCCCAGAAGAAGTTGCCAGATATGTCCCTAACTGAGTTCCTAGATAGGGTAAAGAACCTGGAGGTCATAGATGACAACTTTGTAATATACAGAAGTGGAAAGAGTCTGTTATGTGTACCTGTACTTGTCTCCTCCTACCTTAAAAGACTCTACGACGATGGAACGGTAATACACTGCTCCGCCACCATAGGTAATCTGAAGATCCATGGACTTAAAACTGGGGTGGAGTCCTTCGATCCCCTAATTCTAGACAGCCCCTTTCCCAAGGATAGAAGGAAGATAATCTCCTTGATAGATGGGGTAAATATGAAGTATGGGGGAGACTGGGATTTAAAAAGGGAGAGGGCAAATGAGAATATATTTAAAATCTTAAGGTCTGCAGAGGCAAACACCCTGGTACTCTTTAGAAGTTTTGAGGACCTTGCAAGTGCCTACAACTACCTTCGAGATAGGGCCTCGGAATTAAAGAAGAAGATATTCTGCTATCATCCAGATATGGATGGAAGGGAGGCAAACCTACTAAAGGAGCGTTTCAAGAGGGAGGGAGGAGTACTTCTGGCAACTGGTAGATTTGCAGAGGGGGTGGATATTCCAGGGGAGGCCCTCACCATGGTGATAATAGACAGTTTACCCTTCCCAGTACCTACCCCACTACTTAACAGGGAACAGAGGTTGTTAAAAGAGAGGTTACTGAGGAAGGGAGTGGATCCTAGAAGTGCCCACTGGAAGTCCTTCCTAATGACTTCATTTCACATCATGGCCAGTACAGTTATACAGATGATAGGGAGACTTATCAGGACCGAGAGGGATTACGGTGTTGTAGTTATTCAGGACAGGAGGTTTTATCAGTGGGTGGGAGAGGAGATGAGAAAGAGAGGATATTTAAAAGATGACTATACACCCATGAGTTTAAGGAGAGCCCTTGAGTATATCCCCAGATTTCTAAGTAGATTTAGAAATTAAAATAACTTTATATATCATTCTAGTTATAATCAAAGATACCATTCAACACGGTGTTAGATATGCTGTTTAAAAAACTATCTACTGTGGAGAGGGTTTACAATATTGGATTGGAGGAGAGTTCCCTATTTAGTATATTTGATCACATCACCCTCTTTGTGAAGGAGGCAGAGGAGGATCTTATAAAACTTTACGATTTAAGGGTGTTGGAGAAGATACCTGTAAAGGAGATAATGACTAGGGATATTATAACCATCAATAAAAATGAGAGTATTGACAAGTTAAGGGAGTATATTGAGAAGTACAGGCATATGGGTTATCCAGTTGTAGATGACGAGGGAAGGCTAGTTGGAGTAGTTACATTCAGAGATCTGGAGAAAGGTGGGAATAAAAAGACCATTGAGGATATAATGACTCCAAGGGATAAGCTAATATTTATATCTCCTGAGACCTCTGCATCGGAGTCTCAGAAGATCATGGCAAGAAACGATATTGGAAGGCTGCTGGTGTTAGATGAGAAGGGGGAACTTATAGGTATAGTAAGTAGGGGGGACATTGTAAGAACCTACAAGATATACAGTAAAGGTGCTGCAAAGATCCAGACATGTTCAAGGATTTCCAACTTCTACTTCTATGACAGGAATAAAGAGGAAAAGTTAAAGAACCTTGTAGACGATCTCATTATGTTACTTGGGGGGAGGGACTACATCATCTCTGAGAAGGAGGATTATATAGAAGTATTAACCAAGGACTGGGAGCCTCTAGTTAAGATCATGATGTCAAGGGGTAGTATAGACCATATATCTATTACCACCAAGACCATCAATATCCTTGAGATGGATATTATAAGGGAGATCTTAAAGAAGATAGATGAGTACGCCTTTGAGGAGATAGTGCTAACTGATCACATCACCCTTATAGACGAGAAGTCCTCTATCCAGAGGGTTATTACCGACGTTACACTTTTCAACGACAGTAACAAGACCTTTGGAACTGTCACTATCAGATCTGACTTCTAAGACAGGTGAAGGAGATGTACGAGATCGTTAGATATGAGGGAGGGGTCTATAGGAACAACATATTAAAGGAGTGGATTGAAGATGTTGGAGGGTTTGTAATCCAGGAGCATGTGATGCAATTGGATGTGTATATGACTGTGGCACTGCCTAGAAGTGAGTTGGAGAACTTCAAGAGGGAGGCAAAGAAGTACAAGGGTAAGGTAATTGAGACACCACTGGCAGGGATCGAGATAGCTGTTGTGGCTCCAAGTCTATCTAGACACCACCTACCCCATACAGCCTGTGATATAGCTGAGTACCTTAGGAGATACGGGGCAAAATCTAACATGATAGGACTTGCCCACGGGGTAGGTAAGGATATAAGTAGTATTAAGGAGAGGGAGAAGAGGCTTATAGAGGAGCACGACCTTGCAGTCTACGTAATGGGTAACTTTGAAAGTTGTATTAAGGATAAGGTACACCTCTTTGATGTAGACATTCCTGTGGTAGTAACTGGAGGGCCTGAGAAGGTGGATATCCCCTATCCCTACGTGGGAAACCTTGGAAGGAGGCTACATAGGTTGAGGCACAGTGAGGAGAGGCAGGCCTTAAAGAGGATGGTGGAGGAGATTACAAAGTTGATCAACAGGAGGAAGGAGGAGCTCTCTTACGACCCACCTGTAGTACCTCCAGTTGTACTTAAGGATATCCTGGAGAAGAATGTAGAGGAGATATACGGTGTTCTCTCCCCAATGCCCATAGTTACACAGTTAGACGGTTTAAGGGTAAAGTTGGACTACGACACCTATCACGAGAAGATAGAGAAGGTTAAAGTTGGAAAGTATCTTCTCAAGGATATAGCAGAGGTTAGAAGATCCTACATGAAAAACTATATTTTAATTAAGATAAGGCCCACATCTGAGGTTGTAGGATAAATATTTTTTGGGATACTATGGAGAGGGGTACAGTGGAGATGGTAATCCCACCTGGGATTCCACAGTCTGTCATATACAGGGTTATGGAGATCTGTGGGGTGGAATACCAGGTAAAAAAAGATCCTATACTGGACAGGGAGTACCCTGTTCTATCTGGATATCCAGAACAGATAGAGGAGGCCAAAAGATATCTAAAGTTATTCACAGAGGCTAAACTGGCACTTAGGGATATTGCAACACTGGCAAGGAGGTATAAAACTGTGGCCAAGGTGTATACAGAGGATGAGGAGTTAAGTCATATCCTAAGTATAGTTTACCAGGATATGGCAAATAAGAAGTGGATAGAGATATGTAGGGAGAGACCCTCTGATGGAGAGTACGAGACCCTGAAGATCTGTGGAAAAAAGGTATTTGTATACGTTTAAGTGAGAGTATGCACTACTCTACACTGAAGTTGAAGTTGGAGAGGGAAAGGATAGTGATAGATAAGGGCTCCTTGAAAACAAAGAGGAAATTTGCCTTTCTACTTGAGGAGGGGGATGTCCTCCTGAAAGATAGGGATAAGTTGCAAGTTCACGAGGAAGTTGAGGTAGTGGTTCACTACACCTTCACCCAGGAGGGTAAGAGACCTAAGGAGACCGTTGAAATACATAAAATTAAGGAGATAGTTAAGAGGTAACCTCACTTTTTTAGGTGTTTCTATGGATATAGAGGGAAAGTGTGCTATAATTCATACCCTCGGGGGTATAGTCTTTGGAATACTTGCCAACTACGTGTATAACTTAGGTTTTGGTATATTCAGTGGGGTTGTAACTTTGATCTTTCTAACTGTTGGACTCCTAATAGTGGGCCATGCCACAGCCCTAATACTAGGTAGGGATAGTTTAAATCAGAAGCAGTGGTTTGGATGTGGAGTACTACCCTATTTTTTTACCGCTATAGTCTTCTGGATATTAGCTTACAACGGGGTATTCTTCTGGTGATGGAATGGTGGAGAAGGTTTACGGTGTGGGAGTAGGACCTGGAGATAGGGAGCTGTTAACCTTGAAGGCTTTAAAGGTGTTAAAAAAAGTGGAGAAGATATTTGTCCCAGTATCCAGGGAGGGTAAGCCCTCATTGGCCTACGAGGTTGTGAAGGATATTGTAGAGGGAAAACCTGTAGAGGAGTTACTATTCCCCATGATAAGGGATAAGGAGCGTTTAAAGGAATACTATCAGAGGGCTTTTGAGAGGGTTAAAAATAGCCAGGGGGAGGTGGCTGTGATTACCCTGGGAGATCCCACCCTCTACAGCACCTTCTCCTACCTCTGGAAACTCTTAAAGAAGAACAACATACCAGTGGAGATTGTAAATGGAATACCCTCTCCCTTTGCATGTGCAGGTAAGTTAAATATGCCCCTTGTTGAAGGGGGGGAGAAGTTGGCTATACTACCTAGGGGTGAGGGCCTGGAGAAGTATTTGGAGGAATTTGACACCATCGTGGTGATGAAGACAAAGAGGTTAGGGGAGATATTAAAGAGGGTATTAAGGGGGAAGAGTGACAGTTACTTAATAGGGATAGTTAGTAAAGGTTTTTGGAGGGATGAAAAAATACAGTTGGGAAGGGTTGAGGAGATAGACTTTGAGGATGTTAACCACTACCTCTCCCTAGCTATAATTAAGAGGATAAAGAGATAGGGATGCTATGAGGGTAAGGTGTGCAAAGTTATCCCATAGGAACAAGGTCTCAGAGGGGCTTGAGAGGTTCTCCAATATAGAGATAGCGGGCTATCACTTTAACAGAGGATACATAGGAGATGATTACGACACCTTTATCTGGACCAAGGAGATATTGAACCCCTCTGAGATAAAGGTATGGGAGGAGACTATACTACAGGAGATGGAGAGGGGTAAGAATATCTACAACATGGCTAGGCTCTACAGAATAGCTGATAGAGAGGAACTTAGATCTACTGCAGAGGAGTACGGTGTTAAATACTTTGACTCCTCAGATCCCCAGGCCTTCCAGAGGTATGAATATTACGCCAGGTTAGGTTTGGAGGGTATAGAGGGAAAGGTAATAACTGTAATGGGTACTGGAAGGAGAAGTGGTAAATTTACAACCTCCCTTGTTTTAAAGAGGGAGCTTAGTAGATACCTAGATGTAGGCTGTGTGGGTACTGAACCTCACTCAAAACTTTGCAACATGGAGGAGATGGTGATCCCCCAAGTTATACCTCTTTGTCATGTTCCCTCTACCATCTTCGGTGCCATTAAGAAGGTAGATTTAATGGGCAGGGATGTAATAGTGGTTTCAAGTCAAACTGGAATATTTTCCAACCCACTGGAGGTGGGAACTGGTAGAGGAGGAGGTGTTGTAAGTCTCTCTATCCTCTACGGTTCAAAACCAGATTACATCCTCCTCGCCTCTGATACCTTAAATATAGAGGAGATAGAGCGTCATATAAAGGTTTTAGAGTCCCTAAGTAATGTGAAGGTTGTAGGAGTTACCATAAATGGAAGAAAATTTAAAAACTTAGGGGAGAGATACAGGGAGTTGTTGAACAGGATCTCCAGAAGGTTGAATGTTCCAGTTAGTGACGTGGTAAGGGGAATATATCTTGAGGAGTTTATAGAACATATCTGTAACATCTTATAAGAGGGTTCTGATGAAGTACAAGAGAATACTGGTAACAGGAAGTGCAGGATTTATAGGGTTTCACCTATGTAGGAGAATACTGGAGAGATACAGTGACGTTGAGATCATAGGTATTGACAACATGAACAAATACTACAACCCTGTATTAAAAGAGATGAGAAATAACATCCTAAAAAAACATGAAAATTATACTTTTTTAAAGTTGGATTTTTCCCATTATGACAGATTAGTTGAGAATCTAAAAGATAGGGATATCGATCTCATAGTCCATCTAGGAGCCCAACCTGGAGTGAGGTACTCCTTAAAAGATCCCTGGGCCTATGAGAGATCTAACCTCTTAGGCACCTTGAACATCTTTGAATTTGCAAGGAGATTCAACATAGACAAGGTGGTTTACGCCTCCTCCTCCTCAGTTTATGGTGGTAATAAGAAGATACCCTTCAGTGAGGATGACAGGACAGATTACCCTATATCCCTCTACGCCGCAACGAAGAAGGCCAATGAACTTATGGCCTATACCTACCATCACCTCTACGGTATAGAGATGGTGGGGTTAAGGTTCTTCACAGTCTATGGGGAATGGGGAAGGCCAGATATGGCTTACTTTAAATTTGCCAAGAGTATCCTCCTGGGAAAACCCATAGATGTTTACAACTATGGAAAGATGGAAAGAGACTTTACTTATATCTCAGATGTTGTAGATGGGATAGTGTCCTCCATGGAGAGGAGTTTCAATTACGAGATATTCAACCTTGGGAATTCAAAACCTGTAAAGCTGATGTACTTCATAGAGTTGTTGGAGAGGTATCTAGGCAAAACTGTGAAGAAGAACCTTCTACCTATGCAGGAGGGAGAGGTAGTAGTAACTTACGCAGACCTGAGAAAGAGTAGAGAGCTACTAGACTATAACCCTAAGGTATCCATTGAGGAGGGGCTTAGAAGGTTCTGCAACTGGTTTCTAGAAAATAAAGAGTGGATTTTGAAGTTGTAAAGGGAGATAGAGATGTGTGGTATCAACGGTATTATAAGGTTAGAAGGTAAGGTAGAGAGAGAAGAGATAGAAAAAATGAATAAAGAGATAGAGCACAGGGGCCCTGATGACAGGGGAGTCTATATAGATAGGGAGGGTTCCATAGGTTTAGGGCATGTTAGGTTGTCCATCTTGGATCTAAGTGAGAGGGGACATCAACCCATGGGCTACGACATAGATAACGATACCATTATCTACAGGGATGAGGAGCTTGATAGGGCCGATTTAATAGTAGTCTTCAACGGGGAGATCTACAACTACCTGGAGTTAAGGGAGAAGTATAATTTGAAGACTGAAACTGGAACAGATACCGAGGTTATCCTAAAGCTCTACAGTATCCTTGGCACTAATTGTGTTAAGGAGTTCAACGGCATGTGGGCCTTTGCACTTTACGACAGAAGGAAAAATCTTATTTTTTTCTCCAGGGATAGGTTAGGGGTTAAACCCCTCTACTACTACTGGGATGGAAAGGAGTTTGTATTCTCCTCGGAGTTAAAGGGCATCGTTGCTGTAAAGGAGATAAATCGAAGGGAGAACATAGATAAAGAGGCTGTCCAACTTTACTTCGCCCTGGGGTTTATACCCTCCCCTTACTCCATCTATAAAAATACTTTTAAGTTAGAACCTAGACAGAATCTAATTCTACACCTGGATAACTTCAAGGTTGAAAAGCACTACTACTGGGAGTTACCTAAGTACAATCCCATCTACGATAAGAAGAAATTAATCGAGGAGGGGAAGAAACTTTTAAGGGATGCTGTGAGGATAAGGATGAGGAGTGACGTGCCAGTGGGGGCCTTCTTAAGTGGAGGGCTAGACAGTTCCACAGTGGTTGCAGTTATGAGGGAGTTTACAGATCTAAGTAAGTTGCACACCTTTTCCATAGGTTTTGAGGGGGAGTACGATGAGACACCCTATATAGAGGAGGTTGTAAAGGTCTTCAAAACCAACCACCATCACTACTACTTTACAGAGAAGGACTTTTTGGAATTAATAGACAAGTACTCCTGGGTTTACGACGAGCCCTTTGGAGACTACAGTGGATTTCCCACCTATAAAGTAAGTGAGTTGGCCAGGAGGTACGTTACAGTGGTTCTAAGTGGAGATGGGGGAGATGAGGTTTTTGGGGGCTATTTAACCCATGTAAATGGATACAGGATGGATCTTATAAGAAAACTACCAAAGATACTGCGAGTTATAGGATCAAAGATACCTGTAAAGAGAAATTTAAGTAGCCTTGCCAGCCTCTACCTACTGAAAGAGGCCTTTAAACTCTCTTTGGAAGATCCAGAGGATTTTTACTCTAAATCTTTGGAGGGTAGTGCTATTAGGCCAGAAGCTTATAAGAAATGGACTAGGGAAAAGTTAAGATACTGTTTAAAAAAAGGTGGTAATAAATTAGGGGAGGCTTTAAGAATCTTTGACTTACTTTACAACACCTTAGCAGATAACTTTTTAGTTAAAGTTGACAGGGCATCCATGGCACATGCCTTAGAGGTAAGGAGTCCCTTTTTAGATTACAGGTTTGCAGAGTTTAGCCAGAGGATACCTAGGGAGTGGAAGGTAGATCTCTTTAAAACTAAGAAGTTGATGAGGGAGATCATTAAAGATATTCTACCTGAGAAAATTGTTAAAAGGGGGAAGCAGGGATTCACTCCACCCCTGGAGGAGTGGATACTGAAGGAGAGGTATTTAAAAGAGATATTTGAGAAAGTTGAGATCCTAAAGGAGATCGACGAGTATCTATACAGGTTTTACAGGGAGAAAGTTTTTAAGCATAAAAAGGAGAGGATGTACAGGATCTACTTGATTAGATTGTTTCTATTTATAAGATGGTGGGAGAGATGGATAGAATACGATAAAAAGTGATGTTCTATGGAAAATCCTAAAATTTCAGTGGTTATGGCAACATACAGAGAACCTGAGGAATATCTGAGGAAGTCTATAGAGTCAATTTTAAATCAAACCTTTAAGGATTTTGAATTTATCATCGTTCTAGACGATCCAGATAACAAGAGAAATGAAGAAATAATCAGGGGATATACTAATAGAGATAAAAGGATAGTTTTTCTAAAGAATGAGAAAAATTTAGGCAGAGGAGCCAGTAGAAATAGAGCTATTAGCATTGCTAGGGGAAAATACATTGCTATTATGGATGCAGATGACATTGCATTACCTGAAAGGCTGGAAAAACAGTATAACTATTTAGAAGATAACAGAGATGTGGACCTTCTATTTACATGGGCCTATTGGATTGATGAAAGGGATAATATCATAAAGATGTTTAAACCTGAGAGGCATAAAATAAAGAATATAAAAAAGTATTTTTTCAAGGAGCACTTACTTGTGCATCCTAGTATGATGATAAAAACAGAAGTATTGAAAAAATTGAAATATAGGGAAAATCTACTTAGATCTCAAGACTACGATCTCTGGATTAGATGTATTTTAAATAATTACAACTTTGATATAGTTGAGGAATTCTTGTTAAAATACAGGGTTGTAAAGGAAGATATTAGGAAAAGAATAAGGAAACAAAAGAATTATTCAAAATATTCTACCTTAATCCTCTGGAATTATAAAAGATATTTTTATAAAGATCCCTACTTTTGGAAAGAGTTCCTTTTTCACCTATCCATGTACCTTTTTTTGACAGTTGCACCTAAAAGTTTAATTAAGCAGTTGATAAAAATAAAGGACAAATGAAAAGGTGATAGAATGGAAAAAATAGACCCTACAGTGTATTATCAGAATTTAAAATCCATTAAATATACCCAAGACATTGCTATAAGGGGAATAATTGATAAATGCACCTATGCGTTTTACGACTACAAATTATAAAGAGATATTTTTCAAATACGACAAAGATATAAATATCCTGGAAATTGGACCCGGTAATGGTCATTTCATAGATTGGTTAATAGCCAACGGCTATAAGAATATAACGTTGATAGATATAGAAGAGGACAACTGTAGATACTTAAGAAAAAAATACAAATAGTATAAAAATAATTAATATCGATGCTATTAGTTATTTAGAAAATTGTGGAGAAAAGTTTAATGTTGTTTTCACTAGACATGTAATAGAGCATCTACTTTACAGTGAGATTTTTAAATTTTTTAAATATTCTTATAATGTATTATCTAAAAATGGAACGTTAGTTAATGCAACACCCAAATGCTCAAAATTTAATCTACAACTGCTATATGATGATATAATGATTTTTCTCACCATATTCTTTTTACTCCTAAATCCTACTACGAATTTTCAAAGCAATGGTTTGATACAGTTTTTATTGACGAAAAAATGCTCTCACCTTTTAAATTGTTAAATTATTACTTCTCTAAAGATGTGGATAAAAAATTGGAGTATTTAAGGAGTTTATTGAAAATAGGCAATAACTATACAGATGGGGATAACAAACCACTATTGATGAAATTTATACTTCTATATAAGTATACTAAAAAATACCTAGCCACAAACAAATCTATAAAATTCTCAAAAAAATTTTTGCCGGATGAAAAAGTATTTTTTCCCGTATTTATAGCAATTTCAAAACCTAAAAAATGATTCTCCGTGGAGATTATGAAAACCTGTGCAGTAATCGTCACCTATGGAAACAGATTCCATTTATTAAAAGAGGTTATCAAGGGATGTCTAGAGGAAAAGGTAGATAAAATAATAGTGGTGGATAACAACTCTTCACCTGAAAGTAGAGAAAGTATTAAAGAATTAGAAAAAGAGATACCTAATATGGAAGTAGTATACTTAGATGAAAACAAGGGATCAGCTGGAGGATATAAAATCGGATTAGAAAAGGCATACAATGATAAAGAGTGTGAATTTATCTGGTTGTTAGACGACGACAACAAACCTGAAAAAGGTTCTTTAAAAATTCTAAAGGATTTCTGGAAAAAACTATATGTAAAAGATAAGGAGAAAAATGTTGCCCTACTATCTTATAGACCACTGTTTCCATTTTACAAGGAGACGGCTCTCAAAAATGATGAGAAAATTATTTTAGGGAGAATAAACAGCTTTATTGGGTTCCATATACTGGATCTTCCCCATATTACTGCCAGGTTTTTAAAAAGGGTTCTTTTTAAGAAAAATGAAGAGGCAGATAACAAAGATTGGGGTATTGTTCCTGTAGCACCATACGGTGGTTTATTTTTCCATAGAAAACTAATAGACAATATTGGTTACCCTATGGAAGAGTTTTTCCTGTATCAAGATGATTTTGAATATACTTACAGGATTACAAAAAAGGGCGGAAAAATCTACCTACTATTAGATAGTATAGTTGAAGATTTAGAGAGAAGTTGGGGAGCAGTAGAAAGAATGACTATATTCCATGATTATAACGAGGGACCCAAGACGAGGGTATACTACACAGTGAGAAATAGAGTTTACTTTGATTTAAAATATAGAGTTACAAACAAATTTGTATACCTGTTAAATATGGCTTTATTTAAAACTTTGTTATTTATTTTCAACGGTTTTAGAAGTAACAAAGTATTTGAGAGAGCAGTGGAGGATGGAATAATGGGAAGATTGGGAAAGATTGATTCTAAAGAATTAGAATGAAATGATATAAAAAAGATTTAAAAGCAGAAGAGTAATTACTTAGTGATTTAAATGAAGATCCAATTTCTAATCAATTCCTTAGTGTCTGGAGGGGCGGAAAGGGTAGCAGTTAATCTGTTAAATAAGTTATCCAAAAAGGGATATACTGTATTTCTATATACCCTAGAAAAGGATAAACACTATAGTACCAGTAAAAATGTTTTATATAAGCCCCTATCTAATATCACTGGTGAAACCTCTACTAGTATAAGAGTTTTTTACCTACCAGTTATAACACTTAAATATCTTATAGAGACCTTGAAGAATAAGCCAGATATTCTTCTCTCTTTTCTTGAACTCTCTAATTTTATAAGTATCTCTGTGGGTAAAGTGGTGTTGAATAAAAGGGTAGTGGCATCTGTACGAATTAACCCCTTAGTTATGTATCCCCATACCACCATCTATGGAAAAGTCCATAATTTTCTCATAAAGCTTCTTTATCCAAAGGCAGATAGAATTGTAGTAGTATCTAAGAAAATAAAGGATATTTTGTCACACTATTATAACATTCCAGATGAAAAAATAGAAGTTATCTATAATCCTCACCTTATTCAAAACTACCTAAAACTTGCAGAGGAACCTATAGAAAATAAGTACAGAGATATATTTAGAGACTCCTTCATATTTATAAACATAGGAAGATTAACAGAACAAAAGGGACAGTGGTTCTTAATAAGGGCATTTAAAAAAGTTGTTGAGAAATATCCCAATGCCAAGTTGATAATTCTGGGAGAGGGAGAGTTGAGAGGTAAATTGGAGGATCTTGTAAAGAAACTTAACTTGGAGAATAACGTTTTTCTTCTAGGGGTCCATAAAAACCCCTTTAAATTTTTAAAGAATTCCCAGTGTTTTGTTCTTACTTCTTTATGGGAGGGGCTACCTAACACCCTAATAGAAGCCTTAACCCTAAACCTCCCCGTTATCTCCACAGACTGTGAAACTGGACCTAGAGAGATCCTAGCTCCAGAGTTGGATATAGAGGAGGAAGTGGAGTACCCCTACTTTGGAAGATACGGGATACTTATAAAGCCCTTCCCAAGAGAATACCTCTTTGAAGATTTAGAGAAGAGACCCCTGATAGAGCAGGAGAAGGTATTGGCAGAACTGATGATTAGGATGATAGAGGATGAGGAGTTAAAGAGAAGATACTCCAGGGGGCTGGAGAGGGCCAGAGATTTTGATATAGAGAGGATTATAAGGAGATGGGAGGAGGTGATAAAATTCCTAAGCTTTTAAAAATAACAAGATAATAAATATTACTATAACAATACTATACACAATCCTGGCTACAACTGCTCCCACTACTCCATAAAAATATACTCCCATAAAACTTAATGCTATAAGTAATAATGCAGAAAAAGTATTAAATTTATTTATCAATTTTCTTTTTTTTCTTTTATTAGAAAATTATAGGGTAATAAACTTAGAAAACTTACAAATGTTAAACAATACAACAAACTAATCCATATGTATTCCATGTATTTTGGATAAAACATGGAGTATACAAGTGGAGCAGTTATAACATAAATTAATATAAACCCCACTATTATAAGTAGAGATTTTCTAAAATGTGTTATTACATCTCTTTTATTTAAGTTAGATGATGTCATCTTTGGTAGTATAAGAGGGCTAAGAGTATTAACTAACAGCTCAAATTGACTAGGTAGTGTCATAACTACCCTAAATATGGCCAAATCAGAGAAATTTAAGAAGTAAGGTATGATCAAACTATCAAAATTATTCGCAATTCCCCATAAAATCATCGATTTACTTATACTTTTTCCAAATTTTATACTGGAGAGATCTTCTTTATTATGTTCTATAAATTTCTTTACATAATATATACTAAAATATCTACAGATTAAGATTTGAGAGAGTACTGTTATCAGCACTATCCAAATTACTGCCAATATATCAAATCTTTTTTTTCCGTAAAAAAATAATTATAATATATTGATATCACATAGAATGGAAAAAGAGAAGAGAGGATGACAAAAATAACAGATAAGTTAAAATCACCTCTATAGTATTCGTAAATGGATAAACCTAGTATAAACAAACTACCTATCCAACTGTATTTAAAAACCTCTCTAAGTGCCTTAAAGTAGGTACCTTCATAGCCCTTTGTCACGGCCTGTACTATTGCAACTCCCATGCCAGGCAGGGCAAAGGTACCTGCAAGAACTAAAACAGTCATTATAAAATAGTACTCTCCAAGAGCTTCCCTGGATAACATATTGGCAAGGATTACACTTAGTACAAATCCCTTCAAAATACTAAAAAATTGGCCAAGGGATAACCAAAATCCTCCCCTTTATAAAGTATGGCAGGTCCAACCCTACCTTTGAGGAGTACTTCTTTGCCAGTAGATACACTTTCTCTTTCCACCTTCTCATTCCTCTCCCCTGACTAACTCCCTTAGGATTTTCTTATACTTCTCAATGGACACCTTCCAGTTAAAGTTCTCCTCTATAAGTTTCCTGGCCTCCCTACCACATTGAGCCATTAACTCTCTATCGTTAGTATATTCCATAATCCCTCTACATATCTCCTCTGGACTGTTGTCCCTTAGAAGTATCCCAGTTTTTCTATCAATTACTACCTCATCTCCTCCCTCGTAGGGACTGGCTACAACAGGCTTTCCACAGCACATGGCTTGAAGTAAAGAGGTGGAAAGACCCCCTCCCCTATGAGATGGATGGATATAGATGTCACAACTTTTAACTATTCCTATGGCCTCCTTAAAATCCTTCTTTCCAGTGAAATATATCCCTCTATCTAGATCCTCTCCCGCCAACTTTTTAAGGTACTCTAAATCCTCTCCGTATCCCACTATTATCAAAACACACTTATCCCTTATCTCCCTGGGAAGGAGTTTGTATCCCCTGATTAAGTTATCTACCCCCTTCCACCTGTACAACCTTCCAACAAAACAGAGTTTTATCTTATCTTTAAACCTCTCCTTTATCTCCCTATTTTCAGGTATACTATCTATCTCCTGGATCTCTATACCTCGGTATATCACTGGGATGTTGGGATCCTCCAAAAAGTTCTCCAGGATAAATCTCTTGACAGCCTTGGAAATTGCTACTACACAGTCAGCTTTTTTAAATATCAACTTTCCAAGGGTTTTGTCGTATATATAGGCTATCCTATTGACCAATCTATTACTTACCTTGACAAAGGCACTACCGTGCTCCACATGTACAACCTTTATCCCGGAAAATCTAAGTTTTGCAAAGAGAAGACCTAGAAGTGTATTGGAGAAAAACCTTGTTCTGGTCATTACCACGTGGAAGTTTATCCCATAGAGGCCAAGGAACATCCTCCAGAACTTGATACTGAATATATTTGGAAGTGGGTAGTTTGGAATCACCTCAAAGGCTGGATAACGAAATACCTTAACGTTGTTGTACCTGATTTCAAACTCTTTATATTTGGGAATATTAGGGGCGAAGATATAGATGTTAAACTCCTCATCCTGGGAGAGGTGTTTAACAAACTCATCTACATGGGTCTCCAATCCTCCAATATGGGGTATATAGTACCCTGGAAAAATGATAAGATTGATAGTCATAATTTCCCTTTATATTAACATCCTACTACCACTTCCATCTCTCCTGTACCTTCCAAACTCACTTATATACTTCAACTTATCCCCCCAGAACACTGGTCCATCCCTGCAGACACAGAGGCCCTCAGGGTCTAGGGCACAGTGACCACATAAACCTATACCACACTTCATATACCTCTCTAGAGACACCTGAACAGGAATCCCATACCTTTCCCCTATGTCCACTACCTTCTTCATCATCAACTCTGGACCACAGGTTATTATAAGATGGAAGTTATTATCCTCCCTCAGTAAACTCTCCAACCTATCAGTTGTAAACCCAGGACAGCCAAGACTTCCATCATCTGTACATATTAGTAACTCCCCACATCTCCTGAACCTCTCTACAAAGAGTAACTCCTCCTTACTTCGAGCCCCAAGTATAGTAGTTACCTCAAAACCCTTCCTTGAGAACTCCTCCATGGCAGTTACCACAGGTACAGCTCCAATACCTCCAGCCACTCCAAGTATCCTATCCCCTAAAGGTTCAAAGGATGTGCCATAGGGTCCCCTAACACCTATGAGATCCCCCTCCTTTAGATTGTGCATGGCCTGGGTAAATCTACCCACCCTGGCAACTGTGAAACTTCTCTCAGAGGAGTATCCAAAGGGCTTCTCATCTACACCTGGAAGCCACAACATGGCAAATTGTCCAGGTCTAAATTTGAACTTTCTATCTAAGATAAAGGTCTTTACACTTGGAGTCTCAACTACTATCTCCTTTATTTCACAGATCTGAGGTCTCTCCATCCTATCCCTTTAAGATCCAACTTATAGTGGAAGCAGGAGTAATGCCCCTCATGACATGCCACTCCCTTCTGTTCCACTACGAAGAGGAGGGCATCTCCATCACAGTCCCTGTATATCTCCTTCACCTTCTGTACATTGCCACTCTCCTCACCCTTCTTCCAGAGTCTTTTCCTACTTGTGGAGTAGTAGTGCATATAACCAGTTTCAAGGGTCTTTTTCAAGGCCTCCCTATCCATAAAGGCTGTCATTAAGAGATTCTTATCCTCATCGGTAGTTATGGCTATTATTAGATCCTTTCCCTCTATCCTCCTAAATTTTAAACCCTTGATGATCTCATCTATATCCATACTATCTCCTTTTATAGCAGTGGAGTCTTATTAACTATAAGAGGTGGGATGATGAACAGGGGCCAGATATCCCTGGAGTTAAGTATACTGATACTTGCCGTTATACTTGGGGTAGTTATAGTTGGGGTTATTTTACTTGATAACGTAGTTAATATAACAGCTGTTGAGGATACTAGGGAGGTAGTACTTAGGGGATTTGTGGAGGAGTAAATCTTTTACTCTCTCTTTAAAGGTGGTTTATGTATAAAGTGAAGTGCCAGTGCAAGCATAAGTATACTACCTGCCAGGCACACCATATCTACTGGGGTGGTGTAATCTATATCCATTACCTTCTTAAAGAACCCTATAATTAAAACCATTATTACTACTTTACCAAGTTTATCCTTAAGTTCATCTAGACTGTGAATTGCAAGGATCTTACCTCTCTCCTCCCTCTCATCTATCTCGC
This sequence comes from Methanothermococcus sp. SCGC AD-155-E23, assembly GCA_019561615.1. Lineage (GTDB taxonomy): Archaea > AGJL01 > Methanococci > Methanococcales > Methanococcaceae > Methanofervidicoccus. The sequence continues at coordinate 42,357 of JAHEQA010000026.1, forward strand.
TTATAAAAAGTTCATAGATACCAAAGGAGAATATGAGCATAACCACTGCAACGAGATAGAGATGTACTGCACCAATGATCTTCTCAATTAGTAAGTCATGAAAATTTGAAGGGCGATAACCTCCAAGAAAGAACATATACACCTTTTCACTGATAATCACAATATCGTAACTACCTATGAGGAAGAGGGAGATACTTCCAATCATTCCAAAGATAACAGCTAAAATAGCGATAAGCCTACACTTCCAGAGGGTACCCTCGAAAATAACCTCTAGAATATTCCTTTTCTTCATAACCTCACTCACCTTGATTGTATAGCAGGGAGAAATTTTAAACAATATCTTTTTATCCTTTTTGGTGATTCTATGGAATCCNCCAAGATCTTAGTAATGGGAGGTACAAGGGAAGGAATTGAGATCTCAAAGAGGTTAAGGGAGATGGGGTTCTACACAGTTGTTACTACCAAGACAGACTACGGTAGCACCTTGGCAGAGAGATACTCAGATGTGGTCATCTCCAGGGAGAGTACAGATAAAACCCTTGAAGACATAGTTAGGGAGTACAACATCTCCCTCTTAATTGACGCCACCCATCCCTTTGCACTTAACGCCTCCAAGAGGGCCATTGAGGTCTCAAGGGAGTGTAACATTCCCTATGTAAGGTATGAACGCCCCCGGAAAAGATACGAGGATGCCCTCTATGTGAAAGACTTCCAGGAGGCTGCGAAGAAGGCCCTGGAGATAGGTAGGAAAAATATCCTCTACCTTGGAGGGATTAAAAACCTGAAAACCGTGGTAGAGATAATAGGGAGGGAGAGGGTAGTTGCCAGGGTACTTCCAACCTCGGTAGTTGAGGCCCTGAAGTTACTACCTCCAAGAAATGTAATAGGTATGGAGGGGGTGTTCTCAAAGGGTCTAAATAAGTACCTTCTTCTCGATTACAACTGTGACGTACTTATTACTAAGGACAGTGGGGATACAGGTGGGTTAAATGAGAAGGTATTAGGTGCCAGGGAGGCTAATGCCAAGGTAATAATTGTGGAGCGTCCTAAGTTAGACTATCCCCTCCTCTTCCACAGTATTGAGGACCTTCTGGAGTATGTAGAGAGGAGTGTTATCAGATAATCTTATGTGCCCCTCTATCCCCTCTAAATATCCATGGTTATTATAATAATTTTTATCAAAATTTTTTTAACTACTACCACGGTGTAGATGTCATGATAGATCTGGCTAAAAAACACTTTGAGAAGGTTGTGAAACTCTGTGGGGCTAACAGGGATTGTAGGTACTACCCCTGCCACTTTGACAACCAGGTATGTCTCTGGTGTTTCTGTCCCTTCTACCCCTGTTACGACGAGGAACTTGGAGAATTCATTGAGGGGAGGGATGGTAGTAAGGTATGGAGTTGTATAAAGTGCTCCTGGATACATAGACCAGATGTGGCCTGTGAGGTTTTAAGGGAGATCCTAGAGTTAATAGGGGATAGGGATACAGGGGAGGCTCTCCAGCTCTTTGAGAGGAGGGATTTACTTATGGAGATTATGAGGAGGGTGAGGGAAAAATTTCCCCAGGTGTCTCCATGATCACCGTGGGAATAGACCATGGAACCACTGGCATCAAGGTATGTATAAGGGAGGACGGTAGAAATACCTTCTTTGTACTTCCCCGTAGTGAGGTGAAGAAGAGGTCCTTCCTAGAGGAGTTAAGTAAGTATGTAGATCCTGGAGAGATAGACCTTATCTCTGTTTGCTACTCCATGGGTGATGGGATAGACAGGATACTACCTATAGAGAAGGTGAAAAATAGAGGTGTTGTTAGTATAGAGGGTGTTGGGGAGAAGATAGGAGGGGGGACTAAGGTATTCGACGAGATTAAGGAGTCTAACCTCCCTGCAGTGGTGATCCCTGGCCTCCACAGGGGTATCAAGTGTATAGATAGGAGATTCAGGGCCCTCTACTCCCATATAGCCTCCCCTGAAAAACTATGTATGGCCTACAGTGCCTACAAGATATTTAAACTTAGGGACTTTGTACTCTCAGATATCTCCTCCAACACCGTTACCTTAATTGTAAGGGATGGAAAAATATTTGGAGGTTTTGACGCCTGTATAGGAGCTCCAGGTTTACTCCATGGACCTATAGATCTGGAGATGATTAGGGCTATAGACAGTAGGAGGATAAGTGCCAACGAGGCATTCTCAACTGGTGGTGTAATAAAGATAGCAAGGGATAGATATAGAGGTGTGGAGGGTACCCTGGAGGAGTTCCGTAGGTGCTATAAAAAAGATGAGAGGTGCACCCTTGCAATAGAGTCCCTTATTCTCAGTGTGGCCATGGAGATAAACGCCCTTATGCTCCTAAACCCCAGTAGAGATGTGGTGCTAACAGGATCCCTTGTAAGTGTTAAGGAGTTTGCCCTCCCTGAGAGGTTGAAGGAGCTTGTAGATGGCAACTTCCATCTACTGGAGGGGGAGAGTGGAGCCCTTGGAGGTGCACTCATTGCAGAGGATATACTAAAAGGTGTTAGAAGTATCCTAGGGGTAGAGGTGGATTACAAGTAGTTATGATATTAATTCTCCAACGTACTTTAAAAGTGAGGGTGCCTTTTTTACAGCCTTGAGTACTATCTTCTTTACATCTATCTCCTCCAACTTCTCATCCATAACCTCGGCTATTATGTTTAACTCCCTCTCACCTAGTTTCTGGAGGATATTCTTATACTTAAGTTCTGTCATGAGGGTGTTGTAGAATCTCTCCTTCCATCTCCTCTCGTACTCCATGAGGGTCTCCATAGAGTAATCTCCCTTTTTAACAGCCTTAGCTGCCACCTCCCCAGCTATGGAACCACAACTCATGGCCAGGTATATGCCTCCACCTGTTAGAGGACTTACCTGTCCAGCGGCGTCTCCAACTACCATGATGTTGTCTCCTACAGTCCTCTCAATAGGACCTCCCACTGGAACACCTCCACATTTAAACTCCACAGGTGTTGCATCCTTCAGCCTACCTTCAAGTATAGGGTGCTCCAGGAATTCATTTAAATATTCTATGGCCTTCTTCTTCTTGTCTATGACACCTAAGCCTACATTTGCAGCATCTCCCTTTGGGAATATCCAGGCGTAGCCCTTTGGACTTAGATCCCCAAAGTAGAACTCCATCATATGCTTATCTAGTAGTTTAACCCCTGTCATCTCGTACTCTGCACAGGAGCATACCTCCATGGGATTTTTCTTACACCTTAATCCTGCCATCTCCGCCACAGAGCTCTCCACCCCATCTGCAGCAATTACTATCTTAGTCTTTACAGTGTACTCCTCTCCCAGATGGAGAACCTTGACTTTAAATCCATCCTCACAGGGGTATAAATCCACCACCCTACTTTTAACTGCAATTTTAGTCCCTACCTTTGCACTCCTTATAGCTAGATACTTATCGAATATCTTTCTCTCTACAACGTAACCCTCTGTCTTACCTCCTCTTACCTCGATCCTCTTACCGTTAGGTGCTATGAGATAACCTCCCTTTATATAGCTCCTTACAAACTCCTCACTTGGTTCTATCTTGAACTCCTCCAGCCTTGGAACAGCCTCTGCACATCTTACAGGCTCCCCTATCTCCTGGGATTTCTCCACAAGTAGGGTTTTTGCCCCACCTTTAGAGGCGTAGTATGAGGCCATGCTTCCTCCAGGTCCTGCACCTACAACTAGGACATCGTACTCCTCCTTTAGCACCCTCCTCATGTTATTCCTCCAGGGCCTTTAATGGACAGACTATAATACAGGCCTTACATCCTTTACATCTATCCTGGTATATAACAATTCTATTCTCTATTAACTCCAGGGCCATACTCTTACATACCCCTACACAGGCTCCACAGTACCCACATCTCTCGTAGTTAACCCTCATGCTATCACTGGATTCCTTTACTATAACAGTGATAGTAATCTTTAAATAAATTTATTATCCCAATTAATTAGGGTTAAATTTAAGGAGGTCAGTGGATGACATGCACAATAGTTGTAGGTGGTCAGTGGGGAGATGAAGGTAAAGGTAAGATCATAAGTTATCTATGTAGTAGGGATAACCCCTCCATCGTAGCAAGGGGAGGGGTAGGTCCAAATGCAGGACATACCGTAGAGGTTATGGGTAAGAAGTACGGTATAAGGATGGTTCCTACAGGGTTTATCAATAGAAACGCCACACTGGCTATTGGGGCAGGGGTGTTGGTAGATCCTGAAGTTCTTTTGAAAGAGATTGAGATGCTCCAGGAATTTAAGGTGGGAGAGAGGTTGATAGTAGACTACAACTGTGGTATTATAGAGGAGAAACACAAGAAAATAGATAGATCCAACGATCACCTGGCAAAGGAGATAGGTACCACTGGAACAGGTTGTGGCCCTGCAAATGTAGATAGGGTTATGAGGGTATTGAAACTGGCGAGAGATATAGAGGCCTTAAAACCCTATCTTGGAGATGTCTCTGAGAGGATAAACGAGGCCCTGGACAGGGGAGAAGATGTTTTAATAGAGGGTACCCAGGGCACCCTACTCTCCCTCTACCATGGAACCTATCCCTATGTAACCTCCAAGGATACAACAGCCTCCTCCTTTGCAGCAGATGTTGGTATAGGACCTACAAGGGTAGACGAGGTTATAGTGGTCTTTAAGTCCTATCCAACAAGGGTTGGGGGAGGTCCCTTCCCTACAGAGATACCTCCTGAAGAGGCTGAGAGACTAGGACTTATAGAGTATGGGACAGTTACTGGACGTAGAAGGAGGGTGGGATACTTCGACTATAAACTGGCAAGGAGGGCCTGTAGATTAAATGGTGCCACCCAGATAGCGATAACCTGCCTAGACAAGTATGACAGAAGATGCTACGGTGTTACAAGGTACGAGGATCTCACCGAGAAGGGAAAGGATTTCATAGAGAGGGTTGAGGAGGAGACTGGAGTTCCTGTAACCCTTATCTCCACAGGACCTGAGTTACACCAGACCATAGATAGAAGAAAATAAGAGGGTGGATTTCTTTGCACTGGGCAGATGCTACTGCAAAGAGGGTAATTAAGAGGAGAGGGGATCTTGAGAGACACGTTGTCGCCTGTGGTATAACCCCTTCAGGCCATATACACATAGGGAATGCAAGGGAGGTTATTACTGCAGATGCCATCTACAGGGCACTTCTCAAGGAAGGTGTAAAGGGAGAACTTATATTTATAGGAGATACCTACGATCCCCTTAGAAAGGTGTATCCCTTCCTACCTGAGAGTTACAAGAGATACGTAGGTATGCCCCTCAGTGAGATACCCTGTCCCGAAGGATGTTGTGAAAGTTACGCCCAGCACTTTTTAAGACCCTTCCTGGAGAGTTTAGACGACCTAGGTATAGAGATGACTATCTACTACGCAGACAGGTGCTACAAGGAAGGGGTCTACGACGACGCCATTGTAATGGCCCTGGAGAACAGGGATAAGATAAGGGAGATACTTAACAGGTATAGAAGTGATCCCCTCCCTGAGGACTGGTATCCCCTAAGTGTTGTATGTGAAAACTGTGGTAAATTAAGTACTACTAAAGTATTGGAGTACAACCAGGAGGAGAGGACTGTTGAATACATATGCTCCTGTGGACATAGGGGAACTGTGGAGCCCTTTAGGGGTAGGGCGAAGTTACCCTGGAGGGTGGACTGGCCTGCAAGGTGGAGTATATTCAAGGTTACGGTAGAGCCTATGGGTAAAGACCATGGAACCTCTGGGGGATCCTACGATACAGGGGCAAGGATAGCCAGAGAGGTGTACAACTATCAACCTCCTGAAAAGGTGGTCTACGAGTGGATACAGTTGAAGGTAGGTGAGAGGGCAGTACCTATGTCCTCCTCCTCTGGGGTAGTATTTGCAGTTAAGGACTGGCTAAGTATATGTCATCCAGAGGTCCTAAGGTACCTTATACTTAGGAGTAAACCTTTAAAACATATAGACTTCGATCTAAGGGCCATACCTAACCTTACAGATGACTACGACCAGTTGGAGAGGAGTTACTTTGAATTGATAAAGAGGTTGGAGGAGGGTGAGGAGTTAAAGGAGGATGAAATGGACAAGATCAGGATATACCAACTATCCACTCCAAGGATACCGGAGAAACCACCTATTCAGGTGCCCTATAGATTCTGTGCAGTTATAGCCCAGATAGCCTATAGGGAGGATAAAAAAGAGATAGATATGGAGAGGGTACTGGATATACTGAGGAGAAACAACTATCCCGTAGATGAGATGGATGAGTACGACTTGGAGCGGTTGAGAAGTAGACTCTATATGGCTAGAAACTGGGCCTTGAAATATGGAGAGGTAATAGATATTATACCTCTAGAGGAGGCTCTAAAGGAGTACAGTAAATTAAGTGAAAAACAGAAGAAGTGGATAGAGGTATTTAGGGAGAGGTTGAAGGACATAGAGTTCCAGGGACTTCTTATACATGAACTTGTATACAGTACTGCAAAAGAGATAGGGTTAAATCCAAGGGAGGCCTTCCAGGCATCCTACAGGATACTTCTAGGTAAGAATTACGGCCCCAAGTTAGGAAGTTTCCTCTCCTCCCTTGATAGGGAGTTTGTAATTAAGAGGTACTCACTCCTGGAGTAAAAAAATTATTTAACTATCATCTCTTTTATCTCATTTACAATCTTTTCAGCTGTTCCCTCGTCAATCTCCCTTCCCTTCTGTTCTACCACTTCAACAAGTACCTGTTTAAGATCCTCCCCTGTATCTATCTTCATCTTTTCAATGATAACAGGGTTAGGTTTTATAAGGGCACCTCTTACTAACCCCTCTCCATTTAAAGGGGTCAATACCAGGGCTCCGGCAAATTCCCCATCTACCTTGACAAAGTAGACAGTATCTCCCAAATCTGTCTCTCCAGCCCTCTCAATCTCAAATTTAACCTCTTCAACCTCCTCAAGTTCCTCTATTCTACTTATGGCATCCTCTACAACTGGTTTAATCTCCTCCTCAGGCATCCTCTTAAATGCCTCTACCTTTAGGGTATCCCACTTCCAGACCACCTCACCGTCGTCCAACTGGTACTCCACCATTACCCTAATCACATCCCCCTTGTCAAGCTTAAGTTTATTTACAAGTATCTCGTAGAGTAACTTGTTTAACTCCCCAGAGGCCTTGGCAACCATCTTTGGATCTATCTCCTTCTTCTTTATATGGTCCTTTAACTGGGCAAAGAGGGTACGTCTTATCTTATCTGCGTAGGCCCCTACTATTATGTACCCGGAGCTCAGTTTCATCCTACACACCAAATTTATATTTTTAACAAAAATATTTTTTAATCTTATAAATACTTATCCTAGGTAGTTATATCCCTTCTCAAAGGCCATTAAATTCTTCTCCTCTGTACCCCTTGGTACACTGTCCATTATTGCCTTCCTTATAGCCTCCTTTGAAACTACCCCTGTTACCCTAACCAGTGATCCAAGCATTACCATGTTAGCCACTATCTTTAGACCTATCTCCTTATAGGCGATATCTGTAAAGGGGATCTTGTACACCTTTATATCTCCGTTGTAGAAATCCTCAGGTACTGTAACCAAGTCCCTATCCACTATAACTGTACCACCCTCCTTTATATCCTTCCCGTATTTGTCAAAGGCCTGCTGGGACATGCAGACAAGTATATCAGGCTTTATAACCTTTGGATAGTCTATCTCCTCCTGGGATATTACAACCTCAGATTTACTGGCACCTCCCCTTGCCTCAGGTCCATAGGACTGTGTCTGTACTGCATTCTTACCGTCGTATAGTGCTGCACCTCTCCCCAGTATCACACCTGCCAGTACTATCCCCTGACCTCCAAAACCAGATATTCTAACCTCTTTTCTCATAACTTTCACCCTTTATACTCTTCTACAAGTTTCAGCATACTCTCTATGAACTCTGGTTTCTCAATATCTAGGAACTCCCCAATTACTATCTTGCCTCTTAACTCCTCCTCAGGTAGATTTTCAGCCTTCTTTATATGTATGGAGTGATCCCTTATGTACTTCAATACCTCCACGGCACTTCTAGAGATGTTAAATCTACCGTAGTATGTGGGACACTGGGCTATAACCTCTATAAAGGAGAAGCCCTTCTTACTTAGACCCTTCTTTATACTTTCGGAGAGTTGTATTGGATGGGCTGTAGTCCACCTGGCTACGTAGGTTGCACCTGCAGCCATAGCCAGTTCACAGAGATCCATACTGTTCTCCACGTTACCATAAGGTGCCGTAGTTGCCCTCTTTCCAGGGGGAGTTGTTGGGGAGACCTGACCTCCAGTCATACCGTAGATATGGTTATTCACACAGATAACAGTTATATCTATATTCCTTCTACAGCCGTGGATGAAGTGGTTTCCACCTATAGCTGCCAGGTCCCCGTCACCTGTGAATACTACAACCTTCTTATCTGGAAGTGCCGTCTTCACACCAGTTGCATAGGCAATAGGTCTTCCATGGGTGGTGTGAAGGGAGTCGCAATATAGATAGCCAGGTATTCTAGAGGAACATCCAATTCCAGAGAGTGCTATATAGTCCTCAGGTTTGATGTTCAACTTATCTAGGGCGTTTGTAAAACAGTTTATTACAATTCCAATACCACAGCCTGAGCAGAAGATATGGGGCAGTCTATCCTTCCTCATGTACTTTATACTTGGATGAACCACGGTCTCACCTCAAGAATTATTGGATACCTCTCATCACCGCCGTGTGGGAGAGTTCGAAGATAGCACCTCCCAACTCGTTACCTATATCCTGAAGTTCTAAACAACTGATCTCAATCTTTTTACTCTCTATAGATATAACCACAGGTATAAATTTATAGGCGATCTCTATTACATCTATAGGTCTACAGAGTACCTCCACACCTATTAACCCGTAGAATCCCACATCTTTATAGGGCTCCTCCCTCTCCAACTCCTTGGTTATAACCTTGTTTACAATGACGTTGTCCTTGAGGGAGAAGAGTACCCTCTTAACAACCTCCTCCTCAGAGAGCCCATAACCTTCAAAGACGATCTTAACCCTTATAAGCCCCTCCTCCTCAAAGTTGTATATATCTTCTTCATCGTATATACCTTCTTTATACTTCTCAATATCTATCTCTATTTTATCCTGGGTCTGTACACGAAATGTAACGTTGTATGTTTTATAGAATCTCTCAAAGAAATCTATTATATAAGCTAAAGCCTCCCCAAACTCCTTGGGATCTAGTATCAACTTTGGAGGTTCCAGTACATCCACATCTGCAGCGTAATTTATGGAGTACTTTATATAGTCCAGGAAGGTGTCGAAATATACCCTTAACTCTGCGACGAAGGTATGGAAACCCTCCTCCTCTTCCCAATCCTCCTCCACAGAGAGAACCTCACATCTGTACTCCCTCTTTATCTTCTCCAGGAGTTTTTCAAACTCCTTTTTCGCAATCTCCTTATCCCTTCCCTTAACCTCCTGATAGGATATAATCTCTATCATCTTCTTCACCAACTACAGTATCTTTTTAAGTTTCTTTACAACCCCTGGATAGAGGTCTATAACGTTTCCATTTAAAAAGGCGCTCATGGTGTATATCACACCTGGAGGCACAATCTCCACAGGAGATCCACTTCTAACAAAGTAGAGGTTGTCAAAACTTAACAACCCTCCAAATATTAAACCTGCCAACCTGGGAAGATCCCCTAGCTCCTTGAAGGTTATTACCACCACAGGGTCATCTGTCTCCTTTCCAGTGTAACCCACCCCAGGTATCTCCTTGGGACCCTCACTTACACTGACACCAACGTCATATCCATACCTTCTCCCTATATCCTCTACAAGGAGTGCCATCTCATTTACCACATCCTCTCCTCCGTAGGTGTCAAAGGATACAACTATGGAGTCGCCGTAGGGAGAACCTGCCTTAGCCACTGCATAGGATATGCCCTCCTTAGCCTCCTCAGGTTTCTTGGACACCCCATCTAGATCCTCAAAACCTCTTGTATGCTTTTTCAGCAGGTTTACCACAGATCTGTTTACCTCCTCTATTAAATCTTCAGGTGTAAAGGAGGTAATTACTATATCGTCCCCGGTTATATTGGATATGGCAGCTTTCACACCCTTAGGGAGGATAAGAGGCAACTCCCTGGATATCTTCTCTNTGATATCGGGATCTACATCCACATCTGTAGAGGAGATATCCACACCTAGAGAGAGGATATATTTGGTCATGGTTATAGTCCCCAGGGATTTTTATAGGGATTAATATAGAGGGTTTTAATATAAAAATCCTAGTAAGTATTTAAGGAAGTGATGGTTATGGAGGGTATATCCTATAAGAGGATAGTTGCCATGGTAGATGAAGGTTTAGGAATAATTGAACTTGTGGAGGAGCACCCCTGTCCCAACGGGTCCCAGTGGGTAGTATACCAGTATAAGAGAACCTCCCCCCTTGTCATATCTGCATGGAGGGAGGGTAACAAACATCACTTTATTCTAAAGATAGGGAGGTGTAGGTTAAACCTTGTACCCTCCATCTCCGCGGCAGGTATAGAGGAGGTCTCTATAAAGGGAGAGGAGGTCCACATACACTGTGCAGGGTTGGCTGGAGGAGGGGTGGGAATAGAGTTAAGGAGAGGGGCTGAGAACGTTATTGACACGGTGATACTGGAGAAAGGGGGAGGTTCAAAACTTGGAAGGGGTATGGTCATAACTCCAAAGATGGAGAAGGTGATAGTGGGTATAG
>JAHEQA010000027.1 GCA_019561615.1 Methanothermococcus sp. SCGC AD-155-E23
GGTGTTATCCTTTATTCTCTTTTTATACACCCTTCTCCAATGTTCCTCTGAAAGGGGCTTTATAATATCCCTCTATCAACTCACCCTCGTAACCACACCTGTAGCAGAATCCCTTCATACTCCCACCAGGGAAGGAGATTAGATCAACTTAATAGGTTTTATAGCTCCACAGGCCATACACTTGAGGAAGTGGAGTCTACCTTCTTTAATAATCTTGGTATCTGGTTTTCCACACTCATCACAAAGTACATACTCCTCTATGAACTCCCTGATCTTACTGTTTATAAGGTAGTTGCTAAACTTACCCTGGAGTATTAACCTCTGTCCCTCTACATTCCCGGCAGTACCTAACTCCCTCATTATATACTTTGCAAAGAACTGTACATCCCTGTTTATTATCTTTGCAATATCCCTGAAGTTCTTTATTACAGTCCTGTTACCCTCTACAATACTTTCTGCAGGTGGTACCTCAAACCTTATATCCTTAAATACCTCCTCAGGTAGTTGGCTAAATGCCCTCTTAAGTAGTGTCTCGTAATCGTAGTAAATCTTATACTCTCCCATTTTATCACCTATAGTTTCAATCCCTTCTCCATCTTACTATATAAATATAATGCTGTAAAACATTGTTCTTACCATAATTTTAGAGAGGTGGAAGGTTGAGGGAGATAATCCTTAAATATGTACTTCAAAGTGCCATTTTAAAAGGTGGGAAACCTAACCCCAAGGGTGTTATGGGGAAGGTAATGACAGATCATCCTCATCTGAGAGATAGGGCTAAAGAGATATACAAATTAATACTTGAGGTATCTAAGGAAGTTGAATCTATGTCCCTGGAGGAGCAGAGGAGAATGTTGGAGGAGATAGCCCCAGAGATGTTAACTGAGGAAGGTGGGGAGAGGAAGAGGGAGTTGACACTGAGGAATGTAAAGGGTAGTGTAGTTATGAGGTTTGCCCCAAACCCCTCTGGTCCCCTTCACCTAGGTCACAGTAGGGCGGCAGTACTTAACGACTACTTCGTAAAGAAGTACAGGGGAAAATTCATACTGAGACTGGAGGATACAGATCCTAAGAGGGTACTTCCAGAGGCCTACGAGATGATAGAGGAGGATCTGGAGTGGTTGAATATAGAGGTGGGGGAGAAGGTGATACAGTCTGAAAGGATGGAAATATACTACGACCACTGTAAGAGGCTAATTGAGATGGGGCATGCCTACGTATGCCAGTGTGACCCTGAAGAGTTCAGGAGACTTAAGAACAGGGGCGTACCCTGTAGATGTAGAGATAGACCTGTGGAGGAGAATCTGGAACTCTGGGAGAGGATGTTGGATAACAGTTTAGAGGGGGCTGTAGTTAGGTTGAAGACTGATATAAAACATAAAAACCCCTCTGTCAGAGACTTCCCAATATTTAGAATGGAGGATACACCCCATCCTAGAACTGGAGACAGGTATATAGTCTATCCACTTATGAACTTCTCAGTTCCAGTTGACGATCACCTGTTAGGGATAACCCATGTTCTAAGGGGAAAGGATCACATAGTCAATACAGAGAAGCAAAGGTATATCTTCCAGTACTTCCAGTGGGAGATGCCTGAGTATATACACTACGGTATCTTAAAGATAGAGGGGACAGTCCTAAGTACCTCCAAGATGTACGAGGGTATACTTAAGGGGGAGTACAGGGGATGGGACGATCCAAGGTTGGGAACCCTTAGGGCCCTTAGAAGGAGAGGTATAAGACCTGAGGCCATCTACAGATCCATGTTGGAGATTGGGATAAAACCTGCAGATGTAAAATACTCCTGGGAAAACCTCTACGCCATAAACAGGGAGATTGTAGATAAGGATGCAAAGAGGTTCTTCTTTGTGGAGAATCCTAAGAGGTTGAAGGTGTTGGGAGCAGAACCTAAGACTGTGTATCTGAGGATGCACCCAGATAGAGATCTAGGTACCAGGGAACTTCCCTTTGAGGGGGAGGTCTACATCTCAGACGATCTAGAGGTTAACAAGATGTACAGGTTGATGGAGTTGTGTAACATAGTTGTGGAGAAGATAGAGGGGGATGTAATATACGCCAGGTATCACAGTGAGGATTTCATGATACTTAGGAGAAAGAGGGGGAAGATAATACACTGGGTACCAGTTAAAGATGCTGTAAAAACAGTGGTGGTGGATACAGAGGGTAAGGAACGCCTTGGATTTGCAGAGAAGGACTTTAGAAAGGTAAAGGTAGATGAGATAGTTCAATTTGAGAGGTATGGATTTGCAAGGGTAGATGAAAAAAGAGAGAATGGGGAGTTGGAGATTACCTGCTACACAAGTAAATCTATCTTAGATGGATACAATCCCCAACACCGATATACCTTATACCCTCCAGGGTGGAGAGGTATATGCCCCCGTAGTCTATCTTGAAGGCTGTCCCTATAACCTCCTCCCTTGGTGTTATTACTTTAACGTATTTACCCAGGGTTTTTGAGTATCTCTCATATTTTTTTAGGATCTCCCTGTCCTCTAGATGGAAGTTGTCTCTAAATCTATTTAGAAATTTATGGAGGATCTCAAATCTGTTATACTCTCTTTTACAAAGTTCCCTTAGAGAGGTGGCCCTCTCCCTTAGATCCTCTGGGATGGGGTTGTTGACGTTTATACCTATACCTAAGACTACAAATTTGTGATCCCAGTTTATCTCGGAGAGGATGCCACATATCTTTTTATCTCCCACTACAACATCGTTGGGAAACTTTATACCCAGAGATTCCCTAAGTTCCTCTGGAAGGTAGTCTATCAAGGTCTCGTAAACAGAGATGGAACCTATAAAGTTTAACCTACCAATACTTTCACTACCTTTTAAACCTAGTAGTAGGGAAAAATAGAGTCCACCGTAGTTGGAGTGCCATCTCCTTCCAAGCCTCCCCACTCCAGCACTTTGAACATCTGCAACAACAACTAGATTCCTCCTCCCCTCTTTCCCTAACCTGTAACAGTATCTATTTGTAGAGTCTATCTCCCTTAGATGGATAATTTTCAGATCCATAATAATCTAGAAAAAAGAGATATGGTGCTCCAGTCGGGATTTGAACCCGAGTCGCGGGCTCGAAAGGCCCGCATGATTGGCCGGGCTACACCACTGGAGCAATGCTAAATCTATAAAAAAGCAATGGCGGACCCGGGGGGATTTGAACCCCCGACCCCCGGCTTAGAAGGCCGGTGCCGTATCCAGGCTAGGCCACGGGCCCATAAAAACACTTCCAAGGCATACATTAGAATAGCAATTCTCCTATATATACTTTTCGGTATCTTAGGTAGTGTACTTGGAGTTTAGGGTTACATAGTCATGTCCTAGATCGCAGCCGTAGGAGGTATTCTCATACATCCCCATCTTCAGATCTACAATTATCTTTACCTTCTTCCCCTTCATAATCTCCCTTGCCATCTTCAACTCCTCCCCCTCCTCATCCACAGGATCCCCATCCTTAACTAAATAGACCTCCCTTCTATAATCAGATATTGCAATATCCATAACCCTCATATCCATCTCCGCCCCACTGTATCCCACTGCAGCAGCTATTCTCCCCCAGTTTGGATCTCCACCGTAGAGGGCTGTCTTTACAAGGAGAGATCTAACAACACTTTTTGAGGCCTTGATTGCATCCTCCTTTGAGGCACAACCTTTAACCACAACCTCCATCATCCTTGTACTTCCCTCCCCATCCATCACTATCATCTTGGCCAACTCTCTACATAGGTAGTGGAGAGCCTCTTTAAACAGATCTGGGCACTCCTCATACCTAACGCCACTTTCACCATTTGCAAGGATAAATACAGTATCGTTGGTACTTGTATCCCCATCTACAACGGTGTTGTTAAAGGTCTCATCTACAGCATCCTGAAGTACCACACTTAGCTCCTCAGGGTCTATCTTGATATCTGTTGTAATAAAGGAGAGCATAGTTGCATGGAGCATGTTAGGTGCTATCATTCCAGCCCCCTTTGCAGTACCTCCTATCCTCACCTTTTTACCCTCTACCTCAAACTCAAGGGCTAGGGTTTTTGGAAACCTGTCTGTGGTAAGTATGGAGAGGGCAAAGTTGTGATTACTACTCTCCCTCTTCAACCTCCTACATGTCTCCTCTATACCAGAGAGTATTATATCCATGGGCATCTTCCTTCCAATAACTCCAGTGGAGGCTATTAGGATGGAATCCTCTGGGATATTTAGTAGTTCTGCAGTTTTAGATATCATCCTCTTTCCATCTTCGTAACCATTCTTGGTAAAGCAGTTGGCATTCCCACTGTTAACCACTATACATCTTAATCTATCCCTGTTTTTCTTCAACACCTCCTTGGATATTACAACAGGGTGGGCAACAACTTTGTTTGTGGTAAAGGTCCCTGCTCCAGTACAGTTTTTCTCAGAGTATACTATACCTACTCCATACTTACCTTTCCTCCAGCCGTTTGCCCTGAAACCCTTAGGGGCTGTGACACCGTTATCTATTACTTTGAAGTTCATATTTTCACCTGTTTTTAAAACCTACATATATGGGGACCACTTACCCTGTTACTATCTATAAAACAGCCCCATGATAAACTCCAGGATATTCAAAACTTTCCCAACTTTATTTATAGATGAGATTATAATAATCATTATAAAAATAGCTTTTGTTTTTAGATGGTGTATCACCATGATAGCCCTTAAATCTCCCTCCAGGATACACATTGGACTTATAGATCTTAACGGCAGTCTAGGTAGGGTGGATGGAGGGTTGGGTATTGCACTGGACTATCCAAACTTCTACATTGAGGGTAGGGAAAGTTCAGAGATTGAGATAGAGATAGGGTGTAAGGGGATTCAGGAGGACACCTTAAAAAGTATAAGGGATAGGTTGTATCAGGTGTCTAGAAGAGTGCTAGACTACATTGGAGAGGAGGGAATCTATATCAAAGTTAGGGATACCATCCCCCTACACAGTGGACTGGGAAGTGGTACCCAGATGGCACTCTCTACAGGGATGTTGATATCCAAGGTGTATAACAGGGATCTAGATGTTAAAACCTTGGCCAGTATTACAGGTAGAGGTGGAACCTCTGGAATAGGTGTCTATGCCTTTGAGAGAGGGGGCTTCATAGTAGATGGGGGACATACCTTTGGGAGGGGTAAGGATAAGGAGGTATTTGCCCCTTCCTCCGCCTCGAAAAATGTAAGGGTACCTCCCCTGATATTTAGACATGACTTCAAGTGGCAGGTTGTACTTACAATACCTAAGGGGGAGAACATCCACGGTGATAGGGAGGTGGATATCTTTAGAAGGTACTGCCCTATACCCCTGGAAGAGACCCAGAGGATATGTCACATAGTCCTTATGAAGATGTTACCTGCCATAGTTGAGGGGGATATTAAATCCTTCGGTGAAGGTATCAACATACTTCAGTACCTAGGATTTAAGAGGGTGGAGTTGGAACTTCAGAGGGAGACAGTTAGGGAGCTTCTAAGGGAACTCCAGAGGGTAGGCTACAGTGGACTCTCCAGTTTTGGACCTACCCTCTACTCCATCTGTGAGGGTAGAGAGGATGTTAAAAAAGTAGTGGAGACCTCCAGGGATTTTCTTGATAAAAGAGGTATAGAAGGAGAGATAATAGTTACCAGGGGGAATAATCAGGGCTATATTTTGAAATCCTAACTATAAACATCTCGTTTTTCTCATGTCCCTCTCTATCTTGTCCACCTCCTCCCCGTATCTCCTCCCTATAGTTTCCATAATATCCAGGATGCTCTTCTCCCCAGTATCTATCCCCAAGTCCTCCAGGGAGGAGGTTTTAACATAGGGTGGTGTACCCTCCCTGGAGATGTTTATACCTAGGTGGATCTTTCCAGAGGATATACCTCTGGAGGCTATGGATACTGACAACTTACCTTCCCTGTAGTAGAGATCGTCACCTCTTCTTAATATCCTCCTTCCAGAGATCTCCTCCAATACCTCCTTGGCTACAAGTACTAGAAGTCTCTGTCTTAAATAGGTCATCTTCAGATCTGGGTTGTCAAAGTGTTCAACAACGAAGTTTATAGCATCTGAAGAGGTGATAAGTACATCTCCTCTAAAACCCTCCTCCTTCACATCCTTTAGATCCTTCATATTCTCCAGGGGCACCTCTATCTCCCCTCTAAATGCTACGATACTGTCCCTCTGGATGTTGTACCTTTCAAAGGCCCAGAGGGGCTCCAACTCCTTCCCTGTATATTTCATCCTCCTTCCTTCCACTATCACCGAGATACTGTCCAGGTGTAGCACCTTCATCTCCTTCACCAAAATAGGTCACTTCTTAAACTTAATGAAGTCTCCCAGGGTGAGATCTCCCCCTCCTCCACCACTGAACTCCTCACCACCTTCCTCGTAGAGACTTATCTTCAACTCCTTTTCCAGTCTCCTTATATACTTCTCCTCAGGTTCCAACTGACCACTTTCAATTTTTTGAAGTGTAGATACCCTTATACCTACCTTACGTGCCAACTCCTCTATACTCATACCCCTCTTTATCCGCGCCTCCCTTATAACCTCTCCATAGTCCTCAACTAGGGTTTTTAGTGTGTCAAATACATCCCTCTTAGGTCTGTATACCCTCCTACCTCCAGTGCCTCTTGGAGTACTCTTTTTCCCTACCCTCTCTTTTCTCAGGGAGGTCTTTGGAGCTACACCGTACTTGGCACAGTTGCTACATACCAGCATCTCCACCCCTTCTACCCTTACAGGTAGAAGTTTCTCTACCCTCCTACCACATAGTTCACACTGCATGGGATCACCGTCAACTATATTAATAAACTATATATAGCCTGACCCCCATATAACAGTATCTGTTATCATATTTATCGAATCAGGAGGTAATAGTTATGGTATTTCCAACTTATGAGAATGAGGATGTTGGAGAGAAGAAGAATCCTGTAAAGGAATTTGAGAAAACCTACATTGCAGAGTTGGAGAGTAAGATACTAAAATTGGAACTGGAGAATAAAAACCTTCAAAGGGAGAATCTCCAATTGAAGAAGGAGAATGAAATACTGAAGAGAGAGCTGGATAAACTTAGAATACCTCCTCTAATACTAGGTACTGTAACTGACAGGGTAGGAAAGAGGAAGGCAGTTGTAAAGAGTTCCACCGGTCCAAGTTTCCTTGTAAACATCTCCCAGTTTGTAGATGAGGAGGAGATAGTACCTGGTGCAAGGGTCTGTCTAAATCAGCAGACCCTGGTTATCGTAGATGTACTTCCAAGGGAGAAGGACTACAGAGCCCTGGCCATGGAGGTTGATGAGAGACCAAATGTATCCTTCAAAGACATCGGTGGTCTAGATGAGCAGATAAGGGAGATCAGGGAGGTTGTTGAACTTCCACTGACCCATCCAGAACTCTTTGAAAAGGTAGGTATAGAACCACCTAAGGGAGTACTACTCTACGGACCACCTGGAACAGGTAAGACACTCCTTGCAAAGGCAGTAGCCCATGAGACCAATGCAACCTTTATCAGAATAGTAGGATCAGAGCTTGTTAAAAAGTTCATAGGAGAGGGAGCCAAACTTGTAAAGGATGTATTTAAACTGGCGAAGGAGAAGGCACCTTCCATCATCTTCATAGATGAGATAGATGCCATAGCAAGTAAGAGAACAGAGGCCCTTACAGGGGGAGACAGGGAGGTCCAGAGAACCCTTATGCAACTTCTCGCTGAAATGGATGGATTTGACTCCAGGGGAGATGTAAAGGTTATCGCCGCCACTAACAGGTTGGATATATTAGACCCTGCAATCCTGAGACCTGGTAGATTTGACAGAATAATAGAGGTACCACCACCAGGAGAGGAGGGTAGACTGGAGATACTGAAGATACATACAAGAAAGATGAACCTAGCTAAGGATGTAGACCTGGCTAAGATAGCCAAGATGACAGAGGGATTCGTAGGTGCAGATCTAAAGGCCGTATGTACAGAGGCTGGTATGTTTGCCATTAGGGACAACAGGGATTACGTTACAATGGAGGACTTTATAAAGGCTGTGGAGAAGATTAAGATGAAGAAGGGCAGTGGTACAACTACTCCAGCACTTAACGTAATGTACGGCTAATTTCTCTTTTTTTATTATTTTATAATTGGGAGGGGATTATGAGGGTTGGGATAGTTGGAGGAGGATTAGGGGGATTGTTAGCTGGTGCACTACTTTCTAGGGATAACGACGTAGTTATCTATGAAAAATTACCCTACCTAGGTGGGAGGTTTACAAATATTCCCTACAAGGGTTATCAACTTAGCACTGGAGCCCTCCATATGATACCCCATGGAGCAGATGGTTATCTGGCACAGTTACTATCTAGGGCAGGCTGTAAGGTAACTATTGTAAACTCCAACCCAGATGGTTTATTTAGAATAGGGAAAAGGGATTACAGGTACAGGGAGTTATTCAACCTTGTAGGTTTAAAGGATAAAATAAAGTGTCTAAAGAAAGCTGCTAACTTAAAGCTAGGTAGGGTGGATAAGAGTATATCCTTTGGAGAGTTCCTAGAGGATGTACCACTGGCGTTGAAGGTGGGAAACTCCTTCACTGGATGGGCCTTGAGTATGGAGGCCTACAGTGTTCCCATGGATGAGATTGTTGAGATAGCTAGAAACTACCACAGGTTTGGAGGTCCTGGAGTACCAATAGGTGGATGTAAAAAAGTGATAGATGAACTTTCAAGGGTTATTGTGGAGAATGGAGGTAGGATACTTACAGGTTGTAAGGTTGAGAGGATAGAGGTAGAGGAGGATAGGGGATATATCTATACAGAGGAGGGGTGTTCAGAGTTCCACCTAATTATAAGTAACCTCTCCCCTCTACTTACAGAGAGGATATCCAATGTAAAGGTTATAAAAGATAGAGAGCCTGTACCCTCTAGGGGTATAAAGATATCCATAGGTAGTAGGGAGAAGTTAATTAAACATAACGGGGTGCTCTTCACTCCAGAGTGTGAGAGGTTATGTGGTTTAAACTGCCCCTCTAACGTAGATAGGTCCCTTGCAAAGGAGGGCTATAACTTAATAATGGCCCATGCCCTCCAACTTAGAGACAATGTAAAAAGGGAGATAGATATAGTGCTGGAGGATATTGAAAGGCTATTTGGAGATGCCAACTACGAGATACTTCACATTCAGACATTTAGGGATGAGATCCCTGTAAACCACGCCTCAAGTGGTACAGATGTAGATCCCATAGTGGATAGGAGACTTTTCCTAGTAGGGGATGGAGCTAAAGGGAAGGGAGGAATAGAGGTGGAAGGTATTGCATTGGGAGTCTCCAAGGTAGTTAGATGGATTGAGAATACCCTATCTTAATGTTAGTGCAACCCTCTCAAACCCCATCTCCTTAAATCTTTTATCTATCTCCTTAAACTTGTTAACATCCAATATCTTGTGTATCTCTTTTTCCTCTATCTGGATAAGGGCGATGTTGTGAAAATCCCTCACCCTAAAGTATCCCTCCAACCCCAAATAGGAGGCTAAAAATCTCTCACCTTCGTATACCCTTTTCAACCTCTCCTCTGTAATAGGAGGGTTTAATATCCTCGTTGCTAAACAGGAGTCCTCCCTTGGAATGGGTACACCTAGAAATTTAAGTATCTCTTTAACCTCTTCCTTCCCTATCTCCAACTCTGCCAGGGGAGATGATATACCATACTCCCTGTAGGCCCTTATACCTGGTCTGTCCTCAGATAGGTCGTCGTAGTTAGTTCCATCCACTACTATTACCTCCCTGTTAAAGGTATTCCTTAATCTTTCCCTCTCCTCTAGAAGTATCTTGGCCATATGCCTCTTACATATGTAGCATCTATTTTTTAGATTCCTGTTTATCTCACATATCACCCTATTCCTCAGGTAGTTGAAATTTACAACCTTGTGATCTATACCATATCTTCTAGCTATTTCCCTACCTTTTTTAATAACCTCCTCTGGAAAGAATCCGTTATCCACAGTTACAGCCAAGGTATACCTCCCGTAGTATCTACTTACAAGGGCTACCAGTAAACTGTCCATTCCTCCAGAGTATGACACCAGAGATACCTTCCCCCTGAAGTACTCCTTCAACCTCCTAAACTTCTCCATTAACATAGAAACCCCATATCCCTTATCATCCTTATATCATCTTCTATAGATCTCCCCTTGGTAGTTAGATAGTTACCTACCATAAGGCCATCAACTGCCAGGAGGGAGAGACATTGAAGGTCCCTCAACTTGTAGAGCCTACCTCCACATAGACGTATCTCCCTATCTGGCATAACTATCTTCCCAAGTGCAATGGATTTTAGCGCCTCCTCTGGAGTGATCTCCCTTACCTCTCCCCTCTCTATCAGCTGGTGTATCCTTGTACCCTCTATGGGGTGAAGTATATTTAGGGGAACACTGTCTACCTTCAATTTCTTCAACTCCTCCAACATCTTTATCCTATCTATATAGGACTCACCTAATCCAAATATACCTCCACTACATACCTCCAATCCCAGCTTCTTTGCATACCTTATAGTTCTTAACTTCTCCTCGTAGCTGTGGGTGGTACATACCTTCTCAAAGTACTCCCTGGAGGTCTCCAGGTTGTTATGTATCCTAACCCCTAACTCCTTTAAATCCTTAAGTTTATCCCTATCCAGTATACCAAGGGATACGCAGATCTTCAATCTTGTCTTCTCCTTCAACTCCTTTACAGTATCTACCACCCTTTCAAAGTCCCTCTCCCCTATAGACCTACCACTAACTACTATGGAGAACCTACTACAGTACTTCTCCATATACTTTGCATATCTTAGGATCTCCTCCTTAGGTTTTAAACCGTATGTTGCTATAGCTGTTTTATGATAGATAGATTGGGAACAGAAGATACAGTTCTCAGGACATCTTCCAGATCTTGCATTTACTATGGAACATAGATCTATCTTAAGGGGGTTTTTACTGTAGTGTCTCTTAAGTGAGTAGGCCAGGTATAGTAGGTCGTAGGTATCACACTCATTCCAGAGATCCACTATATCCCTAAAAGAGAGTCCCCCACTTATGGCCTTACTGAAGTACTTCATCATATCCATAGCTATCACAAAAATAAAAGTAATTATCCTAACTTAATATCTTTAAAGTCCCTAAACATCCTGTACTCCTCCCTGCTAAGGGGATATACCCTGATCTCCACATCCCTGAATAGACAGTAATTCTTTATATACCTGTAGGCCTTATCCCCCCTGTATTTATCAAAAAAGGCGTAAACAGGTTTTCTATCCCTGGAGACGATGTACATCTTTCCATCGATTTCCAGTAGAGAGGGTTCTTCACTTAGTACATCCATAAGGGAGTGGTTGTGTATCACCTTACTAGGTCCTTTACTCCTTATCCTTTCTATCAGCTCCTCCAGGGAGATGGACCTCTTTAGTACACCTTGAGGATATTTTCTCATATACTCCTCCATCTCCTCCTTAGATATCTCCCTTATGAAACCTTTCATCTCACTAACTGCAAATACAGCCCTTATCTTACCTAGAGCCCTAATACCCTCTAGGGTTTTATCCCTGGTATAGTATAATGCCAAAACCTCCTCCCTATCCTTAAATACTATTATACCCCTGTCACTACAGAACCTCTTAGGTATTAAAGTTACCTCGTAGCTGCCGTCGTCAATATGGTGATATATGGAGTTGTAGGAGTCCAGGAGGACTGATATAAGGGGGGATTCCTCCTCCACCTTGAATATATCCTCCCCTAACCTCTCCTTCAGTATCTCCCTTAACTCCTCCCTGGAGCATCTATAGACCTCAATTAAAAACTCCTCTGGTAGTCTCTTAAAGATATCCCTTATATCTACAGGGTCATCCCTCCAGAGTGATACTATCAACTTTGAATCCAGGTAAAATAGCATACCCTCCTCTACCCTTATAAACCCGGTAAAATCCTGGAGAAAATCTGCAACCCTCCTAAGATCAGGGAGCCTCCCTAGCTTAGAATATATCTTCTCCATAGTTCCCCTAAAAAATAGTAAAAAACGGCGCCGAGGGGGAATCGAACCCCAAGTTCCTAGGAACTGACGGATCTGAAGTCCGCCCCGTGCCACCAGGCACGGCACTCGGCGCCACTGTTCTACTTTAAGTAGTTTTTGTTATATATAATTTTTTCTCCCGAGGTAGATAGTATGGAGTGGGTGGCTATAGCTGTTAAGAGAAAGGGTATCCTCAAGAGTTACAGAGTTCCAGAGGGTATAACTGTACTTGAGGCCTTGGAGTATATAAACAGTAACTATGGAGAGGGTATACTCTACAGGGCCTCCTGTAGAGCTGGACAGTGTGGAAGTTGTGCCATGACTATTAACGGTGAACCAAGGTTAGCCTGTAAAACTAGGGTAGAGGATGGAATGGTTGTGGAACCCCTGGAGGGCTTTAACGTGGTGGAGGATCTTGTAGTGGATAGGTCTCCCTACTATAAAAAGATCCAGGGTCTGAGAAACTACCTACACCATGAGGGGGACATCCCCAAGATCACCCCTGAAGATATAAGGGAATTCAAAGGTGTTAGGAACTGTATAGACTGTCTATGCTGTCTCTCCAAGTGCCCTGCTAGAAAGTTCTCCCAGTATCCAGGTCCTACATTTATGAGGCAATTGGCCAGGTTTGCCTTTGATCCAAGGGATAGAGAAGATAGGGAGAGGATAGCCTACTTTGAGAATCTACACAACTGCACCACCTGTGCCAAGTGTGTGGAGGTATGTCCTAAAGAGATAGATATAGTCCACAGGGCCATAGAGAGGTTGAGGGAGCTAGCCTTTAAAAAGGGATACTATCTAGAGAATCACCTAGTAGTAAGGGAGAATATATTGAAGGGTGGGAGGTCTGTGAAGAAGGAGGGGAGATCCTTTTTAGAGGAGGTAAAAGAGGAGTACATAGTAGATAATGAGAAGATGAGGTTGGCACTATTTACAGGGTGTCTCATCGACTACAGGTTGCAGGATGTAGGTAGAAGTGCAATAAAGGTGTTAAATGCCCATGGCATCTCCCTTGTAATACCTAAGGATCAGGTGTGTTGTGGATCCCCCCTCTTTAGAACTGGTCAGAGGGATGTTGCAGAGAAGTTAAAGGGGAAAAACCTCAAGGTGTTTAACAGTTTAGAGGTAGATGGAGTAGTTACCCTATGTGCAGGGTGTGGCTGTACCTTAAAGAGGGATTATAGGGAGAGGGAGTTTCAGGTGATGGATATAACCCAGGTGCTAGATAGGATACCTCTGGAGTATAAACCCCTGGATGTTAAAGTTACCTATCACGACCCCTGTCATCTAAGGAGGGGACAGGGTATATATCTAGAACCTAGGAGGATACTGAAGAGGATTCCTAGACTAAAGTTTGTGGAGATGGAGATACCTGATCAATGCTGTGGTGCTGGAGGAGGGGTTAGAAGTGGAAGACCAGAGGTGGCCTATGCCATTGGAAGGAGAAAGGTTAGGATGATACACAAAAGTGGTGCAGATTACGTTATTACAGTATGCCCCTTCTGTGAGTACCATATAGGGGATACCTTGAAGAAGTTCAATGGGGGAGGGAAAAAAATAGAGGTGATGAATATAGTCTCACTTTTAGAGAGGGTTGTGTAATTATTCTTCTTTTTCCTCTTTATCCTCCTCCTTCTCCTCCCTATCTTTACTCTTGTAGAAACCCTTCAATACAGGCATCTTGGGAAGATCCCTCATTAGATGGTGGTAGGGTTCATACCTCTCACTTATTACCACTATATGTGCAGGGGGATGTATCTTCCTTATCCTGTCAATTGCCTTTGGAGCACTCTCCTGGATCTTAACTAGACAGGCCCTCTTACATGGCTTTTTAATATCTCCTAGTATATGTTTCAAAATCTCGTCTGCAGCCTCTGGAACTATAATCCTCGGTTTTCCAAGGATGGTAAGTTTCCCATGTCTGTGAATATCTGCAAGGGCGTTTTTTATCTTCTTGTAGTTATCTCCCCTTATCAGTAGTAGTACCATAGTTTCACCTTAAAAGTCCAGGGTTACTACCTCTAAACCTAACTCTTTAAGGTACTCTGAAAAGTGTCTCAATCCATAGACCTCAGTACCGTAGTGCCCTCCATCTATAACACAGAGGTTGAGATCCTCTGCCAGTATCTTTGAGTGATGTGTTAGATCTCCAGATATGTACACCTCTGCCACCTTGGATACGTACTCGATGTTCTTCTGGGATAACCCATAACCTGAGAGTACAGCCACCTTTAAAGTATCCTTCTCCTTAACAACGTCACCCCTTACAACTGTGGGATTTTCACATATATACCTCTCTGTAATATCCAGTATCTCCTCTAGCCCTCCCTGGTAGACCCCTACCCTTCCCAGTCCATTTTCAAAGAGATACTCCCTATCCTCTAGCTTGTAAAGTTCTGCCAGGGCGTCGTTTAATCCCCCTTCACAGATATCCAAATTGGTATGGGCGGAGTAAAGTAGAATGTCCCTACTTAGCAGTATCTTTAACTTTTCATAGATCACTCCCTGGAAGGATTTTACACCCTCCTTTAAAAGTGGATGGTGAGTAAATAAAAAATCTACACCCTCCTTAACAGCCCTTCTTATCACCTCCAGTGAGGGATCCAAGGCCACACCTATCTTCTCAACAGGCCTCTCCAGATCCCCTCCAACCTGAAGACCTGTGTTGTCCCCCTCTATCGCCAGGGTGGGAGGGGCAAACTCCTCAATGAAGGATATTACATCCCTTGCCAGCACCCTCTCCATTACCTCACCCTCCAGGCAGTTATCACTTGTATCTCCTCAAAGAAAAACCTTATAGATGCACTTTTTTCCCCTTTAAATCCATACCTCTTTAGCATATCAAGGGTTCTCCTCTCTCCAGTTAGGGAGGACTGTACTATCTGAATTACCCCATCCCTCTTTAAATACCTTCCAGCCTCTGAGATAAACCTATCTATTACCTCCCTTCCATCAACTCCTCCGTCAAAGGCGTAGTTAATATAACCCTCCAACCTCTCCTCCTGAGACGTTGGAAGGTAGGGGGCATTGAAGAGGATGACGTCAAATCTATCTATACCAAGTTCCTCCACTATCCTATCCATGTCCTTAAACAGGTCACCCTGGAAGAAGAACACCTCCCTATCTACCTTTAAATTATTTAGCTCTGCATTTTCCCTACTTAACCTAATGGCATAGGGGTTTATATCCACTCCAATTGCAATCTCACATCCCCTTTTCAGGGCATTTATAGCCTGTATACCACTACCTGTCCCCATGTCTAAAACTTTCTTACCCCTTACATCTACCAGGTTTTCCATGAGAAGGATACTGTCCTCCGCAGGCTCATAGACCAGGGGGTGAGTCTTTAAAACTATATCCCCTATCCTTATCCTCTCCATAACCATCCCTTCTACTTAAGGTTCCATATAGGATCCCCAACGTGGTGAAGGGTTTTTATCGCCCTGCCTCTCCTGGCATTCTTCATTGTAGCACCATCCATCAAGGCCCTACCAACTATTAGAGGTTTGTTATGGGTCTCATCCACTGCAAAAACTATATCTCCCTCCTTAATACTCTCATCTGCATCCACTATACCTGGAGCCATGACATCTGCCCCCTTGGCAAGAAACTTTACAGCACCCATGTCCACTACAACCCTCCCCCTCTCTACATTGTACCTCATGATACAGTGAAGTGTGGGATAGAACCTACCCTCCACCTTGAAAGCTGTAGGTTCTCCATCTATGAGTACTACCTCGTATTTATCCACCACTACCAACTCCCCCTTAACCTTACCTGGAATCTCCACCCCAAGGGTATCCCTTAACTCCTCCAGAATCTTCTTTAACTCCTTCTTTTTTAAATAGTGTCTCCTCTTTATCTCCAATCTCTCACCGTTAAATCAACTCTTTTAATTTCTCCATTACCCTCCTATTTACCTCCTCGTAGATACTCCTTCCATGGGTATCCATGGCAACTATCAAGGGACCAAAGTTTTCAACCTCAAGTTCCCATACAGCCTCTGGCATACCTAACTCAGGTAGATATACACCCTTCACCTCTACCACTGCATCTGCAAGTAGTGCCGCACATCCTCCAGGGGCAGCTAGATAGACAACTCCATATTTTCTAAAGACATCTAGTAGATCCCCCTTCATCCCCCCCTTTCCAACTATGGCAGAGATACCGGTAACTTTTATAAAGTCCTCCTCTATATCGTTCATCCTGGCAGAGGTTGTAGGTCCTATAGATATACATCTCCATCTATCTCCTACCCTCTTCATTATTGGCCCTGCATGGTATATCACACCATCCTTTAACTTACTTACAACCTCTTTAACATCCTCCCTTTCACCCTCCTTAACAACGGTAAGATGGGCTTCATCCCTTCCAGTATAGATCCTTCCACTGAGGTAGACTACATCTCCAACCTTCAATTTATACACTGTATCCTTTGATATAGGGGTTTTTAGCTCCACCTTTTCACCATAGATTTATATATTTTTGCTGTGGTATTACTATTATTTAAATGATGATCAGGTGAGAACATGAGAAAGGATTTTCCAGAGGAGGGAGAGTTGGTTATAGGTACAGTTGTAGATGTTAAACCTTATGGAGCATTTGTACAACTGTTGGAGTATCCAAATAGGGAGGGGATGATACATATCTCCGAGGTATCCTCTGGATGGGTAAAGAATATAAGGGATCATGTTAAAAGGGGACAGAGAGTAGTGGCAAAGGTAATGAGGGTGGACAGGGAGAAGGGGCATATAGACCTCTCCCTGAAGAGGGTTACTGAACAGCAGAAAAAGGCTAAAATCCAGGAGTGGAAGAGATTCCAAAGGGCGGAGAAGTTGTTACAGTTTGCAGGAGAGAAACTTGGAAAGTCCCTTGAGGAGGCCTGGGAGGAGGTTGGTTATAAGTTGGAGGAGGAGTTTGGAGAACTCTACCATGCCCTGGAGTGTATCGCCATAGAGGGTAAGGAGATCCTGGAGGATCTGGACATCCCTGAGGAGTGGAAGGATGTACTCTACCAGGTGGCAGTTGAGAACATAGAGTTACCCACTGTAAAGGTAGACGGTATACTCACCATCACTACAACGGAATCTAGAGGTATCAATATTATAAAGGAGGTACTAAAAAAGGCCCTAGAGGCCAACCCCTACGAGGATGTCCTTGTGGATATAAGGTACATTGGAGCTCCAAAGTACAGGATAGAGGTTGAGGCACCAGATTACAAGAGTGGGGAAGAGGTACTGAGAAAAGTTGCAGATGCCGCCATAAACTCCATCAAGAAGTACAAGGGAGGAAAGGGTAGTTTTGTAAGGGAGTACCACTAATTAAGGTCAGAAAACATGAGGATAAGAAAGTGTCCAAGGTGTAAGAGGTACACCTTGAAGGACATCTGTAGTGTCTGTGGGGAGAAAACTGTAACTGTTAAACCACCTAGGTTCTCCCTGGAGGACAGGTACGGGAAGTACAGGAGGATGTTGAAGAGAAGTTTAAAGAGTAAGGAAAAATCCTCCCAATAAACTCTTTTTATGTGCTAGTTAATAAATTTTTAACTGGCACCTAAAGGGTTGTGAAATTATGGATAGTAGTGTTTTAATCAGAAGTTGTAATGAGTTTTTAGAGAAGTTGTCAAAATTTAGGGAGGAGATATCTTCAAAATTTTCAGAGGACTTAGATAGTGATTTCTACAACAACCTCATAGAGATTTTAAGTAGAAATTTAAAAATTTTAGAGGAGTTTAAGGAGAGGATGGAATTACAGGGCTTTGACACCCCCTTGATAGGTGTGGGAAAGTTAAAGGGATGTGACGAGGAGGACCTCTACGAGATAAAGTCTTACGTCTCCTACCTGAGAAGGATGGTAGATGAGAAGAAGGGGTTACTGGAGAGGGTAAGGTATGCCATAGTATCCCACAGGATAGCCCTGGGACATCTGAAGGAGAGGGAGGGGAACAGGAGGATAGTACACTTTCTACCCTATGACGGTTCCAATAAGGATATACTCTTTAACATGCCAACAGTCTTTATCAGGACTTACAAGAGACTTCTAAGTATACTGGAGTCCCAGGGCAAGGGGACACTTAGCTCTGTCACAGTCACCTTTATAGTAATAGAGGATGGGAAGAGGAAGTTGAAGAGGTTGAAGATAGAGGAAGAGGATTATGAGGAGTACCTTAAGAGAAACTACGGAGATGTACTTATAACCTCCATAAAGAAGAACTACACCAAGAGGAAGTTGATATCTGATGGCTACGTTAGAAGGACCTTGGCACTGACCTACCTACTGGCCTACTGGGATGAGATAGAGAGGAAACTAAAGAAGGAGTACGAGGAAAAACTCTCTGAATATCAGAGGGAATTGATAGAGAGGTACAGGAGTACAGTGTTGGATCTAAGGGAGGAGGTGGAGGAGGGGATGATAGATGTTAGAACATTGGACGAGTTGAAGGTAAAGAGGATTAGGATGAGAGAGGAGTTGGAGAAGTTGGGGCTCTACAAGGGGGGAAAGCCTGTGGAGGAGTTGGACTGTGCCCTGAGGATGGAGAGGGAGATCTCGGAAAACCTCCCCTACAGTATAGCAGTAAGGTACCTCTCCCAGGATATATTTAAGTACTACCTCTACAAGACTCCAGATGAGAGGGATAGATCCAGCATGTTTCCCTCCATCCTTACAACACCCTCCCCTCTAAATCTCAAATGGATGAAGGTAGATGGTATAGATGCCGTAGAGGTTTTAGATGTTAAATTCCTCCTTGAGAGGGAACTTCCAAAGTACAGTATCCCCCTTAAGAATCTTGGAGGGGTAGCCCTATACCTTGTCCATGGATGGGAGGAGGTAGAGAGGTACGGGTTTAAGAGGGAGGAGATTGAGAAGATTCTCAGGGATATGGCGCCTATAGATAGGGTAAGGTCCCTCCTAAGTAAAAAGGGTATAGATATAGGGAAGTTGGAGAAATACAACTCTATAAAGAGGGAGAGAACTAAGAAGTTCCTAGATGCCCTAAGTAGGTTATAACTATGCTCAACCCTCTGATACTCTGGGGATCTGTGATACTTGACAGGATCCTTGGAGAACCCCCTGAGAGGGTACACCCTGTAGTCTGGATAGGGAAATTGATATATACCCTGGAGAATATATTTAGGTCCACCTATTCCCAGGATAAAATTAGAGATCTTTTTTTTGGATCCCTTATCACTATAATTACACTGACAGTGGTATTTTTGGCCTCCTATGGCCTAGAGATACTTGTATGTAGATTACCTGAGATCCTCCAGTACCCCCTTTACTCCCTCGCCCTCTCAACTACCATTGGATATAAGTCCCTTCTGGACTTCTCAAGGAGACCTATGGATTGTATAAGGGAGGGGGATATAGAGGGGGCGAGAAAGCATCTCCAGTGTATTGTAAGTAGGGATACCTCGAAGTTAGATATAGAGCATATCCTATCTGCATCTGTGGAGAGCCTCTCTGAAAATATAACAGATAGTATTATCGCCCCTCTTTTCTACGGGGCACTCTTTGGACTTCCAGGAGCCTTCCTCTACAGGGCTGTCAATACCCTAGATGCCATGATAGGATACAGGAATAAAAAATACGAGTACTACGGTAAGTTAGCTGCCTACCTAGACGATCTACTGAATATTGTACCTTCACGTATTGCAGGGCTACTCCTTGTATTAACCTCACCACTGTACGGGGGAGATATTAAGAGGGCACTTTACGGTTTCCTGAAGGAAGGTTCTAAAACACCCTCTCCCAATTCAGGTTATACCATGGCAACGGTGGCCAACAGTTTAAACATGACCCTGGAGAAGATAGGTTACTACAAACTGGGAAGGGGGAAAATAGATCTTAAAAAAGCCTATAATTCCCTGAGGGCTGTAGATGTAGTGGTGGTGACCTTCCTTCTACTTTACACCCTCCTCTACTTTATAATATAGGGCTTATTCTCCAGATCCCTTATCAACCTCTCTAACCTCTCCCTCTCTCCCCTGGAAATATCTACGAAGAACACCCTGCCACCTGGCTCCCCCCTCTCCTTCAAGTTTGTAATCCTAAAGTACCCCTTCCTAGTAGCTACATAACCTGTGGTATAGGAGGGGTTATCTGAGACACAGAGCTCTGCAACAACACCTAGATCTATAACCTTGGTGGCTATCCCTATGGCATCTACAGTCCTCTCTGTTCCCAACTTCTCTCTCAGTATCCTCTCCCTCAACTCCTCAGATGTGGATATACACTTCACCCTCACACCCCTCTCCTTATCAGGTTCCAACCTCTCCCCCTGGAGATTCAGTATACTTGCCCCCCTCATACCTCCCCTCTCCACTATTCTGAAGGCCTCCTCTATAACCTCCTCTTTTATTCCCTCCCTCTTCAGGATACCCCTGGCAACCTCCCTGGCCTCCTCCTTGTTCCTACATTCAAGGGTTGTAATAGGGAGGTGAGGAACATACTCTATATCTTCCCTGATCTCCTCAATTTTTATATTTATAAAGTCTGGGGTTCCAAGCTCATGGGAGAAGGCCCTCCTTATAAACTTGAGAACGTACTCCTCCACCTTCTCCCTCTCTACAATGGTCTCCGCCCCAGAGATATGTTTACCATTCCTTGAGGCCCTCATCTTTATACTGTACATATCCACCCCCTCCAAAAATATATATAAAGGATTAATTAACAATAACAACTATGACTATAAAAGCTATAGGTGATAACCGATGATACTCTTTGAGTGGGGTACCTACAACGCCCTCTCTACACTAAGACAGGCTGCACTCCTAGGTACAAGAATTACAGAGATACCACCTGCTGTCCTAGCCAGGAGGATGTCACCAGACTACTACGAGAACTACAGAGAGATAGGAGAGAAGTACTTTACAATGATTATAGCCCATGGACCCTACTACAACGTAACATCTGAGAGGGGGTTGAAGGCCCACCTCACAGCAATAGAGAGGGCTACAATAGCTGGAGCTAAGATATACAACTACCACCTTGGTAGGAGGATAGGAGCTGGAGATCTAAATGTACAGTTGGAGATCTTGAAGAAGTTCAACGAGGTAAACAGTGAGATGATATACTCCCCAGAACCTGCTACAAACGAGGAGGGGTTTGGTACCCTAGATGAACTCGAGGAACTTGTAAAGGCTGCAAGGGAGGAGGGAATAAAGATAATACCCTCCCTACAGTTGGAGAACATATTCCTCACTGAGTTAAAGGTCTATGAAACTGGCGACTTCATGGAGGCCTCTGAGAAGGCAGATACACAGTGGTGGCTAAATATCTTGGAGAGGATGGACAAGATATCAGAGAACATGGTACATATTAGGTTCTCCCAGGTAGTAGGTATCAAGTATGGGGACAGGTTCTATAAGAAGAGGATGCCCTTGGGAATGGGATATCCACCTTTTGAACCTCTTGCAGAGGCCCTCTCAACATACTTCGTAAATAACAGTATGGCAAAGGATGTTAAAAAGATACTCTTCCTCTACACAGGACTACCTGAAGTTAAGTACAGGGATCTAATAGATATCTACGCTACAGTTATGAAGTTGTCCATAGATAAGTTGATGAGTAAGAGAAACCAGATGGAGTATGGAAGATTCTACGCCACTACTGGCAGAGGAGAAGAGGAAGACAGCGATCAATAACTTTTTTACTATTTTTCTACCCTCTTTTTTTCACAATTTTTATAAATTTTACCTTTATAATAAATTTTCACAAAGATTAAAAAGTGATGGTTATGATAGACAAGTGTCCAATTTGCAGGGGCACTGGGAAGAAGATAGTAAGGTATAAGACATGTCCAGAGTGTGAGGGAAGTGGATACATATGCGAGTTTGATACAAAGTCTCACTTTAAAGGTATTTCTAAAAGATCCAAGTACGACCTGGATCTTGCCGAGGTGCCCTGTCCAAACTGTGAAGGTAGTGGTAAGGTACCTGTCTATGACACCTGTGACTACTGTGGAGGTTCTGGAAAGGTTGTAAAGTGTGACAAGTGTGGTAGATACATTGGAAAGTATCCAGAGTATAAAGACGTTACCCTATGTGACATATGTAGAAGAGAGGAAGAGGAGAGGAGGAAGAATCTAAAGACTGTCTACGAGTTGGACAGTCTATGTAACGTTGGAGACGTAGAGACAGGTAAGTTTTACAAGGGGGTTGTATCCAGGACTGAGAAGTACGGGGTATTTGTCTCCCTCAACGAGCAGACAAGGGGTCTACTTAAACCAAGGGAGATGGTAGGTAAGAAACTAAGTGACTTTAAAATTGGAGATGAGGTTATAGTGCAGGTCATAGATGTAAGACCTGAGAAGAGGGAGATTGACTTTAGATACATACCACTAACTGACTACACCGTGGAGAAGCTTGAGAAGGAGATACCTCTAACAACCATTAAGGAGATCATAGATAAGGGATTAGTGGAGATGATAGATGAGATCGTTCACATCAGGGGGGAGGTTATCCAGATAACCCAGACACCTGGACCAACTATCTTCACAGTGACAGATGGTACTGAGACCGCCTGGGTTTCAGCCCTGGATGTTGCAGGTCTAAGGGCACATCCCGAGGTAATGGTTGGAGATATCATAGACGTTATTGGAACTGTATCTATAAGGGAGGGAAGGCTCCAGATCGAGAGGTTGAAGTTGAAGAAGTTAGAGGGTGAAGAGGCTGAGAAGGTTAAGAGGGAGATAGAGAGGAAGTTAGATGAGAAGTCAGAACCCTATGGAGATATAGACTTCCTGGTAGAATCTCCAGTTTTGGAGAAGTTGAGACCTAGGATGGCCCATGTGGCAAAGAAGATTAGGAGGGCTATATTAGATGGAAAACCTGTCATTATAAGGCACCATGCAGATGCAGATGGGTACTGTGCAGGCTTAGCCCTGGAGAGGGCTATACTCCCAATACTTAGTAAGTTCTCCATAGATGTAGATGCCCAGTGGCACTACTTTAAGAGAAGTCCTTCAAAGGCCCCA
Source organism: Methanothermococcus sp. SCGC AD-155-E23 (assembly GCA_019561615.1). GTDB lineage: Archaea > AGJL01 > Methanococci > Methanococcales > Methanococcaceae > Methanofervidicoccus. Next base: position 23,006 of record JAHEQA010000027.1, read on the forward strand.
TTCTACGAGTTGGAGGATGTGACCAAGGATCTAGTACACTCCCTAGAGGATAAGTTGAGATTTGGCCAGAAGATGCCCCTTGTAGTACTTACAGACAACGGTAGTACAGATGAAGACATCCCTGCCATCTCCCAGGCTGTAGCCTTTGGAGTAGATGTACTTGTAATAGATCATCACTACCCTGGAGAGGTTGTCAACGGCAGAGTTGAGGTAGACGAGTACATCTCTGGCCATGTAAACCCCTACCTCGTTGGAGGGGACAGTAACCTTACAGCAGGGGTGCTGGCAACAGAGGTTGCAAGGATGATAAACAAGGATGTAACTGAGGAGATAAATCACCTTCCAGGTATAGCGGTAGTTGGAGATCACGCCAAGGGTAGGGAGGTGGAGGAGTATATAAAGATAGCCCTTAAGGACCTTACAAAGTGGAGTAAGAGGTACGGTAGTGGTAAGGAGTATACCGTAGAGGATCTTGAGAAGATAGCCCTATGTATGGACTTCGAGGCCTTCTATCTAAGGTTCATGAGTGGAAGGGGAATAGTGGAGGAGATCCTGGCCACAAACAAGAGGGAGATATACAGACATGAGAGGTTGATAGACATCCTCTATAAGAGGGCTATGGAGATGATAGACAGGCAGATGAGAGCTGCACTACCTGCCCTAAAAACCCAAAAACTGGAGAATAACATTATACTGAATACCCTGGACGTGGAGAAGTACACCCATAAGTTTACCTTCCCGCCACCAGGGAAAACCTGTGGATTTGTACATGATACAGTAGTTAAAAAGTACGGGGAGGAGACCCCTATTATAACCATAGCCTATGGGCCAGATTTCTTGGTGGTTAGGGCTACAGATGTGGTAAGTGAGAGGTTCAACTTCAACCTAAACCATATAGTGGAACAACTTATGAGGGAGATTCCTGAGGCCTCCATAGACGGAGGGGGACATGAGTGTGCAGGTAGTATGAAGTTCGTAGAGGGTCTAAGGGATAAGGTACTTACCAGGTTTATAGACATCCTTAGAAGTATGTAAGGGAGGGTTAAATGATATTGAAGTTAAATGTCCCCCAGTGGCACTACAGTATGCTCCAGGACAGGGAGAGGTTAGGTGTATTCAGGTGGGCTATAGAGAGAAGTGTTAAACCTGAGGATATACTCTACGACGTAGGCACTGGCAGTGGAATACTGGCCATGATAGCAGCGAGAATTGCAAGGAAGGTATACGCCATTGAGTTGGATCCTATAACCTACCAGTACGCCCTGGAGAATATAAGGATAAACAGGTTTAAAAACATAGAACTTATTGAGGGTGATGCAAGGGAGTATATCCCAGAGGAAGAGGTAGATGTAGTAGTTATGGAGATGTTGGATACTGCACTTATTACAGAGCCTCAGGTTCCAGTTATGAATGCCATACTTAAGAGAGGGATTCTAAAGGAGGGTGGAAGGGTTATACCTCAGAGGGTCTACAACACAGCCCAGGTAGTGGTATCCAAGATGAACCATATCTACTACGACGAGGAGGTAACATCGGAACCCCTATCCCAGGAGATACTTTACAGTACAGTGGATTTCCACAGGATAAACAGGGAGGAGGTCTCCTACTACCTGGAGTTCAAGATACCTCCTGAAGTTAATGAGGATAGGCTAGGTATAAGGTTAAACACCTACACCCAACTGAGAGAGGATACAGTGGCTGGAAGCACCCCTATGTTAAATCCACCTCTTATTATACCTGTGGAGAATCCTAGGATAGAGGACAACATATTGAAGGTTAAACTGTCCTACAGAATGGGGGGAGATCTAGAGAGTATAAAAGTAGAATAATTTTTATTGGTGGGAGTATCAGGGTAGGTATACTATGTTGTAGAAAGACCCTTGAAAACCTACTTATCTACAGGTACCTGTCAAGGAGATATCCCACTACTTTTATAGATCCTAGAAAGTTAAGATTAGATGTTGATCTTATTCTCTCAAGGGTTGAGAGAGACTATTTAAAAGAGGGTCTAGAGGCCCTGAAGTATATTGAGGAGACTACAGATATTGAAGTTATTAATCCAGGGAGAGCTGTGAAGATATGTCAAAATAAATACCTCACATATCAGGTGCTAGGGGAGTACATGCCAGTTTCCATCCAGGTGTCTCCAGATAACTTCCAGGATGTAGATTACCTCATGGAGGAGGTAGGTTTAAAATTCCCTGTAGTAGTAAAGCCAGTCTATGGGGGCTACGGTGATGGGGTTTTAAAGTTAGAGGGAATGGAGGATCTAAAGGGTTTTTTAAATAGATACTACGAGAGGAACTCCAGTAACCTTATCCTTCAGGAGTATATACCCTATAGACATGATGTAAGGGTCTTCGTTATCGATAACAGGGTAGTATGTGCCATGGAGAGGATCCCTAAAAATGACTGGAGGGCAAATTGCTCCCTTGGAGCAGAAACCAGGAGATTCTCTATAGGGGAGGATGTTGAGGATCTTCTTTTAAAGGGTGTTAAAAAAGTAGGTGCCCACATAGTTGGAGTGGATGTGTTGATAGATGAAGAGGGCAACCACTACATACTGGAGTTGAATATAACCCCTCAATTTAGAAACATTATGAGATATGTAGATATTCCCCTGGAGATAGTGAAGTACATAGAAGAGAGGTTAAGTTCCAACAACCATAGGTTCTGAAAGATCCTTAATAAGTCTTATAACGGAGTAGGCTGCCAGCGCTGAGGTCTTAGGATTCTCCCTGGAGGGCACATTCTCCACAACTGTTCTTATAGTACCAGTGGAGCCTCTAACTGTCACCTCATGTCTATTTACAGAGATCTTTGGATCCACCACTATCTTAACCTTTGTTGGAAAGTTAGATGCCAGATAGAGTACTAGAGAGACATTTATATTCTGAGGAAATTTCTCTATAGCCTCTGAGAAAGAACCTTCAAAGACGGTAGTAGGTTCTGAAATAGCATCTATATCAAACCCCAACCTCTCCAGTGCATCCCTTAACCCCTCTAGAGGTTTTACCGTTGTCAATGTCACCTCGTATATCTCCCCTAGAGAGGCTGCCTTGATTGCATCTATCCCTGCAATAGCCCCTGAAGGTATGTATATCCTTCTGTTGTGTTTCTTTGCAAGGTTGTAGAGTTTCTTGTAGAGGTTAAGGTCTTTAAAGGCACCTACACTCATTATTATTACATCCTTTCCCCTTTCTATAGCCCTCGTTGCCACCTCCTCCACCGCCTGGATGGAGGCACACTCTATCACCAGGTCCAGATCCTTCTCTACTAACTCCTCTATGGAGTGACATACTTCAGCTCCTACCAACCTCCCAAGTTTCTCCGCCTTGTGGATGTGCCTGTCGTAGAGGGCTACAACCTTAGGGTTAATAATACCCTTTAAAATGGCATTAACTATGGAGGTTGCAATGGCTCCACAACCTACCATCCCTATCCTAAGCATCTATAACCCCAGTTATTTTTTTGGTAGTTTTACCAGTACAATATTTCCTATGGCCTCTACGATTCTATAGGGTATAACAATCTTCTTGGAGGGGTCGTCTATCTTATCCTTTAAACATCCCCTGTAGACGTCACTTACCACTATACCACTTACTACACCTTTCTCAGTATCTATCATGGCGTCGTAGACCTCTCCAACGTAGTAACCCTGGGTGGTGTAGATCTTCTTTTTTAAAATCTCACTAACCTTAATTGGCATAACAATCCCCTGTATTTTTAACACCTGTCAGACAGTGCCGGTATCATCATCTTAGATCAGTGGGGGTAACTCTCATCATCCAGGTTAGAATCTATTTATAGGATAGTTTGGAGCCTCGTTAGTTATAAGGATATCGTGGGGATGACTCTCCCTCTGACCACTTTGAGTTATTATAACAAATCTACCTTTCTCCTTCAACTCCTTTATATTTCTAGCACCACAGTACCCCATGGAGGATTTCAAACCTCCTACAAGTTGGAATATAATTTCACCTACAGGCCCCTTGTAAGGTACTGCTCCTTCAACACCCTCTGGTACCAACTTCACATGTTTCATATGACTCTTAGCCTGGAAGTACCTGTCAGCCCCTGCACCTATCCCTCCCATCATAGCACCTAGAGATCCCATACCTCTGTACTGTTTATACTTTTTACCGTTTATTGTTATTAAACGTCCAGGTGCCTCATCTGTCCCTGCAAGTAAACTCCCCAACATCACTGCATCTGCTCCGGCGGCAATTGCCTTGGCTATATCTCCACTGTATCTTATACCCCCATCTGCAATCACTGGTACTCCATAGTCCTTTGCAACATCTGCAACCTCTGCAATTGCAGTTAACTGAGGAACTCCTACCCCTGCCACTATCCTGGTGGTACATATACTTCCAGGCCCTATACCTACCTTTAACACATCTGCTCCAGCATCTATAAGGTCCTTTGCAGCCTCCTTCGTTGCAATATTCCCAACGATAAGCACTGTCTTACTGTTCTTCTTCTCTATCAACCTCTTGATCTTACCTACAGCCTCCACCACCCTTCTATTATGGGCATGGGCACAGTCAATAGTTATGGCATCTACTCCAGCATCTATTAGGGCCTCTGCCCTCTCTAGGTCATGGGGACCACAGGCTGCAGATACCAGTAGTCTTCCCTCATCATCCCTGGCAGCCTCTGGATACTGCTTCCTCTTAAGAATATCCCTTAAGGTAATCATCCCTATTATCCTCTTATTCCCATCAACGATAGGTAGCCTCTCTATCCTGTTCTCATACATGATACTCATTGCCTCCTCATGGGTAATGTTCTCGTCACTGTATACAACCTCTTTAGTCATCACCTCCTTAATAGGGAGGTTGTCATCCTGGATATACTTGATATCTCTCGTAGTGATTATACCCACCAGTCTGTTGTTCTCATCTACCACTGGCAGTCCTCCAACAGAGTACAACTCCATAATCCTCCTGGCATCCCCTACCTTCCTATCCTGACCTATGGTAATAACATCCCTAATAATAATGTCCTCCGCCTTTTTAACTGCCAATACCTGTTTTACCTGTTCCTCTATAGACATGTTTCTATGGATTACCCCAAGTCCCCCCTTTCTCGCCAGGGCAATAGCCATCTCCTTCTCTGTAACGGTATCCATCGCCGCAGAGAGAATAGGTATATTTAACTTTAAACCTGCAAGATCTGTAGAGGTGTCCACATCACCAGGTTCAACATCTGAGGGGTTAGGTACAAGTAAAACGTCGTCAAAGGTATAGGCCATTTTAGCCCCGTATATCTTATCTGAAAACAAGATCTCACCTGTGTCCTTTTTGCTTATATTAGGACAATTGGTATATATAGTTTATTTTAAAAGGGTAAAAAAGAGATTAAAGGGGTTAATCATCGATTAAAAAAGTGTTACTTAAAGGTAGGTTGCAGGGAACAGTACATAGGTAGGGTCAAAGGTCTATATGGATACCCCTCTGCCTCCTCCTTTATCCTTCTAATCAACTCCTCCACATCCATCCTCTCCCTATAACTACCCTTCAGTGTAGACCTCTCCCTAAGTGTAACTGTCAAGGTGTTCTCCTCCACCTCCCTATCTCCCACCACTACCACGTAGGGAATCCAATCCTTTCCAGCATTCCTTATCTTTTTACCAACACTTTCCTCCCTGTCATCAAGATCCACCCTGATGTTACTCTCCCTCAGCCTCTTAACAACATTTAAGGCGTACTCCCTATGGGCCTCAGATACAGGTATTACCCTAACCTGGACTGGGGATAGCCAGAGAGGTAGCATTGGAAGTTTACCCCTCTCAAGATCCCTGTAGGCCTTCTCTAGTAGGGCACATATCACCCTCTCAATACTACCAGTTGGGGAGCAGTGAAGTATCACCGGGTATACCTCTCTATCTCCCTGGTGTACCTTTATCCCAAACCTTTTAGCACTCTCTATATCTATCTGTACAGTGGGGTTTTCAATAGGTCTACCAAGGCTGTCAATTACAGCCATATCCACCTTTCCAACCCAGTAGTGTTTCCTCTCAGGTAGTAACTCAATAAGTACATCCCTCTTATACTTCTCCTTATACTTCTTCGCAAGTTTGAAGAACCACTCCCTGTTCTCCTGGAAGAAGTCCTCTGTAAATCTGAATATTACAACATAGGGTATGTTCAGATCCTCTCCAGTTTTCAGACACATCCAGAATTGATGCTCAAACTCCTCCATCGCCTGTTCCATATCTAGGCATACCGTATGCATATCAGGCATTGTAAAGGCCCTAAGTCTCTTTAGACCAACAAGTTCTCCCCTCTGCTCATATCTAAAACTGTAGGTGGAAAGTTCATACAACTTAAGAGGTAGATACCTTGGAAGTATGTACATGTCTCTCTTCATCATGAACTGGCCAAAGCATGCTGCAAATCTAAGCATCAACTCCCTATCTCCCTGGGTAAACCTATATTGCCTCTCTCCAAACTTATCTGCATGCTCCCTTATAGCCCTGTTCTCCAAATTGTACATAACTGGTGTCTCTACAGGCATCCCCCCATACTCCACAACTAGGTTGTACACGTAATCTGCCAGGAGATCCCTAATAAGTTTCCCCTTTGGATACCATCTGAAGTGACCATGATCTGAGGAGGGCTCGTAATCACAGATCTCCTTCTCCCTTATATACTTCACATGGGCAGGTTCCCCCCTCTCCTCCTTACCCTTTATACCTAGTTCCTTGTAGGCCAGAGCCTTTAAATCCTCATCTCTTACAACCTCCTGGATATTCCCCTCTTCCAACTCTATAAGTCTCTCCCCCTCTACATCTAGGAGGTAGAGTTTTGACTCCCTTTTCTCTTTCTCCTCCTTCTCCCCTGTATCACAGGTGATCCTCCTGGACAACTCACTTAGTGGATGTCCCTTACAACTTATCTTAAAGGACTTATACCATCCAAAGGGTGCCCTCAATACGTTGTAACCCCTCTCCCTTAACCTCTCCTCCATCTCTACAAGTATCTCCCTTGCAACCTCTGGAGAGGCCAGATCACTTGATAGATGGGCATAGGGGTATACCACTATGTTGTCAACCTTGAGATTTTTGGCAATTTTTGTTATCTCCTCCAAGGCCTTTTCTACAATGGCCTTTGGATTTGCCTCATCCCCCCTTTCAACTGCGGTAAATACTGTTAAACACTCCTCCATTCTTCCCTCTAACTTGTTAGTATCCTCGGCAATTTTTGTCTTCTCAGTGGCCTTAAATTCTAGATAGTCAGCGTGTATCAGTAGTAACCTCACACTACCCCTCTTGAATGTTTAACAGTTAGGTATGTTAAACAGTTAAAAAAGTTAAACTATAAAAATAATTTTTAAAAAAGAGAAGACTTTAACTACTTAAACTCCGTTCTGGTTATCTGCTACTTTTAAAAATATCGTAGCGATAACCTTCCCTCTTATCTGAGGGCTTTCGGGGAAAGAGGAACTCCCCACATCTTCAGGGAATACCTGTAACCATTAGGGCTTAAGTACCCATATAGCGGGCATAGGGAAATATCTCAATGTTTCACTTGTTGCTATCTATAAAATCCCCTCTCTTCCATCTCTCAATGATCTCCTTAACTATATCGTAGGAGCTGTGGAAGGGACACCTTACATACTCCTTACATCTTACAACATCCACCTCTAAGTTGTGTCTCTTCAACTCCTCTTTCAACTGATCTGGATCAAAGGTCTGCTGATCAGGGCCTAAAACGATAACATCTGGTTTAATATTTAAAATAGGTTCCAACTTGTTATTTAAACTACCAAGTATGGCCTTGTCCACAGGTTTAAGTGCCTCTACCATAAACCTTCGCTGCTCCTCTGGTATAACAGGTTTCCTACCCTTTATCTTCTTAACAGTCTCATCCCTGGCCACTATAACTATAAGTTTATCCCCTAGACTCTTGGCATACTTAAGGATGTGGTAATGCCCTGGATGTAAAAGGTCGAAGGTACCGGCAGTTACCACTATCTTCTCTTTTTTCATAGTGCTCACAAAAAAGTTAGTAAAAAAGTTAAAGGTCTAGACACTCCCCAACCTTAGGTACAACTACCTTAACACCCATCTCCTCCACTTTCTTTACAAGCTCTGATATATCCTGCTCTATTAGAGGGAAGGTGTTGTAGTGCATAGGTATGAATACCTTTGGATTTAGATACTCAACAGCCTTCACAGCCTCCTCTGGTCCCATGGTGTACCTTCCACCTACTGGAAGGAGTACTACCTTTGGGCTGTATATCTCCCCTATAAGTTTCATATCCCCAAAGAGTCCAGTATCTCCTGCGTGATAGACTCTATCGTTAACTATATATCCTGCAGCCACTCCACCAGGGGTGTTCTCATCTATATCCGAGGAGTGTTCTGCCTTAACCATAGTCAACTTTGAGTTCTTTATCTCAATGGTCCCTCCTATGTTCATACCCTCTGCAGCAACCCCCTGTCTCCCCAGGTATACAGAGATCTCGTGGTTGGATACCACAGGTATGTTGTACCTCTTGGATATCTCCACTGTACTTCCAAGGTGGTCACTGTGGCCATGGGTTACAGCTATAACTTCAACCCCCTTAACAACTTCCTCGTAGCCTATGTTACAAAGGGGGTTTGGGACGAAGGGATCTACCAGTACCTTATCTATTTTGAAACATGCATGGCCGTACCAGCATATCATGTTAGCACCCTCTAGAGTTGTAAATGGTGCCCCTGTCGGGATTTGAACCCGAGTCTGCGAATCCGCAGTTCGCAAGCATATCCAGGCTAGCCCACAGGGGCATGCATCCTATCTAATAGTCTCTATTGATATATTAATCTTATTCCTCCTTACACAGTTTCACAAACTCCTCAACTAACTCCTTTTTTATCCTCCCGTTGTTTCTATCCCCTCTGGTACATACCGCCCCCCTAACACCTACTATATCACAGCCTATCTCCTTTAACACAGGTATATCCTCCTTTCTTATAGATCCTGCCAATGCACACTTCAACCCGTAGGTGTGAACCTCCTCTACAAACTCAGAGAGTAACTCCTTACTTAGATGATCAAATAACCTTTTACCGTCTTTAAGGGCAGTGTCTAACATTGCAACATCACAGCCAGCATCCCTGGCAACCTTAGGTATTACAAGGGGATCTACAGCACCTACCCTATAGGCATCGGCATATCCTGCAGCCACAACTAATTTACTCTCGTCCATATCTTTAACTGCCCTTACTACATTCTCCATTACATCCAAGGCCTCCCTGTAGGATCTTGTTCCATAGAGTCCAACTTTTATATAGTCTGCTCCACTAACAGCAGCTCCAAGTGCTGCAAGGGTTACTGTTCCAGGCTTATAAGGTACATCTCCCACCGTTGCACTAACTAGACGATCCTCTGGAGTGATATCTCTAATCTCCCTGATAACCCAGGGGAAGTTTGCACCTAGGGACCCTTCCAGGGGATTTTTAACATCTATAATATCTGCTCCACCTTCAATAGCCTCTTTAGCCTCCTCCCTATCCTTTGGACTGATAAGAACTATCATCCCTTCACCTAAAGGGTGTTTTAATAAAAAATTTTTTAAAAATAGTATTTAAAGGTTATTTAAGCTTTACATGGTACTTTAAGTTGTTATCTCCATCTGGGAACAACTCAGGGTGTATCATCCTGGCGTAATCCTCCATGTAGCCTATAGGGTCCCTTGTCTCCCATACGTAGTAGTCAGGTTTTGATACGTAGAACCTCCCCTCTTTAAAGGCTTTAAAGTTCTCAAACCCTGAAGTGGGATAGACCTTTAGGAGATCCTCCTTACTTGTAATGTTTTTAGTTGTTCTAAGTATAACAACATCTGCATCTTTCGCCCTCTCTATAAAGGTTTCAATATCTATCTTTCTAGACCCTGTCCCAGGTAGATCACTGAATATGTATTTACCATGGAGTTGATTTATTAAAGTTACCCGGAAGTTCTGGGCCTCTGGAACAGAAGGCGGATGTGTGTCACTCAATTTAAAGACATTTACTACTGTTGGATAATCCTCTGCCTTCCTTAC
>JAHEQA010000028.1 GCA_019561615.1 Methanothermococcus sp. SCGC AD-155-E23
AAGTGAGGCGTAATTTACAGCCCTGGAGACAGCCAGAGGCCTCCTAGCCCACCAGATGTGAAGGGTAGAGATATGCCCATGCCTGATGTTCTTCTCCCTGGCGGAGATCTCCCCTACCTCCCTGATAGGGAATGTCTTCTCGATGAATCGCCTGTCCATAACTATCCCATGGAAAACCCTTATATCTTAATCACGTACTCCTCTAAAACCTCCTCCCCTTTAGCTCTCCCCTCCAATAACTCCCTAGTTATCCTCTTACCCTCCTCCACTGCAGGTTGATCGAAGGCGTTTACTCCCAACATCTCTCCCATAAAGGCAGTTGTCATCTCGTACATGTATATTAACTTTCCAAGGGTGTACTCATCTAGATCCTCAAGTACTATGGAGAGATTGGGAACCCCTCTAGCAGTTAGGGCCCTCTCAGTTCCTAACTGTTGAAGGTTTATCAGTTGAGACATGTTGTGGCCATCTAAGTAGTGTCCCCTGTACCTTATAGTAAAGTCTCCTCTGAATCTCTTAACCTTTATAAATGTGATTATCTTATCCCTTGGACCATCGAGGTAAAGTTGAAGTTGGGAGTGCTGATCCTTGGCACCTAAGGCTGCCACTGGTGTCTGACCCTTCCCATCCTTTCCAAGGCTTTCAGCCCACAGCTGTCTATACCACAGGGTAAATCTGTAGAGCCTCTCCATATAGGGCATAAGTACCGAGATACTCTTTCCCCTATTTAAAAACAGGTAGTGAATAAGGGCATTCATAAGGGCAGGGTTTTTTACTACATCCTCCCTCCTACATATCTTATCCATATCCCTAGCTCCAGAAACCAACCTCTCAATATCCACATCCATAGATGATAGGGGAACTAGACCAACGGAGGATAGAACAGAGAACCTACCTACAACATTCTCAGGGATATCAAAGATCTGATAACCCTCCCTCTCCCCAATCTCCTTCAAGACACCTCCACTTGAAATGATAACAACGTTATCCCTTTTACATCCCAACTTCTCCATCTCCTCCTTAAGTACAAAGAAGTTTGCAAGGGTCTCCACAGTATTCCCAGACTTACTTACTACAAATATCAAAGTCTCCCTGAGATCTATCACTTTAAGAATACTGTGAAGTAATTCAGGGTCTGAGTTATCTAAAAAGAAAACCTTCTTATCACTTAATTCGTTGGCGTAGATACCCTTGACCCCCTCATAGACCATCTGGATACCTAGAATAGATCCACCCATTCCCACAACGAGGATATACTTAAAATCCTTGTCATCTAGAGAGTACTGTTCAATATCCTCGTATATAACTTCCATAAAACCTAACTCCCCTCTCTCATACCTCTCCATAGTTCTCCTGTAGGCCATATCTGTAACATCCCTCATACCCTCTATATCCTCCAGAGATAGACCTTCACTACCTAGTTCCTCCCTCATAACGTTACTGTACTTAAAATAGTCCCCCATGATAATCACCACTATAAAAATTATTCTCTATAAAAACTATAGATCTTCTTCAAAATTCTCTCACTTAACCACTCACTACTTATGTATCTCTCGTATACAGGTAACCTCTCCTTTAGCCTATACCCTGCCTCCTCTGTATACTCCCTCAAGGTTTCAATCTCAGGCCAGGGGGCCTCTGGATTTACATAGTCCTTTGTAATGGGGGATATCCCTCCCCAGTCATCAACACCTGCAAGTAGGAACAACTGCCCAGTCTCCCTGTTTAAATTAGGTGGCACCTGGATAGATACCTCGGGGGGTAGTATCATCTTGGCTACCAGTATCACCTTTAACATCCTGAGAGGTGAGGGCTCCTTGAAGTTCTCCATGGGGATGCCCCTCTTAGATCTAAAGTTCTGAATTATCACCTCCTGTATATGCCCATACTCCTCTGACAACTTTCTAATATCCATAAGGGATTTGATAATCTCCTCACTACTCTCCCCTATACCTACCAGTATACCTGTTGTAAAGGGTATCTTCAACTTACCTGCATTCTCTATCATCTCCAGGCGTTTTTTAGGATCCTTACCTGGGCTGTTCCTGTGGGCCACAGTTTCCATTAACCTCTCACTGGAGTTCTCCAACATGATGCCCATGGAGGCGTTAACCTCCTTCAACATCTTTAACTCCTGGTACTCCAAGAGGCCACAGTTTGTATGGGGTAGTAGATTTGTGTTGTTGAGACACCAGTCCTCCAGGTGATAGAGGTACTCCAGGATACCCTCGTAGCCCATCTTCTTTAACTCCTCCCTTACCTTTGGATTCTCATCCACCCTTTCCCCAAAGGTAAAGAGTGCCTCTTTACACCCGTATCTATCCCCCTTTAGAAGTATCTCCTTAACCTCCCTCTCCTTCATAAGTCTATAATCTTCCCTTCTAAAGGTGCAGTATCCACAGAGGTTTCTACACCAGTTACAAAGGGGAATAAACACATTCTTGGAGTAGGTAATATACTTCTTCTCCTCCCTTTCACCAACTAACCTCATAGCGTTGATAACAGCTCTAGGATCCCTGGACTCCAGGAAATCTACATAGTCCTCGAAGTGTTTAAATCCCCTAGAACTCATGGGCCTTCCCCAGGATATCTTTAATCTTCAAGTTGTTCTCGGTGAGATACTCCTCCAACTCCTTACAGATCTTGTAGAAGATGTCGTAGCCTCTGTAGTACACCCCGGTGCCCACCTGTACAGCGGTTGCACCTGCCATCATGAATTCAACAACGTCATGTCCTGTGGTAATACCTCCCACCCCAACTATAGGAATATCTACAACGGAGTATATCTCGTATACACATCTCAGGGCTATGGGCTTTATGGCCTTCCCAGACATACCTCCAAATTTGTTGCCAAGTATAGGCCTTCCAGTCCTTATATCTATAACCATCCCTGGTCCCAAGGTATTTATTGCGGTGATGGCATCTGCACCTCCCTCAGTCACCGCCACAGCTATCTCCTTTATATCACTAACATTAGGTGTAAGTTTTACCATCACAGGTATCTTCACACTGTCCTTGACACTTGAGACCACTTTGTGGGATAGATCTGGATCCTGCCCTATCTGGGCACCGTAACCTCCTCCAGCATGGGGACAGGAGATATTCAACTCCAGGAGGTCCACATAGGGTTCCAGGATCTCAGCCACCTCTGAGAACTCCCTGGCATCCTTTCCATATATGGAACCAATAATTTTTACATCGATCCTCTTTAAGTAGTCCCTTATACCCTCCAACTCCCTAATATACTCTTTAACCCCAGGGTTTGGAAGTCCCATGGCGTTGAGGAATCCCCCCTCCACCTCCACTACAGTTGGATTCCTATGTCCAGACCTCTTCTCCAATCCAAGGGATTTTGTGCATACAGCTCCTGCCCCATTCTTGGCCATCCTCTTCAGGGCTGCCCCAGTTTCACCCATGACTCCAGCCGCCAGAAATACAGGGTTTTTGAAACTTATTCCACACATCTCGATCTTCAACATGGTTATCCCTTATTCCTCTTCCTCATTCTAATTACCTTGTAGTACTCCAGGTGGGGCTCCTTTAAAAATTTCTTCCTGGATTTCTTCACAGATCCAGAAACCCCCAACACTATTATGTTTATAGGCTTATCCCTGTACTGGCTAAATGTTATCAAGGCGGCCTTTACAAAATCCACCTCATCCCTCTGCACCCTGAGAAGTCCCTTTGGGTGGTTGTAACTTATAAGCCAGGGGTTACTCTTTGAACATCCCCATATACCGTAGTAGTTGATAATTGCAGATCTAACTATCTGAACTACCTCATTGGCAGAGAGCTTTTCAGGGTATAGGATCTTAAAAGCTATGTACCTCTTCTTCTCCCTTAAAGTTGGGGGAAGTGTTTTAAGGGATGTCATGATCTTACCTTGTTTATACTTTAGAGGCCACAGACCTTACAGAAGTTCTTCAGGATCTCTGGGCCGTACTCTGTATGGGAAACCTCTGGATGGAATTGGACACCGTATATAGGTTTACTTATATGTTTCATGGCCTCCACCTCACAGATATCTGAGTAGGCAAGGACTTTGAAGTCCTTTGGAGGTACTTTAACCTCATCTCTATGGGAGGCCCAGGCTGTAAACTCCCTGGGAATGCCCCTGAATAAGTCATCCTCCTCCTTTACATATATCCTGGTGTAGGCGTACTCCTCCTTATGGGCCTTTCCAACTACCCCACCGAAGGCCTTACATATCAACTGATGCCCAAGGCATATACCAAGTATTGGTACCTCTGCATTGAGGATGATGTCTATACAACCTGAAGCCCCTTCAAGGTCTGGTCCCCCACTTATGATGATCCCCTTCACCTCCTCTCCAATATCCCCTGGAGATATGGTGTTGGGAACTATCTTTGAGGGTACTCCTAGGTATCTTAGACTTCTATGTATCCTGTGGACGTACTGACCTCCGTTGTTAACTATGAGGATCATCCTATCACTTTTAATTTTTATAAAAAATAGTAAATACCATAATATTTTTTATCCTTATGACGAGGTGAAATAATGAGTAAGATGCAGATACCCTTTAGGGAACTCTGTGGAAAATCTATAGTAGGAAATATGGGAGGTATCCTGGGGAAGGTAAAAGATGTAATCTTCGATGAAAATACAGGAAAGATCATCTCACTAGATATGGAACCTTCGGAAAACAGTCCTATATATCAACATTCCTCAAAGGGGTGTTACACCTTGGTACCCTATAAGATAGTGCTAGGTATAAAAGACGTTGTAGTGGTGGATGAAAGTAAGTTAGACAGTATCAAGATTATAGAGAAGGAGGAGTAGATTTAATACTATTCAAGGTGTCTAAGAATCTCTTTAGAGTTTTTCTCAGGGATCTCAATCCCTCCTCATCCTCCATAACCCCCTCTTTTCCCCTGTCTTTTGACCAGAAGGTGGAACCTAAGTTAGCCCCAAAGGATCCTCCACCTACAGGTATCATCTCGTTTATCATGTAGAAGTCATGGATAGTTCTCAGTGCAACCTCCTGCCCTCCATTTCTATCTCCACCTACGGCAATACCTGTACCTACCTTGTTCTTCAGGACCTTGGGATCCCTTGCAACTAGGGCTCTACATCTATCCATGAGGGTTTTCAACTGTCCAGATATGTTACCCTGATAGACAGGGGTACCCATTATCACCCCATCTGCCCATTGGAGGTTCTCGTAAAACTCCCCTAAGTCATCCTTGTGGATACAACCCTCCCTCTTCTTTACACAGTAGTCACAGTGGATACAGAATCTTATATCCTTCCTGAAAACTGAGAAGTACCTTACCTCACAGCCTTTCTCCCTTAGGTACTCCAAGGCGTAGTTAACCAGGTAGTGGGTACCCTGGAGTCTTGGACTGCCACTTATACCAAAGACCTTCATCCCTTCACCCTTCATGGAGTATCTCCTTTATTTCCTCTGAGAGTATCTTTATCAGTTTCTTCCTCCTAGGTTCCTTTAAGGCCTCTAGATACTCGTCACATATTAACTTCAGGGCCTTATCTCCACAGGCCTCTACACAGGCAGGGGTTATCCTATCTACGTCTAGGCAGAGGGTACACTTATGGGCAACCTTGTCCCTTGTAAATATGGCTCCAATTGGACAGGCTATCTCACACATACTACAACCTATGCATCTCTCCCTGTCCACCACTGGTATGTTGTCCTTTAAATGTATGGCATCTACAGGGCAGACCTTCATACAGGGGGCATTTTCACACTGCATACAGAAGATAGGTACACCTTCAGCCTTCTTTATCCTTGCCACCCCATGGGTCTCCTCACACTTAACTATACAGTCGTTACACTTTGAACACTTTGTGGGATCTATTACCACTATCTTGGGGTTCATCACATCACCTTAGAGGTTATCCAGCAGCATCCTAAAACGTTTTATAGCCTCTATGTGCTCCCCCTCCTCCATATTTGGAAAGGAGTAGTGGGCATTTGGTATGTACTTTCCATCTAGGGTTAGGGTTATAGTATCTGAGAAGTGTTTCAGGTGTGTTAGTGCCTGATTTAGATAGTAGTAGGTAATACCTATAAACATCACTAGGTCGTAATCTTCCCTTGTTATCATCTTTATAATACTCAGGAGGTTCATATCCCTGGGGGTGTATATCTTCTCTATATTTAGGTCCTCCAGGTATCTTACAGCCTCTCCTCCATACTCCCCTATTACCAGGAGGGGTCTCCTACTTCTCTTGACCATACTAACTGCTATCTTTGTACTTATAACCTCTGCATGGTGGAGGTTAGTACCTGCAGTAGGTTGATAGGGTATATTCCTCCCTAGCATACTTTTCACCTTTAGTAGAGGAGGGTAGGCTCCTGGGGCATCTCCTTTCTAGGCTCCCAACCCTTCTCCTCTAGATACTTCAATATCTTGTCCTTCAACATAAAGGGTATGTCCCTCTCTGTCCTGATGAACTTCTCAAGATCTGGAGGCATACAGTTGAAGTACTTCTCGTAGAGGGTTACGTAGTGGTAGACCTTCATACTTCTACCTCTACTTCCGTCGTTTGGTCTCATACAGAGTTTAGGTATGGTACAGAGACATTCCTTGAAGTTCTCTGCAGCGGTTATCAGGTGTTCAGGTGTTGGATCTATCCTTATAACCTTTTTAAGTTTCCTGTCGTAAACCTCGAAGTCCTCCCCGTCACTGAGGTAGAGCCTCCTGTACTTTATCCCATGGGGTCCAACTATTACAGGTATACCCCACCTGTTGAACCCTGTTGCAATTGCTACAGCCTTCTGACTCATAGCACCCCAGGCAACTCCAACAGCTCCAACCCTGTTTAGTATGTAATCTGCAACCTGGGCGAAGTTACCCTCCAGGGGCAACTTGGCAAAGATATTTGCAATCTTTATGGCAGCCCCACTTACATGACAGTTTGAGAGACAGGGACCTGCATTGATAAGCCCTCCAGCCTGGAACTCCCCAGGATACTTCTCGTAGAGTGTTTTACCATCACTGTCCTTCCACATCCCTATGGACATGGAGGCACATCCTGCAGCAACTACGATATACTTCCTCTCAAGTAACTCCTTTGCCATCAGTGCCAACTCCTCCTCCCCATTTGGATAGTTTGTACACCCTGCAAATGCAACTACCCCAGGGATCTCACCAAAGACTATTGGAGCTCCAACCTTCCTGATCTCCACATCCTGTATAGGTCCTTTACCTACCCTCACCTTAAACTCCAAGGTGTGGTAGAGTTCCCCAGCCTTTGTTATCATGGAGACAATGGGTAGATTCCTCTCACATTCACTTTCACACCTTCCACAGCTGTAGCACCTCTTATAGAGGTCTGCAAGTTTTTCAAATCTCCCCTCCTTGGCCTCAACTATACTCTCCATCACAGGGAAGGAGTTGGGACATACCCTGTTACACCAGCCACACTCTGTACATCTATTTGCCAGGGCCCTTATCTCCTCTAAGGCTGGAAGACATCTCTCCTTCATCTCCCTTCTACTTCTAAATACTATCCTGGCAAGTTCAACTGCCACCTTACCTACCTTACTCTCCTCTAGAATAAGTCCTGCACCCTCCCTAAGTATCCTACTTATAATCTCATCCTCACTTAGATGGGAGAGATCCTCTAGACCTAGGCACATCTTGTCGTTGGTGGCAATTACTACAGCCCCTGTCCTCCTAGCCTCCTCCAGGATATCCAACCTTATACACTGTTCATCTACCACTATCACATCTGCAACCCCACTCCTTATGAACATCAACTGCCTAGAGAGAGGTCCCACTATCTTGGCATTCTTACTGTATCTTGTGGCGTCCAGTGCAGTACAACATATACCACAGACCTCTATCTCCTCCTCCAACCCCTTCTCCTCCAGGTAGTCTATGATGTAGGTGCTAGGTATTACGTTGTGTCCTATACAGAGGATAACAGGTTTACTCCTATCTATGCAGTTTATACCCAAGTCTACTAGGGGTGTCTCAATCTCCCCCTTGGGCATGCCGTATCCAACTATCTGGGCTATATCTCCAACCTCCCTAACTACGTCATCTAACATACCTGCATGAAGTGCCTTACTTTCAAAGTCTAGTACATCCCCCTCCTGCCCTGTATGGGTGGCAGAGAGTAGATGGGTAAGCTGTTCCTCACAGTACTTCAAAACCTTCTCCAGATCTCCCAGGGTTTTAACCCTTATACCCACTACAGTTCTTATTATAGGGGCCTCCACCTCTATACTGTTTCCCAGGTCTATGGGGTAGTCCCTTCCCAGCTTCTCTATCAAGGCATCTACAAGGTGTCTACAGTGTGCAGCGTGACAGGCAGTTCCAATACAACATGCCAGTAGTACCAACCTTGCCTGCTGTAGTTTCATATCTATACCACAGGCTCCCTTCTTCCCCTTACTTAGATCACACTTTCCAAAGGTACAGAGACAGCACATATCACATATGGGCATATAGAAGGGTTGGTACCTCCTGAGGAGTTTAAAGTCCCAGTACCTTAGATCTGTCACCTTGGGCATGGGGTTGGGACCTGTAGGTTTAGATGAAACATCCTCTGTGGGAATAGAGATATTTCCCTTAACCTTTAGGTTTTTAGAGTAGATGGTGGGGACTATTCTTCTAACTCTCATGGATTCCACCAGAATTTATCATTATTAATCATTATAATTCAGGTGATATAAATATTTTTAGAAAAAAGTCACATTATTATGTCAATCACCTCTCCACAGTTGGGACATCTGGGAACTCCAGAACTTGTATCTATATTGGTAATTACCATGGTAAACTTGGACCTGTCTATAAGTAAAGTTCCACATCTGGGACAGTAGGTGTTCTCCCCCTCATGCCCTGGGACATTACCTATATAGACATACTTTAGACCCTCCTCTAGGGCAAGGTTTCTAGCCCTTTCTAAAACCTCTATAGGTGTTGGAGGGATATCTAGTAACTTATACCTTGGAAAGAACCTTGTAAAGTGAAGAGGTGTATCCCTACCTAGGTAATCCCTTACAAAGTGTATAAGGTTTAGGATGTCCTCCATGTTGTCGTTGTAGGTTGGTATTATAAGGTTTGTTACCTCCACATGGATACCTATCTTTTTAGAGAGTATGGCAGTTCTCAGGACAGGCTCCAGGGATGCACCACATATCTCCCTGTAGAACCTCTCGTTACCCTTTATATCTATATTCATCCCGTCTATCTTCAGGTTTTTCAGAGGTTCCTCGTTTATATAACCATTTGTAACCATGACGTTGTAGAGGCCCTTCCTCCTGGCGATATTTGCAGTGTCGTACATGAGTTCGTAGAATACTGTAGGTTCAGTGTAGGTGTAGGATATACCCTCACATCTGTACTCCAGTGTCATCCTCACTATATCCTCGGGGTAGAGGGTGTTGTAGAGGACCTCGTCAGGAGCAGCCTGGCTAACCTCCCAGTTTTGACAGTGCTTACACCTAAAGTTACACCCTGCAGTGGCTATGGAAAATGCAAGGGAACCTGGGTAGAAGTGATAAAGGGGCTTTTTTTCAATGGGGTCTACAGCTGCAGAGCATACCTTACCGTAGTTTATGGCGTAGAGTTTTCCATCGATATTCTCCCTACATCTGCAGAAACCCCTTTTACCAGGGGGAATTACACAGTACCTGGGACATAGGGTACATCTAACTAACTTGTTATCCAAAGGTTCGTAGTACATTGCCTCCTTAACATCCATATTATCCCGTTAAAGATGCTCTCCAACGTTAAATATCTCGGTGATCTCCATAAGTACTTTACCTCTATATATAATGTTGTAGGTCCTCTGGGGAAGGACCCTCCTCTCTGTATTGAGATACCTCCTAACAGATTCCTCTACCTCTCTACAGGATATGTCCACTATCTCCCGTCTAGTTTCCAGGTTGTGCATCTTCAAGATCTTGCCTATAGGTATATCTGCAGAGAGTAGGTCCCTCTTAATGTTGTCCCTCAAGGTTTTATCCTCTATGTTCCTTAAGGGGATCTTTGAGGTGGCGTATATCAAGGGGGTGTCTTCGATCTTCAGTATTACACTCCTGTAATTTACACAGTCTACTATCCTCTGGGTGATGGTCTCCACAGTGACCTCCCTGTTGAAGAGTATCTCCAGTAAGTTGGTAACACTTCCATCTGTGCCTAGGAGCATCTTCTCCTCGTTTCTAAGGGGGTACCTCCTGGCCAATTCATTTATTATTCTATAGGGTTTTAGTACCATTAGATGCCTCACCTGTCTCTCTGATAATCCTCTCCGCTATCTCCCTCTCCTCCAAGGTATTCACATTTAACATAGGTCTCCTCAGGATGTAGAGCCTCTCCACCTGCTCCCTCTCCACAGGAGAGAGTATATTTATACCTATTGGGACGTATCTGCCCATAACTACTGTGGGGTTGCCTAGGTATCTCTCCCTCTCCACCACCACACATAGTGCCTCTAAATCCCTACACTGGGATTTCAAGGTGTAGTATCCCTCTAGGATCTCATCTACAACTTCAGGGGTTAAAGTAGGTATATCACAGGATACCACCATAAAGGGCTCTGAGAAGTACCTCATGGAGTAGTTTATATCCCTGATATAACCTTCCCCCGGGGTATCTATTACTCTCACCCTTTCATCCTGGTACTTCCTGGAGATGTACTCCCTGGTTTTCCCTGTGTTTTTAGATACTGCAACATAGATCCTCTCTATCCTGGAGTCTAGAAGGGCCTGGATTACATAGTCTATCATAGGTTTTTCTAATATAGGTAGTAGGGGTTTCTCCACCTTAGCCTTTAGCCTACTACCTCTTCCACCTGCCATAAGTAGGGCATCCATAATTTTACCTAGATTATCCCAGGGTCTCCTTGATAGCCTCGTAGAGATTTCTACAGAGGAATTCAATCTCCTCCTCTGTAATAGTTAGGGGAGGGACCACTATCAAGGTGTTGAGAATGGGCCTCATATATATACCCCTTTTAAGTAGGTTCTCTGCAACCCTATAGGCCACCTTCTCCCTGTATGGGTAGGGTTCCTTAGTCCTCTTATCCTTCACCAACTCTATACCTATCATGAATCCCCTCTTTCTCACATCTCCAACATGTTTCAACTCCTTCAACTTATCCAACTCCCTGTGAAGTATCTCAATCTTCTTTCTTACCTTACTGAAGAAGTCCTCCTCCTCTAGTATCTCCAAGGTGGCAAGTGCAGAGGTACATAGTAACTGGTTACCTGTATAGGTATGTCCATGGAAGAATTGCCTGAAGTCCTCAAAGTCCCCTAGGAATTGGTTGTATATCTCCTCAGTTGTCATGGTAACTGCCAGGGGTAGATAACCTCCAGTTATACCCTTCCCTATGGCTATTATATCAGGCTTAGAGATACTTTTCAACTCCTCCCTCTCTGAGTATAGGTATCTACCTAGTCTTGCGAAGGTTGCCACCTCATCTAGTATAAGTAGTACACCTTCCTCCCTGGATCTCCTTGCCAGCTCCTCTATAAATCCATCTGGAAATGGTATCATCCCGGCAGAACCCATTACCCCTCCCTCAAGTATTACACAGAACAACTCATCCTTCTTCTCCTCCAGTATCTTCAACATATCTTCGAGACACTCCATACTACAGCCCTTCTCCATCCTCTCATCTGTATCCCTGAAGTTGTGGCCGTATCTACACCTGTAGCAGTAGGGAGGATTTCCATGGTATCCCTTAAAGAGGAGGGGTTTGAATATACCGTGGAAGAGCTCACTACCTCCTACACTCATGGCTCCAAAGGTATCCCCGTGGTAACCCTCCTTTACAGAGAGGAACTTGGTTCTCTTTTTATTCTCCTCTGGATCCTTTAACTGGTAGTACTGGTAGGCCATCTTGACGGCAATCTCCACAGCCTCTGAACCATCCTCCGAGTAGAACACCCTGCTTAGATGGGGTGGGGTGATCTCCACAAGTTTCTTTGCCAGGAGGATGGAGGGGACGTTACCACATCCCAGAAGTGTAGAGTGACATATCCTATCTGCCTGTTCCTTTATCCTTTCAATTATTCTCTTCTCACTGTGGCCAAAGAGGTTGCACCATATAGAGGATACGGCATCTAGGTATCTCTTACCTAGGATGTCTATAAGGTAGTTGCCCTCACCCCTCTCTATTATAAGGTTTTTAAAGGGAGGGTCGTACTCCTTCATCTGGGTGTAGGGATGTTAATTAGGGTGTATCCACATCAGATACTTAGGGAGAACAAGATGGCCTCTGGTGCTGGGGCAGATAGAA
>JAHEQA010000029.1 GCA_019561615.1 Methanothermococcus sp. SCGC AD-155-E23
AGGGCAGACTAGGGCAGACTGAGGAACAGGTGTATCTTCACCTCGGCATTAACCTACGAGGGGATACCTGAGCTTATAGGGGCTATTATTCACATGCTGAAAAATATCGATATAAAGAGACGGTGAGGATATGGTATTTAAATCTCTCTTGAAAGTTCTTAAAGGGGAGGAGGAAAAGATAAACTTAAAATCTAACAACAACGACACCTTGTCAGAGGAGCCGTACGTAATAATAGATGTGGACAATACCGAAGAAGATGAGAATAAAATTAGGATAAAGGTTTTAAATCTAGAGAATCGTAAGGATGCCAACGAGATACTGGTCTGGGTGGAAAATGGATGTATAGTAATTGCACATACTCGGGATTTAGAGAGGGAGATAGACGAGAAGTACCTAGACATTATTAAATACTTGAGGAATGAGACTCTAAAGATGGGGGGTAGGGTACACAGGGTATGTAACAACAGAATACTGGTACTACCTAGGAATGTAGTAATAGAGAAGGTTGTAAAGGAGGAGGGACAAAGTATGGAAAAAGGAAAAGTAAAGGGTTAATCCCTGGAGTAGATGAACTTAAATATGGCCTTCTGTACATGGAGCCTATTCTCTGCCTCGTCGTATACCACGGAGTGTTCTCCATCTAAAACCTCGTCTGTTATCTCCATACCTCTATTAGCAGGGAGACAGTGCATTACAATGACGTCATCCTTTGCATAACTAAGAAGTTTCTCGTTAACTTGATAGGGAGGGAATACCTTTTTAACCTCTTCTAAGTTCTTATTTTTATCACTCATACTTATCCATACATCTGTATATACGATATCTGCATCTTCCACAGCCTCTATTGGATCGTTGGTCAGTGTTAAACTACCTTCTCCATACCTCTCTATAATCTCAAAGCTCTTCTTTACAAACATTCCATTGGGCTCATAACCCCTTGGAGTAGCTACGTACACATCCATTCCAACTAGGGCACCCCCTATCATCAGTGAGTTACATACGTTGTTTCCATCTCCAAGGAAGGAGAGTTTAAGACCTTTAAACCTACCCTTGTACTCGTATATAGTTAAGAGATCTGCAAGTATCTGGCAGGGATGGGAGAGGTTGCTTAGGGCGTTGATAACAGGGACACTTCCATACTCTGCCAACTCCTCTAATACCCTGTGATCCTTTACCCTTGCAACAACTCCATGGACGTATCTACTTAGAACCCTGGCTGTATCCTTTATACTCTCCTTCTTTCCAAGGTGAGTTTCTCCAGCGTTTAATACTAGAGGATGCCCTCCCAACTCCCTTATAGCTATGTCAAAGCTTATTCTAGTTCTAGTAGAGGGACTTTCAAATATCATGGCTATTGTCTTACCCTCCAGTATAGGTTCCTCCTTCCCCCTATGTTTTTTAAAGTAGAGTCCATCCTCAATGATGTTGAGGACATCCCCCCTCTCTAACTCACAGAGTGTTAGTAGATGCATGGAATCACCTCTTACCTTTATATAAATAAAAAATATATTCATATATTAAAATTTACTGTGGGTGATGACTTATGAAGGTTTATATAGAGGGATACGGGTGCACCCTTAACACCGCAGACACTAGAATTATAAAGAACTCATTAAAACCATTTAAAGATTTCCAGATAGTGGACAGGGTTGAAGATGCAGATGTTGTAGTAATCAACACCTGTGTAGTGAGACTTGAGACTGAGAACAGGATGCTCTCCAGGATTGAGTACTTTAGATCCCTGAACAAGAAGGTTGTGGTAGCAGGGTGTATGCCAAAGGCTCTAAGGGAGAAGGTTGAAGATAAGGGGGATCTCCTTATCATGCCCAGGGAGGCCCATCTAAGTGGGGAGATGATATACAGGTACTTCAGGGAGGGGAGAGTATCCAGGCCTTCAAATGTTAACATAAATGACAAGTTAAAGTACTTAAAACCTGAGGGTTTAATTATGCCCCTCCCCATTGCCGAGGGATGTGTTGGAAGGTGTACATACTGTATAGTCAAGGTTGCCCGTGGTGACCTCCTCTCCTACGACAAGGATCTCCTAGTTAAAAAGGCCAGGGAATATGTAGAGGGGGGTGTAAAACATATACTTATAACAGCCCAGGATACGGCATGCTATGGATTTGACAAGGGCTACACCCTTCCAGATCTACTTGATGACATAATCAACTCAGTGGAGGGCACCTACACCATGAGGATAGGGATGATGCATGCCAAGAACGTACCTGAGATCATAGACCATCTCCTGGAGTGCTATAAAAGTGATAAGGTTGCAAAGTTCCTACATCTACCTCTCCAGAGTGGGGATGACAAGGTACTAAGGGATATGAACAGGGAGTACACAGTAGACGAATTTATAGAGATAGTCAAGGAGTTTAAGAGAAAGGTGAAGGATCTTAACTTTAACACAGATATTATCGTTGGATTTCCTACAGAGAGTGAGGAGAACTTTGAGAACACTTTGGAGGTACTGAAGAAGATTAAGCCTGACTATATCCATGGAGCTAAATACACCCCAAGGAGACATACACCAGCTGCAAAGATGAAGCAGATAGACACCAAGATAAGAAAGATGAGATCTAGGATCCTAGATAGACTAAGGAGGGAACTTAGTTACGAGAACAACAGGAAGTATATAGGTAAAACCCTTAGAGTACTTATCACCGAGAGGGGAAAAGGTATCGCCCACAACTGTAAGGTGGTGAAATTTAAATGGGAGGAGGGTCTAAAAGTTGGAGACTTTGTAGATGTTAAGATAACAGAGGCTAAAACCTTTGGGTTGTTTGGAGAGGTAGTAACCCCCTTGTAATTAAAATAAAATTAGAATAAAAAGGAGAGGTGAAAGGTATGATAGACACTCATGTCCACCTTGATACAAGACCCTATGAAGATCTTGAAAGGATGGCACTCTCCCTAGATGGAGTAATCACTCTAGCCCACGACCCTCTAAAGCCCTACACCATGGATGTACTTAGAGCCCACTTCGACAGGTTGATAGAGGAGGAGGTAGAGAGGGGGAAGAAGAACGGTTTAAAGGTATACCCCTGTCTAGGTATCCATCCCAGGATGATACCCCCAGATGTAAACTACGGTATTTTAAAGGAGTATCTTAGGAGGGAAGGGGTTATAGGTGTTGGAGAGATAGGTCTGGAGAAGGGTAGTAAGGAGGAGGTTGAGGTTTTTGAAAGACAGTTGTTGATAGCTCAGGAGTTAGACCTACCTGCAGTTGTCCATACACCTAGGAGGAACAAAAAAGAGGTTACAAAGACTATACTGGAGGTTATTGACTCCCTAGACTTAAAGGGGGATATGGAAAGGAGGATAGTGATAGACCACTGTAACAGGGAGACAGTTCCAGAGGTGTACGACAGGGAGATGTATATAGGGCTTACTGTACAACCTGGTAAGTTGACACCTGGAGAGGCTATTGAGATAGTGAGGGAATACGGGGGAGATAGGTTCCTCCTAAACAGTGACTCCTCCTCGGCACCCTCTGATGTCCTGGCAGTACCAAGGACAGTTTTAAAGATGAAGATAGAGGGTATAGAGGAAGAGGTTGTTAAAAGGGTATCCCATCTAAATGCCAGGGAGTTATTTAAAATCTAATTTTTATGGGGGTAATTAGATGAAGTTGGATTACAAGGTACTGGCAGTTATCCCTCTTATACTCACCCTCCTCTCAGCTGCAATTGTATATGTAAATGGGTTGAAGGAGAGTGTAGATGTAAGTGGGGGTGTGGAGATAACAGTTACAGCTCCCAAGGATGTAGATGTGGAGAAGTTGAAGGAGTATCTACCCCCAGGTGTTGAGGTGAGAAAGTCCTACTCCCCCTCTGGTATCTTTATTATAATAAGGGCTGGAAGTGACGTAGATAGTGAGAAGATTCTAGAGGGGTTGAAGAAATTCTTCCAGGTATCTAGTCTGGAGGAGCTTAAGTACTCTCAAAAGGAGATAAGTCCTACACTAAGTGAGAGGTTCTGGAGTGACGGTCTAAAGGCCATAGCCTTTGCCTTTCTCTTTATGGCCTTTGTAGTCTACCTGGTATTTAGATCCCCTGTACCATCTCTGGCTGTAATATTAGCTGCACTATCAGATATAGTTATAGCTCTAGGTTTTATGAGTCTCTTTGGTATACCTATATCCACCGCCACAATTGCAGCCCTACTTATGCTCATAGGCTACAGTGTAGATACAGACATACTGCTGACTACAAGGGTGTTGAAGAGAAAGGTTGGAGATATAGAGGAGAGAATAAGGGAGGCTATGAAAACTGGTATAACCATGTCCCTAACTACCATAGTGGCCATGTTGGTGCTCTACCTTGTGGTTACCTATCTAGTACCTGCAGCTATACTCCTAAGGGATATAGCTCTAGTTCTACTCTTTGGATTAATTGCAGATCTACTGACAACCTGGCTCACAAACGTGGGTATACTGAAGTACTACCTCTCAGAGTACAGGAAGGGAGACTAACCATCTTGAGGGATAGGAATGGATCTACTGAAGGATAGTAAGATACTGATACTTCTAGCCTCTGTACTACTCTCCCTACTGATAATAGCCTTTAAAGGTGTATCCTTTGGGGTAGATCTCAGTGGAGGTACTGTTATAGTACTGAAGACCAGTGAGCCAGTATCCCAGGAGAACATGACTGTAATTGTTGAGGTACTTAGAAGTAGGTTGAACGCCTACGGCTTAAGTGATATCACCATCTACTCCAGGGGTAATAACGAGGTTATAGTGGAGATTCCAAAGGATGCCGATGTGGAGAGGATAAAGAAGATCCTAACTCAACAGGGGGTATTTGTAGCAAAGATTGACAATGTAACAGCCTACACTGGAAGGGATATAGAGTATGTAGAGGAGCCAAAGTTAACTCCAAATGGCTATGGAGTTGTACTTAAGTTAACGGAGGAGGGGGCTAGGAGGTTTGCAAAGGTGGCCTATGGGAAGGCTGGTCATAGGGTAGAGCTCTACATGGATGGAAAGTTGATAAGTGCCCCTGTCCTATCTCCAAGTTTGGCAGATGGAAGACCCCATAGGGATCAGATAATTACAGTTGCAGGGAGTAACCCTACCAAGGAGGATATAGACGAGGCATGGGCTATCTATACCGCACTTAAGTCAGGATCCCTTCCAGTGAAGTTGGAGATAGAGTATATATACTCCATCTCCCCTACCTTGGGGGAGGAGTTTATAAAGGGGGCGTTGATAGCAGGTTTCTTTGCATTCCTTGCTGTAGGGGTTGTGATAGCTATCAGGTATAAGAAGCCCTCAATTGTTATACCAATACTTACAACCTGTATCTCTGAAATATTAATTATTCTTGGAGTTGCCTCCCTTATCAATTGGAAGCTGGATCTACCCTCTATTGCAGGTATTATAGCCTCTGTAGGTACTGGAGTCCAGATCGTCATCACCGATGAAACCCTAGCTAAGGGATCAAAAAAGATTAAAAGGAGTATTAGGAGGGCGTTTTTCATAATATTTGCAGCTGCAGGGACTACAATTGCAGCGATGCTCCCACTATTCGTCATGAGTATAGGGATGTTAAAGGGGTTTGCAATTACCACTATAATTGGTGTACTTATAGGGGTGTTTATCACCAGGCCTGCATTTGCAAGGATAATCCAGTACATTGCAAAGAGGAAATCTTAACATTCACCTACAACAGAACTTACAGGAGATGTCAGTTGGATACTCCCCAGTAACACAGGCTAAACAGAGGTCCTCTCTCCCTATACCCTCTGTCAACCCCTGGATACTTAGGTAACCTAGGGAGTCCACATTTAAATACCTCCTTATCTCCTCCAGGGACTTGGAACTGGCTATTAACTCCTCCTTAGTTGGCATATCTATACCGTAGTAGCAGGGGGATATTATTCTAGGAGAGCTCACCCTTAGATGTACCTCCCTTGCCCCAGCCTTCCTCACAATATCCACTATTCTTTTAGAGGTTGTACCCCTCACTATACTGTCATCGATTAATATCACTCTTTTACCCTCTATTACAGGTTTTACAGGGTTTAACTTCAACCTTACAGCAATATCCCTCTCCTCCTGAGAGGGGAGAATAAAGGTTCTACCTACATACTTGTTCTTAACCAGTGCCTCGTAGTAGGGTATACCTAACTCCTCGGAGTAACCTATGGCAGAGATCACCCCAGAATCTGGAACAGGGGATACGATGTCACCCTCACAGGGTTCCTCCCTGGCAAGTATCTCTCCCAACTTCCTTCTAACGTTGTAAACACATATACCGTCTATGATGGAATCTGGTCTTGCAAAGTAGACGTACTCAAACATACATGTGGATACCTTGGAGGCCTCCTCCCCTATCCTGTAGGTCTCGATACCATCCCTGTTTATCACTATTACCTCCCCAGGATATACATCCCTTATAAGTTCTCCGTTTATAACATCTAGACCACAGCTCTCAGAGGAGATATAGTAGTTATCTCTTTCATCCCTTCCAATACATAAGGGTTTAAAACCCAGTGGATCCCTAACAGCGATAAGACTGTTGTTGTAGAGGATCACAAGGGAGTAGGCCCCTATAATCCTCTTTGAAACCTCCTCTATGGATTGGATGATATCCCCAGTTCTCAGTAGCTCCTTTACAAGTAGATGGGCTATAACCTCGGAGTCTGTGGAGGATGTAAATATGTGCCCCTGTTTTTCCAACTCCTTCCTTAATATATGGGAGTTCAATATATCCCCGTTGTGGGCCACTGCCAAATTCCCAAGGGAGCTATTTACTATGAAGGGCTGACAGTTTTCTAGGAGTGTACCTCCTGTGGTGGAGTATCTAACATGCCCTATACCTAATTGTCCCCTTAGAGAGTTTATCACCTTCTTACTGAATACCTCTGAGACCAATCCAAGACCCTTATAACTGTAGATACTCCCCCCATTACTTACGGCAATTCCTGCACCCTCCTGCCCCCTATGTTGCAACGCGTAGAGTCCGTAGTATATCTTCTTAACTACATCCTCCCCTGAGAAGGAGTAGGCTCCAAATATACCGCACATGCTATCACGTAATATTCTTTTATTATAATTTTTTCAAAAAGTTATAAAAATCAATAAACTTACTCTTTTTAAATAAATCCTCGGTGATTACATGAGCTGGGCTGAGAAGTACAGACCAAAGACCTTAGATGAGGTAGTTGGTAACAGGGAGGCTAAGGAGGAGTTGAGAAGATGGATAGAGGACTACATCAGTGGTAGAGATAGGAGACCTGTTATTCTTGCAGGGCCTCCTGGATGTGGGAAGACTACAATGGCCAGGGCACTTGCAAGGGACTACAACTTCGATGTAATAGAGTTAAATGCAAGTGATACTAGAAGTGCCGAAGTTATCAGGAGTATAGTAGGAAGTGCCGCAGGATCTAAGTCTGTCTTTGGTAGAAGGATACTTGTACTCCTGGACGAGGTAGACGGTATATCTGGAAGTATGGATAAGGGTGGTCTAAGGGAGATCCTCAACATAATAAAGGTTGCCAAGAATCCCATTATTATGACTGCAAACGATATCTATAAACCCTCCCTTAAACCTCTCAGGGAGAGGTGTAAAGTTATCAACTTAAAACCTATACCTACAAATACAATACTCTCTGTCCTGAAAAAGATTGCACGTAAGGAGGGATTAGAGGTAGATGAGGAGACTCTCAAGCTTATAGCAAAACATGCTGAGGGAGATCTTAGGGCTGCAATCAACGACCTGGAGTCCCTGGCACTAGGGGGTAGTTTAAGTCCAGAGGATGCCAAGAAACTAGATAACAGGAACGTTGAAAAGAGTATCTTTGACGCCATAAGGATGATACTTAAGACTACAAACTACAACGTAGCACTACTTGCACTCTGGGATTTAAAGGAGGATCCTGAGACCCTGGAGGAGTGGTTAGCTGAGAACATCCCAAGGGAGTACAAGAAGATGGAGGAGGTTGCCACCGCCTACGACTACCTCTCAAAGGCAGACCTCTTCCTGGGAAGGGCAAATAGGAGGCAGAACTACAGCCTCTGGAGATACGCCTCGGCCCTCATGAGTGCAGGGGTAGCCCTTGCAAAGAAGGAGAAGTACAGGGGATTCACACCCTATGTAAGACCAAAGGTATTTACAAAACTCCTACAGAGTAAAGCTCAAAGGGAGATCTTAAAGAAGATACTCTCCAAGATCAGTTCAAAAACCCATGTGTCCACCAAGAGGGCAAGGGAGGATCTGGTATACCTCTCCACCATACTTGAGAGGGATCCCTACCTAGGTGCCCAACTTGTTAAGTTCTTTGAATTCACTGAGGACGAGGTAGAGTATTTAACAGATAGGAACACTGCAAAGAAGATATTCAAGATACTGAAGGAGAAGGAAAAAAAGAAGGTGGAGAAGAAGAAGGAGGTTAAAGAGGATAAGGTAAAAAAGAAGAAGGAGGAGAAAAAAGAGAGTAAGGGGAAGCAGATAACACTGGAGGCCTTCCTTCAGTGAGACAACCTTCCTACAAATATACCATCCCTGGTACTTAGTATCTTCACCTTTACCTCCTTCCCTATCCACCTCTCAGGATCCTCTACATTTATTATCTGGATAAGTCTATCCCTTGCACATCCAATTACCTCCCCCTTAATCCTTCCATCTAGTAT
The DNA here is from genome assembly GCA_019561615.1 of Methanothermococcus sp. SCGC AD-155-E23. Lineage (GTDB taxonomy): Archaea > AGJL01 > Methanococci > Methanococcales > Methanococcaceae > Methanofervidicoccus. Next base: position 8,643 of record JAHEQA010000029.1, read on the forward strand.
AACCTTGGCCTTAACCTTACTGTTCACCTTGAAGGGTATAGGGACCCTCTTTCTCCTGTGGCTTCCAAAGGCCTTGGAAAGTGGTGTTATCAGTTGGACATCTATACCCTTTTTCCTGTACTCCAACTCGTACTCCCTAAGTAACTTGTAGAACTTCTTGAAGTTCCATACCTTCATATTCTTCATCCTTCTACCAAACTGGTATACCTGGCACAGTTGAACCCCAAGTATTGGATCCTTCCTCCCTGTAATAGGGTTTATGATATTTTGAGGGTTTCTTCTCTCCAGCTCTACGGCGTAGTCTATCACCTTCTTGAACTCCTGGTCGTTTATACCTGGGAGAAGTAGAGGTGCTATTAGAAGGTGTATCTTTGTATTCTTGATGTACTCCGCTATCTCCAATATACGGTTTATATCGTAGGATCTACTCCCTGCCAAGGCCCTACTCATTCTCTCATCTAAGGCGTTTATGGAGAGGTTTATCCTGTGAAGTCCAGCCTCCTCCAACTCATCTATTAACTTGTAGGTGAGAGATACCCCATTGGTCTGGATTGTTACTATACCCTCCCCCTTACTGTTTATCTCGTGGAGTTGTTGTACAAGGTCAGGTAGAGGGTGATAGAGGGTAGGTTCCCCCTGCCCATCTAGGTGGGCCTCCAGATGTCTGTTACCCTTAACCTCAACTACCTTAAGGTACCACTTTAGTAGATGATCCATATCTACGTAGTAGTCGTTCTTTCTAGTCTTGGAGTATCTACCTTCATCCACAGAGCAGAAGGGACAGTTTATGTTACAACCACAGAGCCCCCTTACCTGTATAATATTTGTACCTCTGTCTATGAGACCAAAGGCTGTATGTCCCAGTAGAGGTACTGGTTCAGAGATGTAGTAGGTAGTTCTCCCAGTTATCTTACTTCTCATACCCTGGGAGATGGAGAGAGAGATAAGGTTGAGTATCCCAGCCTTCAGGGAGTGTAATCTGTACTCAGGTATCTCCCCCTCTATTAGGAGTTTTCCATCCTCCAGGGAGTAGGGGTAGTTGAGCACCCTATCTAAGGGTATGGTGACCTCGTAATTCTTACAGATCTCAATGTTTAAGGTGTCACCTTTTAATTTAGTATGGGTTATCATTTTAAATTGGTTAAAATCTATGAGTGTGCTCTTCATAGATGCACCTTTTAAATTCTTGTTAGGTGAAAATTTTGTAAAAAAAAAGAGAAAAATTACTCCAACTCCTTTAGCACTATCTCCTTAACCTTCTCCTCCTTGTTCTTAGGGGAGAATATCTTAAAGTTTATCACTATCCTTACCACGTCATCCCCGTCAACGAGATCACACTCTCCAAGGTAGGCCTTCTGTTTATTGAACCTAAGGTATATCTTACTCTTCTCTATCCTTAAGTCAATATCTCCCTTTAACTTATTCACATTCTTCTCCTTGGACTTTATCAACTTCATAATATGTTTAAATACCTTCTTGGCCACCTTACTCTTATTCACGGTAATGGTATGGACCTTTATGGGATTTCCAAAGCATCCCTCGTTTTCAACAGTCTCAATCTCCACATCTTCATCATCGATATCCTCTGGTAAAAAGTAGACCATGGCCTCTAAAACCTTGTTATCATCCTCTGTAGCATGGGATATTGAGGAGATCTGGATATTTGATACATCCACCTTTGACATACCCCTCACCTATTTTAGTGTCAAGTTATTATAGTGGATATAAAAATAAAATGGTGATACCTTGTTTAAAAGTTTAAAGGAGAAGCTTAACAAGGCTGTATCTAAATTAAGTGAGATGGTGTATTCCAAGGGGGGGAAAGAGGAGAAGGCTGAGAGTACACCAGAGGATGTGAAGAAGGAGGATAAAAGTATAGGTCTCTTAGATAGATTCAAGATAACTAAGACTATAAAGAGGGCCCTTGGAAAGGAGGTTGTATTAACTGAGGAGGATGTGGAGGAGGTTTTGGAGGAGTTGGAGTTGGAACTTTTAGAGGCAGATGTGGCTTACGAGGTTACTGAGAAACTTATACAATCCCTTAGGGATCAACTTGTGGGTAGAAGGATAGGACCTAACGAGGATCCTGAGGAGGTAATTAAGGAGGCCCTTAAAAAGGCTATAAAGGAGATCCTATCCCAGAAGAAAATAGATATCTATAAGATTATCGAGGAGAAGAGGAAAAAAGGGGAACCTACAGTTATCCTCTTTGTGGGGATAAATGGAACTGGAAAGACTACCACCATAGCTAAACTTGCATATCTTTTAAAGAAGAAGGGGTATTCTGTAGTTCTTGCGGCAGGAGATACCTTTAGAGCCGGTGCCATAGAGCAACTTGAGGAGCATGCCAGGAGGATAGGTGTCAAGGTAATAAAGCAGCAGAGAGGGGCTGACAGTGCAGCTGTAATCTACGATGCAATAGAACATGCAAAGGCTAGAGGAATAGATGTGGTACTGGCAGATACTGCAGGGCGACAGGCTACAAATGTAAACCTCATGGAGGAGATTAGGAAGGTTGTAAGGGTAACAAAACCTGACCTGGTGATATTCGTAGGGGATGCCCTCACAGGTAACGACGCCATAGTTCAGGCCCAGGAGTTTAACAAGGTTGTGGATTTTGACGGTGTCATATTGACAAAGGTGGATGCAGATGCCAAGGGTGGTGCTGCACTCTCTATTGCCTACGCCATTGGGAAACCTATCCTATTCCTGGGAACTGGACAGGGATATGAAGACCTGGAGGAGTTCACTCCAGAGTGGATGATAGAGAAACTCTTTAAAGACTAACTACTCCCCTCTACCATCCCCCAACAACTTAACGTAGAAGCCAACTTTTTTCCAGAGTTCCCTCTTAAGTATGTTCCTGGTATCCATTACTATCTTATTTCTCATCAACCTGTATATTTCCTTAATCTCCTCCTCTTTGAAGTTTTTAAAATCCCTATGATCTGTTATAACCAGGATGGCATCGGCATTTTTAACAGCGTCCCTTAAACTCTCCAGTGGATAATCAAAGGTCTTTACATAGGGGTCGTATATGGAGACAGAGATACCCTTGGAGAGGAGATACTCTATTACCTTCCTTCCAGGACTCTCCCTTGTATCCTCTACATTTCCCTTGTAGGCTACTCCAAATATGGCAACCTTTGCATTCTCTATTCCCCTCCTCTCAAGCTCCTTGCAGAGGAGGTCGCAGACGTAGTAGGGCATACTGTCATTTAACTCCCTTGCACACCTTATAAGTTTTGCATTCTTAGAGACCTCCACTATAAACCAGGGGTCTACACTTATACAGTGCCCTCCCACTCCAGGACCAGGGTTGAGTATATTTACCCTGGGATGCTTATTGGCAAGAGCTATGGCCTCCCATACATTTATATTAATCTCCTCGGAGATCTTTGCAAACTCATTGGCAAGGGCTATATTTACATCCCTGTAGATGTTCTCCATAAGTTTTACCATCTCTGCGGTGGTGGAGTCAGTTATGTATATGTTTCCATCTACAAAGGAGGAGTATATCTCCTTCGCCAACTCTGCAGATTCCCTATTTACACCTCCAATAATCCTGTCGTTCTCCACAAGTTCCTTTAGTATCTTACCAGGTAGCACCCTCTCGGGACAGTAGGCCATGTATATCTCTCTACCGTTGTTTAGGTACTGGTATATTCTCTCGGTGGTTTTGGGAGGTACTGTACTCTCTATGATTATTAGATTTCCATCACGTAGATAGGGCTTTATACTCTCTATGGCGTTGTAGACATAGGATAGGTCACATTTTGGGGAGTTGTTCACCCACTTTACAGGGGTAGGTACACATACAATATAGACATCTGCATCTTCGGGGGTAGTCTTCACCCTTAGATTACCAGAGTTTATAGCACCTCTTACAAGGGTCTTTAAACCAGGCTCCACTATATTTAAACTTCCCTCCTCTATACTTTTCACCCTCTCCCTGTCGATGTCCACACCAACTACCTTGTATCCATGGTTTGCAAGCATGGAGGCGGTAGGTAGTCCAATATACCCCAATCCAATTACACATATCTTTCTTATTCTTTCTTCCATTAGACCACCAGTTACTATCCTAACTTTTTATCTTAGATTGGAGTGGGAACACTCCTTAAAAAGTTTCCTGTAGAGGGGCTCTGCCCAGGAGGCCTCCAGGATTACACTGAGGAGTATGGTTATAAAGGTGGCTACAAGTATGGACCCTGCAATCTCATGAGGTGGGAGGTACTTGGTGATACTTGGAGGTATGAGATGGGAGTTGGTCTTTATTACACCGTATACCGTGGCAGATAGTGCTGCAGGTACTACACCCCTTGGACCCTCTAAGGCAAAGTATATCCTCTCCTTAAGGGGGATTGCAGGGGGTATGGAGGTGGCAATAAATACACCTAAGGGTCTTGCTATAAATATAGACCCTAGTGCACAGAGCAATCCAAAGATCCAGTACCTCTCAAGGATAACTAAACTGATACTAGCCCCTAGGAATATAAAGATCAGTATTCTAAATATTGTAGATAACTCCTCACAGAACTTTACCATACTTCTAATATAGCTGGTCTTTTGATGGTACTTGGTAAGGGTGTTTCCCAGGTAGAGTCCCATAATAGCTACAGCCATAAAGCCACTTATCTCATAACCTGTTAAGGATGGGAATATCTCATCTCCAAAGTACCAGAGGAAAAGGGCCAACCCAATAAAGAGGGGTATAAGGTACTCCTTGAAGTCATACTTTAAAAACAACATCTCAAAGAGTTTTCCTCCCAGTATTCCTAAGATTATACCTCCTAAGGTAAGGGAGAGGAAGTTGAGGAGGGGGTTTAGGGACTTGGCCAATCCTAAATTGGCAAGGACTATGTTGGTAAGTACTATACCTAGGGGGTCGTTGAATACACTCTCAGCCTCTAAGGTTATTGCCAGTTTTGGATCTATATCTGACTTTGAGAAGATGGGGATAAGGGTGGCAGGATCTGTTGCACAGGTTATTGACCCATAGAGATATCCCACTGGACTTAAAAGGGGTACTTTGAAGACAACGTTGTAAATAACACCTGAGACTAACATGGTAATAAGGAGTCCTATGGTGTCCAATTTTAACACTGTCTTTAAAACTTTTCTTAACACTATCCATCTCATCTCAAATGCTCCTCCAAGGAGGATCACTATAAGTCCTAAGTTGGCAATGTATTCAAAGATACTTTGGGCATGATCTGGAGGCACAATATTTAGAAAAGGTCCTACAATTAGTCCGAAGATAAGAAATAAGGGTATATCAGGTATCCCTAACTTCTCCCCCAACTTTGCAATAAATGTCCCTGAGATCAGTAGTAGGGCGAGGTATCCTATGGCAGCAGCTAACTCCATAGAATCACCGTTATAGGGTGTAAATGGTTACTGTTATATTAATCTATCTTCCTTTAACTCCTTGTAAATGGTATCCAACCTTTTGGCAACACCTTCCCAGGAGAATCTCCTTGAAAACTCCCTTCCATTTCTTCCCATTTTCTTTCTTAACTCCCTGTCATTAACAAGTATTTCTATTTTCTCCCTTAACATCTCTACGTTGTTGGCCTCAAATAGAAAGCCGTTGTAGTTGTCACGGATCAACTCTGGGATACCTCCTACATTGGAACCTATAACACACTTTCCCGAGGCCATAGCCTCCAGTAACGTCATACCCAGTCCCTCAGAGGTTGAGGGAAGTACTAGGAAACTACACCTCCTAATATATTTGGCAACCTCCATCTGATCCTTTCTCCCTAGAAGTTGGATATTTTTAATCCCCTTTTTCTCAATATACTCTTTAACTTTACTGAAGAGGGGACCATCTCCTATAAACTTAAAGTCAAAGTCTATATTCTTAACAGCCTCTATTAAGGTATAGAGCCCCTTCTGAGGTACAAAGGAACCTACAAAGAGGCCGTAATCCTCATCTATCCCCTCGTCATAGAATATTTTAAAATCTACCCCGTTGTATATCACCTCACTTTTATCCTGGTACTCCTTGGGAAGTTGTTCCTTTAGATATTTACTTACACAGATTATCCTGTCACAGTATTTAAGGGCGTAATTAAAGAGTATCCTACCTAGGGGATGTTTAGATAGTAGTAGTACATCACTACCGTGAAGGGTTAATACATGGGGTATCCTGTACTTCCTACTGAGAAGTGCACCTAAGAAACCCTGTGGAAATGCGTAATGGCTGTGAATGATCTCGATGTTGTATTTCTCTATCAGTTTTTTTCCTAGTAGGTATCCCATACAGGTGTAAGTTGGTCCCCTTATCCCTTTGATGTATCCTACCCTGTATACCCAGGTGTTAGGGGGTATTTTTTTCAATTCACCTTGGAAGTGGTAGTTGAGAATGTGGAAGTTATAAGGAGAGAGATGAATAAGATGCCTTATTATGTTGTCAACATGATAGGTTATTCCACCGGTGTAGGGATGGAATATAGCTGGCATGAGGATATTCATGATATCCCAGTTCTTATCCTTGGTGATTAGTGTATTTAGTAATGTTTTTTGAAGTTTTTGTATTTTTGAGGGGTTTTGAATGCTTGATAGGACCCCTACCGCCCCTTGAGGCTACCAGGGCCCAAGGTTTCACTATAAGAAATGAGGTTTATATTATAAGAAAAAATTGTGGGGTCTTGGAGGGGGGTGCGAAATGCGGAAGTTGTCAAGGAAGAGTCCCGGGAAAATCTCGAGGTTGACCTTCAGAAGTGGACGAAATCCGCACCTTAAGAGGGATTTTGTGACGCATTTCGCACCGGGGTTCAGGTATTCACTATAAGAAAATGGGAGAGGGGGTGCGAAATGCGTCAAGGGGTATATATACCCTGGGACGCAGGTATATATATGGAATTGGGATTTTGGGAAGGTGGGTGAGAAAAAGTCCGGGGAAAATCTTTGAGGGGGTGCGGATTTCGCACCTGGGGTTCAACTTTTCATTATAAGAAAATGGGATGGGAGGTGTAGTGCCACTTCCATCACTACTAAGGTTAACGGTGCAAGAGGAGGTTTCACTATAAGAAATGGGATTTATATTATAAGGAAAAAAGAGAGGTGGTGCGAAATGCGGAAGTTGCTGGAACACGAGTCCCGGGGAGATTTTCGAAAAGGTGCGGAATGCGCACCCCTAACCCTCATAATCCTGGGGCAAAACCTTGCACAAGTGCGGATTTCGCACCCTCCATCCTCTTTTCTTATAGTGAATACTCTCCACCTGGTGCGAAATGCGTCCTGGGGTATATATACCCTGGGACGCAGGTATATATATGGAATTGGGATTTTGGGAAGGTGGGTAGGAAAAAACCCGGGGAAAATCTTTGAGGGGGTGCGGATTTCGCACAGCCCTCAAGATTTTACATTATAAGAAAACTATCGTGTATATTCCTTTAACAACCTACCTAACCTCTCAAAGTCCTCCTCCCTATGACCCACGTTTATACTTACCCTTATCCTCTCAAGACCTCTAGGTACAGAGGGGTATCTTATCCCTGGGGCAAATATCCCCCTTTGAAGTAAATACTCTGAGATCTCCATAGTCCTCTCACCCAGTATAATGGGATATATAGGGGTTAAATTATCCACCTGGATAAGTTCATATCTCTTAAACACTCTATTTGCACACCTTATATTCTCCTGCAGCTTTCTAGTTAGATTCCCCTCCTCTATCAACTCCAAACTCTTAAGGACCCCAGAGACCACTGAAGGAGGTAGGGCAGTTGAGTATATGAAACTCCTGGAGGTGTTTATCAGGTACTCCACCACCTCCTCAATTCCACATACAAAACCCCCTAAACCTCCAAAGGCCTTGGATAGGGTACCTATCTGGATGATGTTATCTGAGGGTTTTAAGTTGAAGTGTTTCAAGGTACCCTTACCTCCCCCCAGTACTCCAGTGCCATGGGCGTCATCCACTATAACCACACCGTTGTACTCATCTGCAACCTTCTTAATATCCTTCAAAGGTGCAATATCTCCATCCATGGAGAAGACCCCATCTGTAACAATAAAGATATTGTTATATCTCTTTCCCTTCTCCTCGAGAATACCCACTAAACTCTCCACACTACAGTGTTCGTATATCTCCACATCTGCCCTACTTAACCTACACCCGTCTATTATAGAGGCATGGTTTAACCTGTCACTTAGGATGAGATCTCCCCTTTTACAGAGGGCACTTATAACCCCAAGGTTTGTGGAATATCCAGTGGGATATACTAGAGCCCTCTCAGTTTCTTTGAACTCTGCCAACCTCTCCTCTAAAATCTCATGGTTTATATTTCCAGAGGTTAACCTAGATCCTGTGGAACCTAGTCCGTACTTCAGTCCCTCCCTAGCAGCCTCTATTACCTCTGGATGTTTTGAGAGACAAAGGTAGTCATTTGAGGAGAAATCCAATACACCCTCTTCCTTCCTCCTTAAGTACCTGTACAGGTTATTCCTTTTGAGAAGTTCCAACTCCTCCCTTAATTTTAGCCTAAACATGTTTTCTACCCAATTAAAATTATAAAAAATTAAAATATATAGTTACAATCATGGTGATATCATGAATTACAACAACCCCTACATCCCCCAAGAGATATATGAAATCCTAAGGAAACAACGTTATCAAATTAGGGACCACAGTGCAGTTAAACTATGTGGCTGGGTTAAGAAATCACTCCTGGAAAATAAGAGTTGCTACAAGTCAAAATTCTACGGTATAGAGACCCATAGATGTATACAGTGTACCCCCTCTGTCATCTGGTGCCAGCAGAGTTGTATATTCTGCTGGAGGGTTCTACCCTCAGATATAGGTATCTCTCAAATATCTTACGATAATATAAAGTGGAAGGAACCTGAGGAGGTGCTAGAGGATATCCTTGAAATGCATAGAAGGGTTGTAATGGGGTACAAGGGTATCTTAGACAGGATAGGTAGGGAGAAGTTTAAAGAACTATTAAATCCAAGACATGTGGCTATATCCCTCTCTGGAGAACCTACCCTCTACCCCTACCTAGAGGAACTTATAAACCTCTTCCATAAAAGGGGCTTCTCTACCTTTGTGGTGTCCAACGGTATCTTAACTGAGGTTATCCAGGAGATTAACCCTACACAGCTTTACATCTCCCTTGACGCCTACGACTTGGAGAGTTATAGGAGGATATGTAGGGGAAGGGAGGAGTACTGGCAGGCTATACTTGAGACCTTGGATACCCTAAGGTCCAAGGAGAGGACATGTATCAGGACTACACTTATAAGGGGGTACAACACCGATATCGAGAAGTTTATACCCCTCTACGAGAGGGCAGAGGTGCACTTCATAGAGTTAAAGTCCTATATGAATGTGGGATACTCCAGGAGGAGGTTAACCCTGGAGCATATGTTGAAACATGAGGAGATACTGGAACTTGCCAGGAGGGTGGAGGAACTCTCCCACTATAAACTGGAGGATGACTCTTTCGATAGTAAGGTAGCCCTACTTGTAAATGAGGATAGGAGGATTGAGAGGTTTATAAAGTAATTTTTATCCCAAGTTTGTCTACTCTTTTACGCCAGTTGATAGAACACATAATATAGAGTCCTTCATCAACAAGTTTTAGAATACTGTACCCATGGTTCTTTTCAAGTTTCTCAATTTCATCCTTGTAATTTTCAAGGTAACTTTTAAGCACCTTCATCCATGTGATATATTTCTCATGGTCAATTCTGTCATATTTCGAGGGTCTTTTCAATCCTACCTGTTCAGCAATAGGGTTGTCAAGGAGAGGGAAATATGTAGGGGAAAATATATGGAGTATTTTGATAGTCCCTACTGGCTCATTCTTTCTTATCCCAGCTGATTTCAATCTCTCCTGCACCTGGTGGTAGATGTTTTTAACCTTTTCTTCCTCCAATCTCTGGTAGATAAGATGTTTATCTCTAAAATATTCAAAATGATTTTTTAATTCCCCAAGTTTATTCCCAATCCCTTCGAAGTAGTTCAAAAGGGAGAAATTATCCTTTTTTTCAAAATATTTCTTAAATCTCTGGAGGTTCCATGTGAAAAAATAGAAGGAAAGGGCAAAACCAACGTTGTCTTGCCTTTTATTTACTTCTTCTAATAGAAGGTATAATTCATTTTTTATTCTATCTAAATTTTTAATATAGAAGACTTCAAGATTAAGGTTATCTATAAGGTTGTAAATATTCTCCCTATCAGATTTTTCAACATTAAATTTTCCATCCTTAAACCACTCATCAACCCATTTTCTAGCTAGAGAGTATGCAACATGTCTATTTTCAAAAATCTCAAATAAATCGTGAGAGGCTTTGATCCATTTAGTGAAATCCTCTTTACCAAGCATTTTATCCTCCCTATATTTTAACTATGAGTAGTAAAGTAATTTTTATTAAAAGTTAATGGGGGATACCATGGATATCCAGGAGTTAAAGGAGACTCTATCTAAAAACATGGACAAACTACCTCTGGGATGTCAGTACTGTATTAGAGGTGAAAAACTAGTCCTATTTATCACAGGTCTATGTGACGAGAACTGCTACTACTGTCCAATATCTGAGAAGAGAAAGGGGAAGGATGTTATCTACGCCAACGAGAGGAGGATAAATTCTATCGAGGAATGTATAGAGGAGTGTATCCTATGTGGAAGTAAGGGGGCAGGTATCACAGGGGGTAATCCACTACTTAGGTTGGAGAGGACCTGTAAATACATGAAGGCACTTAAAGAGAGATTTGGCCCCTCCTTTCATATACATCTCTATACCACACCTACCTACATAGACGAGGATAAACTTAAGGCACTAAAGGAAGCTGGGTTAGATGAGATAAGGATACATCCCACCAAGTACTTTAACGAGTATTATGGAGAGGGTAAAGAGAAGGAGAGGAAGGAGTACGTGAAGTACCTGGTGGACACCCTTAAACTCTGTATGAAGTATATAAAAGATGTAGTGGTGGAGATACCCTCTATCCCAAACTACGAGAAGGAGATCATCTATCTAGGAGAGGCTATTGAGAGGGCTGGAGTTAGGTACTTAAATATAAATCAACTGGAGTACTCCGAGACCAACTACCAATCCCTTAGAGAGATGGGATTTGTGGAGAAAAACGACTACACCTCTGAGATACTGGGAAGTGAGGAAACTGCCAGGAAGGTAGTTGAGTACTTCAGGAAAAAGGGATCTAAACTAATGGTACACTACTGTCCCTCTGTGTTAAAGGACGGTATACAGATGAAGAACAGGTTACTTAAAAGGGCCGAGAATGTTGCAAAGGATTACGAAGTAATTACAGAGGAGGGTCTCCTGGTAAGGGGTGTGGTCTCCTTTAGAAATCTCAGGGATGTTAAGGATCTACTGAAGATACTGGAGTACAACCAGGTACCCTACGAGATAGACCTGGATAAAAAAAGTATCTATCTAAATCCCTACATTTTAGAGGAGATAGTGGAGATGTTAAAGGAGAGGGGGTACAGGTTTAAATTTAGCGCCTATATCTCCGAGAGGTATCCTACAGTGGATGGTCTAGAGGTGGAGAGGATTCCTCTAGTTGTGGAGAGGAGAAGTTTAAGGGATATAAGAAGGGGAACGTGATACCATGGATCCTACAAAGGGTATAAGGGGCTCAAAATCTAAAATACTGGAGGGAAAGAGGATAGTGGTTGGTGTGACAGCCTCCATAGGGGCTATAGAGACACCTAAGTTGATAAGGGAGCTTATAAGACATGGTGCAGAGGTTTATCCAGTGGCCACCCAGGAGTCCAGGGATATAATAGGGGAGTATGCCCTAGAGTTTGCCTCTGGAAAGAAGGTACACTACAACATTACAGGTCTTGTGGAGCATGTAACCCTCTACAACCTCTGCGACGCCATGATAATATACCCAACAACTGCAAACACCCTCAGTAAAATAGCCCTGGGCATTGGAGACAATATAGTGAATACAACTGCCCTCATGTTCATGGAGAATAAACCTCTCTTTATAGCTCCAGGGATGCATGGAAACATGTGGCAAAATATAGGGGAACATGTGGAGAAGTTAAGGAGAAAGAGACTGGTATATGTTCTGCCACCAAGGATGGAGGAGGGAAAGGCCAAGGTGCCCTCTATAGAGGATGTAGTCTTAAAGGTTATGGAGGTGTTGAAGGGAGATTACAGGGAGGGTAAAAAAGTCTTAATACTCTCTGGAGCTACTGCCGAGTTTATAGATAGGGTTAGGGTTATTACCAACCTGTCCTCTGGGAAAACAGGGTACTACCTTGCAGAGGCTGCCGCTAGGGAGGGGCATCACGTAGAGGTGATACACGCCCTTGGAATGGAACCTCCCTACTACGTTAAGTCCCATAAGGTACTAACCTCCAGGGAGATGTTGGATAAGGCCTTGGAAGTTGGAAGGGATGCCCAGGTAATTATCTCCTGTGCAGCTATTTCCGACTTCATCCCTGAGGTAACCTTTCCTGGAAAGATAAAATCGGACAGGGATATTACCTTGAAATTGAAGAGAAATATAAAAGTAATTAAGGAGCTTAGGAAGGCATTCCCTGAAAAAACCATAGTAGGATTTAAGGCCGAGTACGGTGTAAGTAAGGAGAAACTTGTAGAGATAGGAAGGGAGAAGTTAAGGGAGTACGACCTGGACTACATCGTGGTGAACGATCTTGCAAAACACTACTTCGGTGACGACTACAACGAGGTAATACTTATAGGCAAAGGTGGTGTAGTGAAGGAATTCAAAGGTAGAAAGTCTAAGATTATGGAAGGGATTGTTAAGGAAGTGGTGAGATAGATGGAGTTTTTAAAGGAGTTAAGAAGAGTATACCTTAAAAAGAGAAGGGAAAAGAACCCAAATCTACCTGTAAGTACCTGGATAGGTAAGGACATCCTATCTAACGGGAGGATTGGGAGGAGTATTACTGTAATACTCAATACACCTGGATGTAGATGGGCCTATGAGCATGGGGGCTGCACCATGTGTGGCTACCTCATGGACAGCTCCCCTAAGGAGATAACCTCCCAACACCTAATAAACCAATTTAACTACGCCATTGAGAGGTACTGTAAAGAGATAGAGGAAAATCCCAGGGACATCTGTATAAAGATATTCACTTCTGGAAGTTTCCTAGATGAGAGGGAGGTGCCAAGGGAGGCGAGGAGATATATACTTAAGAAGATAGGGGATTTAGGCATTGAGGAGGTGGTTATAGAGTCTAGACCTGAGTATATAAGAGAGGATACCTTGGAGGAGGTTAGGGAGTGTATAGGGGATATAAATATGGAGATAGGTGTGGGAGTTGAAACCTCCAACGAGGAGATAAGGAATTACTCCATACACAAGGGAATATCTAACAGGGATATCTTAAATGCCTTAGAGTTGGCCAGGAAGTACTCCATAGGCATGAAGGCCTACCTCCTGATAAAACCCCTCTTTATAACTGAGAGGGATGCACTAGTGGACAGTATACACTCAGGTAACTGGTGCCTGGAGGTGGGGTTTAACAGAATATCCTACTGTCCAGCAACTGTCCATAGGGGCACTTTAATGGAGATGCTCTGGAAGAAGATGCAGTACAGACCTCCCTTCCTATGGAGTGTCTTGGAGGTAATCTACAAGGTTAAGAGGAAGAATCCAGATTCTATAGTGATCTGTGATACCTCTGGAATACCCTCTGAGAGGGGAGCCCATAACCTGCTAAAATGCAAATGTAACAGGGAGATTAAGAGGGCACTTGAACACTTTACACTAAATCAGGATCTCTCAGATATTAAGAGGGTTTTGGAGATGGAGTGCTGTAAGGAGTACTGGGAGAGATTTCTGGAGTTTGAGGAGAGTAATATAGTACCCTTAGGAGAATACCTGTAATAGGTGAAGAGATGGTTAAGTTGATGTTGGCCCTAGATGTAACAGATGAAAAAAGAGCCATAGAGATTGCCAGGGAAGTCTCCCCATATATTGACGCCGTAAAGGTAGGTTATCCCCTGGTGTTGTCCTCCCGTCTAGGTATAGTAGGGGAGATTAAGGACGTTACAGGGAAGGAGGTTATATGTGATTTTAAGTTGGCTGATATACCCTCTACCAACGAGAAGATAGCCTCTCTAGCCTTGAGATATGGGGATGGTATTATATGTCATGGGTTCCTTGGGGAGGACAGTGTAAGGGCGGTACAGGAGGTGGCTAGAAGATACGGTGAATATAAAAAGGTGATAATGGTTACAGAGATGTCCCACAGGGGGGCACTTCAATTTCTACAGCCAGTTGCAGATAAGTTAGCCAAGATGGCTAAGAGGTTAAAGGTAGATGGTGTAGTGGCACCCTCAACTAGACCTGAGAGGTTGAAGACCATAAAGGACATTGTTGGAGACATACCTGTAATGTCTCCAGGGATAGGTGCCCAGGGTGGGGATCTAAATAGAGTACTGGATATCTTAGAGGAGGAGGACTATATAATTGTAGGGAGAGATATATACGAGAGTGAAAACCCTGCTAAAAGGGCAAAGTACTACTACCACTTATTAAGGGACTAAGGTGATAGGAATGGAGAAAAAGATAGTTGGTGTTAGTAACAGTATTATCATAAAGTCAATGAAAGATGTCTTTGAAAGTGAAATTGTTGAGTTGGAGAGGGAGTTGAAGGAACTTTATAATAAGTACAACGTAAGAAGTAGTGCAGAGATGTCCTGTAAAGACGAGGAGATGGAGAGGGATTACAAGAGGATGGTGGAGATAGAGGAGGAGTTGGAGGCCTTGAGAAAATGTCTAAGGGATCTTAAACTTAAGACACTCTAAGGATGGGAGGATGAAGGTTGTTATAACCAGACCTCTTGAGGAGGGGAGGAGGTTTGCCCAGTTGTTGAAGGAGGCAGGTAACTTTGAACCAGTACTTCTACCTACCTTGGAAATAGTATTCAGGGATGTAGACATAGATATAGGGAAGTATCAGTGGATAGTTTTTACAAGTCCCAGGGGTGTAAGGGGCCTATTTAGAAACCTAGATAAGGAGGGATTGAGGGAGATTAAGGATAAAAGAATAGGGGCAATAGGTAGGGAAACTGCAAGGGAGTTTAAGAGGGTATTTAACAGGGATGTGGATGTGGTACCTGATAGATATACAGCTGAGGATCTCTTGAAGGTGTTAAAGGGGTTAGTTGGAGATGGAAGGGTGTTGATCCCCACCACACCTGCAACTAGGGATGTACTCTCAAGGTATCTAAAGGGGGATGTTGTATACGTCTATCACTCCAAGGAGCCTGAGGATTTAAGGTATAGGATTAAGAGGTTAAAGAGTGATCTGTTGAAGGAGGATGAGAAGGCTGTCTTTACCTTTACCAGTGGCTTAACAGTTAAAAACTTTTTTAAAAACCTAGATGATGGATTTTTAGAGATACTAAGGGACCACTATATAGTATCCATAGGTCCTGTTACCAACAAGGTTGTGGAGAGCTATGGATTTAAGGGGTATATTCCCAGAGAGTATACTGTTAGAGGTATGATTGAGGTTATAAAATCCCTGAGGTGATAGGATGAAGATAGGAATCCTCTCAGATACCCACGACTACCTCCCTAATATAAGGAAGGCCATAGATCTATTTAATAAGGAGAAGGTGGAGATGTTGATACACTGTGGTGACTTTGTATCCCTCTTCGTTATAAAGGAGTTTAAAGATTTTAAGGGTAAGATATTGGCAACTTACGGTAACAACGACGGAGAGAGGACAAAACTTAAGGAGTGGTTAAAGGAGTTAAACCCTGAGAACGAAATAGATGACTACTTAACCTTTGAGATAGACCATCTAAAGTTCTTTGTCCTCCATGGCACAAACAGTGAGGTCTTAGATGCAATAATAAGGTCTAGGAAGTATGACGTTGTAATATACGGCCATACCCATAAGAGGGTATTTAAGGAGGAGGATGGAGTACTGGTGATAAATCCAGGTGAGTGCTGTGGTTACTTAAGTGGTACTGCCACCGTCGGTGTATTTGACACTGAGACTAAGGAGTACAGGGAGTTTGTACTTAAAGGTGGAAGCCTTGAAGTTGGTGATAGGGAGTAGGGGGAGTAAATTAGCCCTGGCCCAGACCTACTATGTAAAAAGTCTCCTGGAGAGGATAGATGAGAACCTGGAAATTGAGATAAAGGTGGTGAAAACTAAGGGGGATATAAATCAGAGGGCTCCCATATCCCAGCTGGGACTAGGTGTATTTACCAAGGAGTTAGATATCAAGATGTTGGAAGGTGAGATAGATATAGCGGTACATAGTTTAAAGGATGTGCCTACTCTATGGAACAGGGATCTTACAATAGCTGCAACCCCAGAAAGGGAGAGCTATCACGATATAATGGTATACAGGGGAGATGGGGAGATAGGGGAGGGTTTTGTAGTGGGTACCTCCAGTGTTAGAAGGAGGGCCTTCCTATCCCTTAAATATCCAGGGATAAGGGTAGTCCCTTTAAGGGGAAACCTAGACACCAGGTTAAAAAAGTTGAGGGATGGGAAGTATCAAGGTATAGTGGTGGCTGAGGCTGGTTTAAGGAGACTTAAAATAGATTTAGAGGCTTTAAATTTAAATTACAGGAGGTTGAACATCCCACCTGCACCGGCCCAGGGTGTTATAGGGGTGGCTGCCAGGAGGGAGGATAGGGAGATTATAAAACTACTTAAGAAGATAAACCATGGTAAAACATACCTAGAGGCCACTGCAGAGAGATGGGCACTAAGGACATATGGAGGAGGTTGCCAGGCACCTTTTGGAGCCCTTGCACTATATAACGATAAAAAGAGGGAACTTCATCTCACCTGTAGTGTAGTGGATTTAGAAAAGAGGAGGGTGTTAATGGAGAGAGGTAGTAGAAGGTGTGATGTAGAGGATATAGAAGGTGCTAAGAAGTTGGCAAGATACTTGGGGAGTAAGTTAAGAGAAAAAATAGTGAACTAGGTCTTACTTCTTCTCCTTTGAGAGTACTATCTCTATGGTTGAAACGTTAAGTGTCCTACCGTCCTCACTTTTTACCTTCTCAGTTCCCAACTTTACATCCTCCACCTTTACATCTGGTAGAAACCTGTTCCTTACCATCTCCTCCACGTCTACAGCTTTACTTATAGCCTTACCCCTGGCCTTTATTACAACCTTGTCCACGTTCTCCACGTTGAACTGTGTTAGTACTGCAAGGACGTAGTTCATTACACTCTTTTTACCTACAAATACCGTCCCTATCATAGGTTAATCCCTCACTGTTCTTTTAAAGATTGGGGATAATAAATATTTCTTGCTATTTATATATTTTTATCAGCTCTTTGTCCTCTTTACCCTTCTCCTTGATCTCTTCCTACCCTTAGAGGTTAGGGATGAGGAAGGCATATGGAAGATACTAGATTTTAACTCCTCCTCTATAAACCTTATCTGATTTTTAAGTAACTCTATATCCTTACTGTTGTCGTACTCCTTGAGTGTTCCACCACAGTGGGGACATCTAAATCCAAAGTCCATTGCCTCATCAAAGATATATTTAATCTCACACCTTGGACAGTAAAAGAACATGTTTTTCTCTTCAATTGCCAGTTGCTCTTTAAGTTTTTTCAACATCTCCTGAGCTCTCTTCTTTACAATCCAGGGTAGTTTATCCAATGTAGGTTTCCAGGTGTAGGTATACCAGTTGATATCCTCCTCCTTCTCCCTGTTGTAATCAACAAGTCTTGCATCGTAGAGTTTATAGAGTATCTTCCTCACAGTGTTTAACTTCATATTCAGTCGTCTAGATATCTCGTCGTCAGTAGCCTCCCCTAGATCTATAAGTGTGGAAAGTACATCTAGCCCTTCTATGTTATCCTCCAGTATATCAAGAAGTACCTGTTGAACTAAAGGGTTCTCTAGTATCTGGTATAATTTTTTCCTGGCTGCCATGGAACCACCATCTTCCAGATCTCCTCTGCTGTCCTTTCAATCTCCTCCATGTTCCTTCCAATTATGGTAACTAGAGGTTCTCCCTTCTCAATTACGGCACCGTACTTGGGAATGTCGGCGATGTTCTCCCTCTTTCTTATATAGGAGATCACCCTCCTATCTGCACACAGGATCTTTTTAATGTACTGTCTAACAGGTTTGAGATTTAGAGGTCTCCCCCTCTCTACACTCTCTAAAATACATCTAACAAGGTTACACTGGAGAGCCAATTCCACAGTTTCAAAGGTTCCCGGTATCCGTGGGTTGATCTCAACAACCACTGGAAGCCTATCTTTTACCATAAAGTCAATACCGTTCATTCCCTTTAAATCAAAAAATTCAATAATCTCCTCGAATAACCTTTTGGCGTATTCCACATCCAAGAGTTTCTCTAGGTTGTAGGGAGTGATACATCCAAAGTAACTGTTATTTTCAACGATCTGTTTGTTGAAGGTGATGAACTCCCTACCTATGTAGGCTACACTGAAACTTTCAGAGGGAATGTACTCCTGTACTAGACAGGGGTACTTCAAATTTTTTAGCAAATCATAATATTTGTCGTCATCCATATTTAAAGATATGGTGATAACACCTCTACCTCCATGACCGTAGATAGGTTTTACCACCACCTTCCCGTACTCCTGGAGATATCTCTCCAACTGCTGAGGGTTATGGACCATATGTGTTTCAGGAACTGGACATCCCAAGTTCTCCAACTTCTTGGTGACATAGTACTTGTTACTTAACATCTTTATCTTCTTAGGGGGATTACCAACAACATCCCAGTTAGGGGTTTTAGAGTTCTCATACTCAAATACCCCAGAGCAGATAAAGATGTAGTCCACCTCATCCACGTATTTCTCTGCACACTCTATTAACTTCATACTGTCGTAGTTCTCACTGAAACGCCCATGATACATATCGTTTATAAAGTATTCCTTCACATCAGCCTCAAGATCTACAGGGTTGTAGTAGGAGACTGAATAAACCTTGTATCCCAACCTCTTTGCAGAATTTGCCACTGGACGTGTGTTAATACCTACTACCAGTACCTTCATATCCACCACTACTTAAAAAATTATAAAAAAATATTTATAGCAAGAAGTCCCATATTATAAGGATAGGCCTAGGATAGAGTCCAATTTTTTGATCACCTAGGTTATTTTTGTCCCTCTTATTTTATATTCATTTACTAAGGGTAAGGAGAGTATCTTCTATCTTTTTTAAAATTTACAAGGGAGATCTCTATGGATCCCCTGGAGGTTATGGAGAGATCTATCAAGGCCTACAAATTAACTACTAAATACCATGGAAACTTTGTTGACTTGAAGAGAGCTCTTTTCCTAGGGTGGTACTGCGATCTTGAGAAACCCTGTAAGTTCTGCTATATGTCCACCCAGAAGGAGAGGATAAAGGATCCTAAATCTGCCAGGAGGCGATTGGAGAGTATCCTGGCAGAGGCTGTACTTATGAAGAGGATAGGCTGGAAGTTGGAGTTTATCTCTGGTGGTTATGGATATACAACTGAGGAGTTAAATAGAATCGTGGAGTTAGTTGCATACCTTCAAAGATCTAAACAGTATCTAAACGTTGGTATTGTAGACTTTGAACAGTTAAACCTAGATGTAATAGAGGGTATTGTTGGGGCTGTGGAAACTGTAAATGAGGAGCTCCATAGATACCTCTGTCCCCAGAAACCCCTTGATAAGACAAAGGAGATGTTGTTAAAGGCTAAGGAGTACAACTTGAAAACTGGTATAACTATTATACTAGGTTTAGGGGAGAAAGAGGAGGATATAGAGAAACTCTTAAATCTAATAGAGGAGTTGGATCTAGACAGGATAACCTTCTACTCCCTAAACCCCCAGAAGGGAACCATCTTTGAAAATAAGAGTTCTATTACTACCCTGGAGTACATGAACTGGGTCTCCACAGTTAGACTTAACTTCCCAAAGATAGAGATAATTACAGGGACCTGGGTGGATAAACTTAGCAACATAGGTCCCCTTATAATGAGTGGTTCCAACACCATTACAAAGTTCCCCCTCTTCCGTATCTATGGAAGGAGGGAGGGTATTACGGTGGAGAAGGAGATAAGATCTACAGGAAGGGAGTTGTTGGGAACCTTTTCAGATCTAGAGGTGCTCAAGGGGACTAAAAAACTTGAGAATACTCCCTATGTAGATGAGGAGATAGTTATCAGTGAGGAGAGTATGAGACTCTTGGAGTCTCTAAAGGATGCCATCAATAAAAAAATAGAGGAGTATGTGTCAGGAATTTTGAAGAGGGCTGTTTTATAGGATTGTAACATTTAGATATCCTCGATATGTGGGGGACTTAAGCCCGAATGGTTACAGGTATTCCCCTGAAGATGTGGAGAGTTCCTCTTCCCCCGAAAGCCCTCAGATAAGAGGGAAGGTTATCCGCTACGATATTTATTCCCACTCTATACGGATAGTATTCTCATCTACTTTTTCCAGATGTACTCTAATTACTTGTAGATTTTCTACCTGATATTCAGTATTATCAGATTCTAAATTTACACTGCAGCTTGTGGATATTTCAAACCCTTCACCTTCGAAGGTAATACCTCTATCCTCTATCCTCCAGATTCCAGGAGGACTTTTTATATACACAACCTTTTTAGATCCTACATCCAGTACAGATAACATCTCTATGTTTGTCTTAAGTTTAGAGAGGGCTCCATGCCCCAGGCTTGCATAGGAGGTAATTGTTACTTTTTTAAATCCATAGAGACCTGGAGTGATAGTAGATATAAGTACTACAACTATCATGGCAAGAAGAAGTAGAGAGAACTCCAGGGAGATCTGTCCCCTCATAAAAAAGACACCTTTAATACTTGTACATCACATAGGCGAACTCTAAGGCTTTCATATCCCCATCATCTGTGGTAAATACCATGGCAGGGACGTCAAAGGGTCTTAAATTTAAATCTTTATCTACAAAGTCCCTGTTTCTCTCAGGTATTAAGGCATCGTCAACACTAGGTATAAAAGGACTGCTCATTAAGTTATGAAGTTCAGAACCTTTTTCTAAAACTGCTATTTCACGTCTCTCGTCATATAACTTATGATGTTTCTCTATATAATCATTATAGGAATTCACCCATATATCTACATCGTGCCTCCCAAGAAGTTTATGAAATTTATCGTAATTTTTCAAAACCAGGGGAGCGGGAATAACCATACTTAATACATCAGTATCAGGTTTTTTTACAATTTTTCCATGGACAACAAGTCTGTAATTACCTATTTTAACACCGTATTTATAGATATAGTTCTCTAGTAAAAAGTCGTCAATTACCCAGGTGGTATTCACCAGCACAGGTCCTATAACTTTAAACTTGTTGGGCATTACTGTAGTACTTATATTATATATGAAGATACCATGCTTACAGACCTTTACTGTGGTATATGGTGGGATCCAAATACCCCTCTCTCCATTAACTACTACCATATCTCTATCCACATAGGTAGCGACTACTCCCGATACATTTACCTTCTTGAAATCCTTATAATACTTTAAAGATTTGTTGTAACATTCTATTGCCTCTGGTATAGCCACAAATACTGTATATGGGTTCGTATTTGTAATCTCAAAGGATAATTTCCAGTTCCCATAGATCTGACATAAAGTCTTATTTTCAGGTGAGACTACATCTATCTTAATATTCTCAGGTATTAGTTCTTCTAAATTATTTTCTGCATGCACCTGTAATATAAAAAATAAAAATATTAAAAAGACAAGTCTTCTCATGTTATCACTCTTTTACTGTAACATATAAATTATCACTTTCTATAGCCACTAATTTTGATACAAATTCTGCGGGAACAGAAACTATCAGTAAATACTTAGCATCCTTATCAAAGATCTGGGTATCTGAGGTTATTTTATTAAATTTTTCTCCATACCTTCCAAATTTTTTCATGACTTTATAGTAATCTAGTTTTTCTGCAGCTGTTGCATAGATTATCCCTGGAATATTTTCAAGAGAATAACGAATATTAGAGTTACTTTCAAGTATGGATATTTCGTCATCGTCCTTATGAACATAGGATGCATCAATACGTTCTGTATACTCAATCTTATCCACTAGTAAATAGGAGGAGAGTATTCTACCCTTAATTGGTTTTGTAGCATTATTTTTGTCATAAATCCATATCTCTCTTCCTTCTAGGGGTATGTTACCACAGTGAGTTGCAGGGACTACAATTGCCACCTTACTGTAGATGGCAGGGACTATTATATTTGGTTTTTGAGAGAGGTTTTTAAGATCTGCTAAACTTAACTTTTTTATGTAATCAAGTATTTTACTACCTTTCCACTCTTCTCCTTCCCCAAAGAAATAAACAATATAATTCTTGTTAGGATCAATCTTATTCCCTATATCTATGAGGTAATACATCTTTGCATTTTCTTCAATGTTACTTTTTCTTAGTATATTATCTATCTCCTCCTTAGATTTAGCCTCCTGTATCTTACGCACGATAGATTGGGCATATAAACTTTCAAAGTAGTACTTCCCGTAAAGCTCCTTAATGTACTTAATTTTTTCTTCTTTATACTTGCTAAGTTCTACATATCTTTTAGCCTCCTCTACAATTTTTTTTATATCTTCTTTAGAAGTACTACTCTCAATCTTAGCTAGATAGATATGAAGTTGAGGATCCCTTGTGTAATTATAATCTTTAAATATCTTCTCAATTACACCTTTTGCCTCCTCTTTTGTCTTCCTAAGTTCTATATACCGTCTGGCCTCCTCTATTATTCTGTTTATCTCCTCTATGGAATTACTACTCTCAATCTTAGCTAGATAGATATGAAGTTGAGGATCGTGGGGATACTGTGAAAATATTTTTTTAATATTTTCTATAGCTACCTTTTTAGCCTCCTCTAATTTCTCAGCACGTTTTGCCGTCTCTATTTGATATATGTTATAGGCTATAAGGGGTAGAAGTACCATTACTATAATAGCAATTACTACAACAACGATGAATTTAAATCTACTCCTAGGTGTTATTTTACTTCGCTCTTTTATCCTTTTCAATCTCTTATTAAAATCCTCTTTTACCATTATATCCCTCGGAAATACCTAAATTGAGTTAAATATAGAGGTGTTATGAGATTAATTTATATTTGTATGCTATATATAACTTAGGATCTACTAACTACTAAAAGTGCCGATAAAGGGATAAAAATGGACAGAGAAATGTTCAAAGAGGCTGTAGAGATAGCCTCCGATCTAATTAGGATAAAATCTGTCAATCCAGCCTTTGGAGGTACTGGAGAAAAGGAAAAAGGGGATTATGTCCTAAATAAGTTAAGGGAGTACATAGAGAGATACAATATAAAAAACTGCCATATCACCAACTACGACACAGTAGATAAGAGGGGGATAGTTAGACCTAACATCGTTGCAAAATTTGACTTTAAAAAAGATAGAACCCTCCATATTATCTCCCATCTGGATACGGTACCAGAGGGGGAGTTAAGCCTCTGGGAATCTCCTCCCTATGAACCAAGGATAAAGGAGGGGAAGATCTACGGGAGAGGTAGTGAAGACAACCACAAGGGGATAGTATCCTCCCTGATACTTTTGAAGATGATATCTGAAAGTAAGGATTTCAATCCAAAGTACAATCTAAGTCTCATATTCCTCTCCGACGAGGAGTGTGGTAGTAAATACGGTATTCAACATCTTTTGAAGTACGAGAAAGAGGTATTCAGTAAAGACGATCTCATAATAGTTCCAGACTTTGGCACCCCCGAGGGTAACTATATAGAGATTGCAGAGAAGGGTATACTCTGGCTTAAATTTAAGATTAGGGGAAAACAGTGTCATGGAAGTACTCCAGATAGGGGAATAAACGCCAATATCCTAAGTGCAAACTTTATAAGGGATCTATACACTAGACTCTACTCCAAGTACTCCAAGGTTGATCCCCTCTTCTCTCCTCCCTACTCAACCTTTGAACCTACCATGATAGTGAACAACGTGGAGAATGTGAACACCATTCCAGGGTATATTGAGTTCACCCTGGACTGTAGGATACTACCTGATTATAAACTTGAGGAAGTTCTAAGGGATGTGGAGGAATTTATGGAGAACTTTAGGAAAAACCTGGAGAAATATCTGGTACATTACGACAGGACATCCTTAGATAAGGTCTCCATAGACTACAAGGTACTTCAGAGGGGAGATCCCTCAAAAACTCCTGAAGATTCTGAGATTGTCTTGGAAATAGGTAAGGCTATAAAGAAGGTACTGAATAAGGAACCTATTCTCTGTGGTATGGGGGGAGGTACCATAGGGGCCTTCCTTAGACACAGAGGCTACGATACCGTGGTATGGGGAATAGGTGAGGGCACTGCCCATCAACCCAATGAACATATCAAGATTGAGGATATGATAAAGATGGCAAAGGTCTACTACCATGTACTTAACAACGAATGATCCTCTATCAGGTGGCATCATGAAGATCCATCACAACTACAGGGTAAAGCTCTTTGAGGAGAAGGGATTTGTGAGAAAGAGATGTGAAAGGTGTGGTCAGTACTTCTGGACCTTGGACGAGGAGAGAAAGACCTGTGGGGACAGCCCCTGTGATATGTACTCCTTTATTGGAAACCCTATAACTAAGAAGAGATACTCCTACACCGAGATGGTTAAGACATTTTTAAAGTTCTTCGAGAGACATGGACATACGCCTGTAAGGAGATATCCTGTAACTGCTAGAAGGTGGAGAGATGATATCTTATTAACTATAGCCTCTATTGCAGTATTTCAACCCTGGGTTACAAAGGGTATAGTGGAACCTGTGGCGAATCCCCTGGTAATCGCCCAACCCTGTATTAGACTAAATGATATAGACAACGTTGGGAGAACTGGGAGGCATTTAACATCCTTTACAATGGGAGGACACCACGCCTTCAATAAAGAGGATAGAGAGATCTACTGGACAGATAGGACTGTAGAACTTTGTTTTAACTTTATGAAGGAGTTAGGTATCCCTGAGGAGTCACTAACCTTCATAGAGAGTTGGTGGGAGGGTGGAGGTAACGCTGGACCATGCTACGAGGTAACCTCCCACGGAGTAGAGTTAGCCACTTTAGTATTTATGAAGTACGAGAAGGTAGGGGACACCTATAGGGAGATGCCCCTGAGAGTTGTAGATACAGGTTATGGGATAGAGAGGTTCCTCTGGGTATCCCATGGAACACCTACCATCTACGATGCCCTCTTCAGCAACATCATTGAGAGGTTAAAGGAGAGTGCCAGAAATATTCCTGGCGAGTCTCTAGATATGGAGGAGATTCTGAAAGAGAGTGCCACACTTGCAGGCCTCATGGACATTGAGGGGAGAGGAGATCTAAAGATACTTCGAAGGGAAGTTGCAAGAAGGTTGAATATGGATGTGGAGAAGTTGGAGAGGATACTTACACCTATGGAGGACATATACGCCATAGCAGATCATACAAGATGCCTGGCCTTTATGCTGGGAGACGGTATAGTTCCATCCAATGTTAAAGAAGGCTACTTGGCAAGACTTGTCCTGAGGAAAACCCTTAGATATATGGAGAAGGTAGGTATTACCCTCTCCCTTGGGGAGATAGTAGACCTCCACCTTGAGGAGTTAAAGGAACTCTATCCAGAGCTACTGGAGATGAGAGACTATATAATGGATGTAATTGATGTGGAGGTGAAGAGATATAGGGAGACCTTAAGCAGAGGTAGAGGTATAGTGGAGAGACTCCTAAGGTCTAAGAAAGAGATTACCCTCGAGGATCTAATAGAGTTATACGACAGTAAGGGAATACCTCCCGAGGTTGTAGTGGAGGTGGCTAGGGAGATAGGAGGGGATGTTAAGATAGAGATCCCAGATAACTTCTACACCTTAGTTGCAGAAAGGCATGAGAGGAAAAAATCTGAGGAGAAGGAAGATAAGAAGAAGGATCTACCTCCAGTGGGTAAAGATGTTGAGAAAACCCAACTATTGTTCTACACATATCCCAAGATGAGGGAGTTTGAAGGTAGGATATTGAAGATAGTAGATAACTACGTTATACTTGATAGAACCCTCTTCTACCCTGAGGGAGGAGGGCAGAAATGTGACACTGGGACTATCCAAGGTAGGAGGGTTGTAGATGTACAGAAAAAGGACGGCATAGTATACCATAAACTCTCCAGTGTAGAGGGATTAAAGGAGGGAGATGTGGTAAAAGGTGTTATAGACTGGGAGAGGAGGGTCAACTTGATGAGGAATCACACTGCAACCCATATTATAAATGCAGTGGCCCAGATGGTACTGGGAAAACATGTATGGCAGGCTGGATCCGAGGTAGGTCCTGAGAAGAGTAGGCTGGATATCACCCACTATAAGAGGATATCAAGGGAGGAGATTAAGAGGATGGAGGAGTTAGCCAATAAGATCGTATTGGATAACATACCTGTAAAAACTACCTTCATGGATAGAATGGAGGCTGAACAGAGGTATGGATTCAGGATATACCAGGGAGGAGTTGTGCCAGGAAATAAATTGAGGATAGTGGAGATAGAGGGGGTTGATGTAGAGGCCTGTGGAGGTACCCACTGTGAGAGCACCCTAGAAGTGGGGTATATAAAGATACTTAGAAGTGAGAGGGTACAGGACGGTGTAGAGAGGCTAGTCTATACAAGTGGTATAAATGCCGTCAAGGAAGTTAGTGCCATGGAAGATATACTACTTCAATCCTGTGAGATTTTAGGAGTACCTGTGGAGAGGTTGCCTAAGACTGTGGAGAGATTCTTCAAGGAGTGGAAGAAACAGAGGAAGGTTATAGAGGAGTTGGAGGAGAAGATTGGAGAGTATAAAAAGTATATGTTGATGAATAAATTTAGAAAATTGGGGGACTACCAGGTGTTAATAGAGGAGATGGAGGGTACTCCAAAGGAGCTTATGACAACGGCAGATAACTTAGTGGGGGACAACACCATAGTGGTCCTCCTTAACAGGGATGGCTATATACTCTGTAAGTGTGGAAAGAATGTGAATATAGATATGGTTAGCCTACTTAGGACCGTTGGAAAGGGAGGGGGTAGGAGGGACATGGCCCAGGGTAAATTCCTTGGAGATATAGAGGAGGTAAAGGAAAAGTTGAAAAAGGAGATAGAAAAACTGTGTAAAAATCAGTGAAAGACGGTGATAACGTGGATCTAAGATGTCCCATAGTATGTGTTTTAGGTCATGTGGATCATGGAAAGACCACCTTACTAGATAGGATTAGGAAGACCAGGGTATCCCAGAGGGAGGCTGGTGGAATAACCCAGCATATTGGAGCCAGTGAGATACCAATAGATGTTATAAAGAAAGTTGCCAAGGACCTTCTAGGCATGTTAAAGGCTGATTTAAAGATACCTGGCCTCCTAGTTATAGACACTCCTGGACATGAGGCCTTCACATCCCTTAGGAAGAGGGGAGGTGCACTGGCAGACATAGCCATACTTGTAGTAGATATCAACGAGGGGTTTAAACCCCAAACTATAGAGGCTATCAATATACTAAGGGAGAACAAGACACCTTTTGTAGTGGCAGCTAACAAGTTGGATTTAGTGCCAGGTTGGAACTCTAGGGATGTACCCTTTGTCCTCAACTTCAATGAAAAGGTGCAGCACCCCAACGCCTTAACAGAGTTTGAGATAAGACTTTACAACAACATTATAAAACCTCTAAATGAGTTAGGATTCGATGCAGATCTCTTTACAAGGGTAAAGGACCTTACAAGAACTGTATGTGTAATACCAGTATCTGCACGTACTGGAGAAGGTATTCCAGATCTTCTCCTTATGGTAGCTGGACTGGCCCAGAAGTACTTGGAAGACAACCTGAGATTAAATGTTACAGGACCTGCAAAGGGTACAGTACTGGAGGTGAAGGAGGAGAGAGGTCTAGGTAAAACCCTAGATGCCATCATATACGATGGGGTAGCTAGGAGAGGGGACTACATCGTTATTGGAAACCCTGACGGAGTTGTGGTCTCAAGGGTGAAGGCACTTCTAAAGCCAAAACCACTAGATGAGATGAGGGATCCAAGGGATAAATTTAAACCTGTGAATAAGGTTACAGCTGCCGCTGGAGTTAAGATATGTGCCCCAGATCTTGATAGAGTAATAGCTGGTAGTCCCTTCAGGATAGTACCTAAGGATAAGATAGAGGAGGCTAAGAAGGAGGTTATGGAGGAAGTAGAGGAGTTAAGTATTCCAACAGATGAGGAGGGTATTATAATCAAGGGAGACACCATGGGTTCCCTGGAGGCCCTTGCAAAGGAGTTGAAAAAGATAGGGGTAAAGATCAGGAAGGCTGAGGTAGGTGATATATCCAAGAAGGACATTATAGAGGCCCATACCTACAGTAAGATAAATCCACTTTACGGTGTAATACTGGCATTCAATTCAAAGATACTTCCAGAGGCAAGGGAGGAGTTGGAAAAATACAGTGATGTAAAGGTTATCCAGGGGAACGTCATCTACAAGATAGTTGAGGACTACCAGGAGTGGGTTAAGAAGATGGAGGAGGCCCTTAAATCAGATGAATTTGAGAAACTTACAAGGCCTGCTGTAATAAAGGTACTACCTAACTGTATATTTAGAAAGAGTAAGCCTGCCATATGTGGGGTTGAGGTACTCTGTGGTACCTTGAGGGTAAAGAGCCCACTTATAAATGAGAGGGGTAAGAAGATAGGACATGTAAGGGAGATAAAGAACAGGGAGCAGGAGAATATAAAGGAGGCCACTGCAGGTATGCAGGTATCCATCTCCATCGAGGGAAACATCATCCTTGGAAGACATGTAAAGGAGAACGATATACTTTACGTGGATATTCCAGAACATGAGGTTAGAAAACTTGTACATGAGTACAGGGATAGACTTAGAGAGGATGAGAGGGAAGCTTTAGAGAGGTTTATAGAGTTAAAGAGGAAGTTGGAGAATAACTTATTCTGGGGTATTTAAAAATTATTATTTTTATTTAGGTGAGGGTTATGAAACCCTACAGGGAGGATAACGAGGTTATAAGGGAGGCTCTAAGGGATCTAAAACTTCCAGAGAGAATAAGGATATTTGATACCACTTTAAGGGATGGGGAACAGACACCAGGTGTATCCCTAACTCCAGAGGAGAAGGTGGAAGTTGCAGTGAATCTAAATAACTTAGGGGTAGATGTAATAGAGGCTGGCTTTCCAATATCCTCCCAGGGGGAGAGGGAGGCTATAAAGAGGATAACATCTCTTAACATGGAGGCAGAGATCTGTGCCCTTGCAAGGACTGTTAAAAAGGATATAGATGTGGCCATAGACTGTAATGTAGACTCCATACATACCTTCATTGCAACCTCCCCACTACATAGGAAATACAAGTTAAAGATGGATAAGGAGGAGATCTTAAGAAGGGCTGTGGAGGCCGTAGAATATATAAAGGAACATGGTATTACCGTGGAGTTCTCGGCAGAGGATGCAACTAGGACAGAGATCCCATACTTAATAGAGGTGTATAAGGCTGTTGAGGAGGCTGGAGCAGATAGGATAAATGTACCTGACACTGTAGGGGTGATGATACCAAGGGCCATGGAGCACCTTATAAGGAGGTTGAGGGAGGAAATTACAGTACCTATATCTGTACACTGTCACAACGACTTTGGCCTGGCGGTGGCAAACTCCCTAGGTGCTGTAGAGGGAGGGGCTCAACAGGTACACTGTACTGTAAACGGTATTGGGGAGAGGGCTGGAAATGCAGCCCTGGAAGAGGTAGTCATGGCCCTCAAGATGATATATGGAATTGAGACAGGGGTAAAAACTGAGAAACTTACAGAGGTTTCCCAGTTGGTATCTAAACTTACAGGGATAAAACTCCAGGTGAATAAGGCCATAGTTGGAGAGAACGCCTTTGCCCATGAGAGTGGGATACACGCCCATGGAGTACTTGCCCACGCCCTAACCTATGAACCTATACCTCCAGAGATGGTTGGCCAGAGGAGGAAGATTATACTGGGGAAACACACAGGTTCCCATGCCATAGAGTGTAAGTTAAAGGAGTTAGGTTTTAAAGTTGGGGAGAATATTACAGAGGAGCAGTTTAAAGAGATACTTAAAAGGATCAAGGATATTGGGGATAAGGGTAAGAGGATTACAGATGACGATGTAATAGCCATAGTTGAGGATATAACGAAGAGGACTGTAAAGGGGGAGAGGGTAGTGAACCTGGAGCAGATTGCGGTAATGACTGGGAACAAGGTAATACCTACTGCCAGTGTAATCCTAACCATAGATGGGGAGAGACATATAGCCTCTGGGGTAGGGGTTGGTCCGGTAGATGCCGCCATAAAGGCTATCCAGTCTATAATAGGGGAGAAGATAAGGTTGAAGGAGTACAGTATAAACGCCATAACTGGAGGTACAGATGCCCTGGCAGAGGTAACTATTAAATTGGAAGGCTATGGAAGGGAGGTTACTGTAAAGGCTGCAAATGAGGATATAGTTAGGGCCTCAGTTGAGGCAGTAATAGAGGGAATAAACAGGGTTATGGCCAACAGGAAAAATTAATCTCGAGGTGATCCCATGGAGGAGGTAAAAACAGGGGTTAACTTTAGGGAGATGGATCTGGAGATAAAGAGATTCTGGGAGGAGAGGGATATCTATAGAAAGGTGAAGAAGTTAAGGGAGCATGGCCCAGAGTTCTACTTTGTAGATGGACCACCCTACTGTTCAGGTGCCATACACCTGGGAACTGCCTGGAACAAGATAATTAAGGATACTGTACTGAGATTCAAGAGGTTACAGGGTTACAACGTACTGGATAAACCTGGCTGGGATATGCACGGTCTTCCAATAGAGGTGAAGGTGGAGGAGGAGTTCAAGATAAATTCAAAGAAGGACATAGAGAAGAAGATTGGAACTGAGAGATTTATAGAGAAGTGTAAGGAGTTTGCACTGAGGAACAAGGAGGTTATGGAGAGACAGTTTAAGAACTTGGGGGTATGGCTCGACTGGGAGAACGCCTATATGCCAATAGAGAGGGACTACATAGAGACTGGATGGTGGACCTTGAAGAAGGCCCATGAGAAGGGTCTCCTCTCCAAGGATCTTAGGGTAGTCTACTGGTGTCCAAGATGTGAGACCTCCCTGGCAGAGCATGAGGTAAGAGGGGAGTACAGGGAGGTTGTAGACCCCTCTATCTATGTTAAATTTAGATTGAAGGATAGGGAGGATACCTACCTTATAATCTGGACAACTACACCCTGGACCCTCATGGCAAATATGCTAGTTACGATTCACCCTGAATTTAACTACGCCTATGTGAAGGTAACCTTGGAAGGAGAGGTTGAGGAGTACTGGATAGTGGGGGAGCCACTGGTAGAGGATGTTATTGAGAAGGCTAAGAAGGACAATAAAATAAAAGACTATCAAGTTGTGAAGACTGTTAAAGGTAGGGAGTTAGAGGGTTTAAAGTATATCACACCTCTCCTAGAGGAGAATGAGAGACTTAGGGAGTTCTCAAAGATGGAAAGGGTTCACACCGTAGCACTGGGGGAGCATGTTAGTCTAGAGGAGGGTACAGGTCTAGTACATACTGCACCAGGTTTTGGTGAGGAGGACTTTGAAGTTGGTAAGAGGTACGGTGTTCCAGTGTACTCCCCAATAGATGACAGGGGGCGATATACAGAAGGTTTATGGAAGGGTGTCTTTGTAAAGGAGGCAGATAAGTATATTATAGAGAGGCTGAGGGAGAAGGGTTTACTCCTTGCAGAGGGGAAGATAAAACACTCCTATCCACACTGTTGGAGATGTAAAACACCACTGCTCTTCAGGGCTACGGAGCAGTGGTTCCTAAAGATATCCAAGATAAAGGAAAATATAATAGAGCAGGCGAGAAGTGTCCATTGGGTACCAAGTTGGGTGGAGACTAGATATATAAATGGAGTGAAGTACGTGGGAGACTGGAACATAAGTAGGCAGAGGTACTGGGGCATACCCCTTCCAATCTGGGTCTGTGAGAGTTGTGGCTCCTACGAGGTAATTGGAAGTGTTAAGGAGTTAGAGGAGAGGATGATAAACAAGGTGGATCTAGAGGACCTACATAAACCTACCGTGGATAAGGTACTTCTCAGGTGCCACTGTGGAGGTGTTATGAAGAGGGTGCCAGATGTCCTAGATGTATGGTTTGACTCAGGTTTGGCACCTTACGCCTCTATGAATCTAAGGGAACTTAAAAAGGCAGACTTCATAGTGGAGGGACATGACCAGGTTACAAAGTGGTTCTACTCCCAACATGCCCTAAGTGCCATCCTCTTTAACGATGTACCCTATAAGAAGTGTATGATGCATGGCTTTGTCCTAGACGAGAAGGGGAACAAGATGAGTAAAAGTCTAGGGAATATAGTTAACCCAGATGATGTTGTAGAGGAGTACGGGGCAGATATACTAAGGTTTTACCTCCTAAGTGCAAATAAGGTATGGGAGGATATAAAGTTCTCCTATAATGAGTTGAAGGATGTGAGAAGCCTGTTTAATACACTGTGGAACGCCTACGCCTTTGCAGTTAACTACATGGTACTTGACAACTTCCAACCTAGAGAGGAGTACATGAGATATCTCAGAGATGAAGACAGATGGATAATAAGTAGGATAAATACTCTAACTAAGGAGATAATAGAGGACCTTGAGATACCTCACCTTCACTCCTACACCTGGAAGTTGAGAGACTTTATCCTGGAGGATCTAAGTAGATGGTACATAAGACTTATTAGAAGTAGGACCTGGAGGGAGAGTGAGGACCCTGAAAAACTCTCTGCCTATCAGACACTCTACTACGTACTGATGAAACTGATACTTCTACTCTCTCCAGTGGTTCCACATATAAGTGAGAAGATATACCAGAACTTGAAAACTGAGGAGATGCCAGAGAGTATATTCATGAAGAGCATCACCGTAGATGAGGAGTACATAGATAAAACTTTAGAGGAGGAGATGGGAGTAGTTAGGGAGATAGTAGACGCTATTATGAGGGGGAGGGACAGGATAAAGTACACCCTTAGATATCCACTATGGAGGATAATACTGCCAAAGAGTGTGGAGGATATAGTAAAGAAGTACGGTCATATAATAAAGGAGCAGGGGAATGTAAGGGAGATAGAAGTTGCAGAGTTCCAGGGAAGTATCTCTGTAAAACCAAATTACAGGGAGTTAGGTAAGGTGTTCAAAAGTGAGGTTCCAAAGGTTGTAGAGGCCATAAAGTCTATAGACCCTCAAGTTCTAAAGGAGAGGTTGGAGAAAGAGGGAGTTGTTAAAGTTGGAGGGTACGAGATAAAACCTGAGTATGTAGATTTCAAGGTGGAGATGCCAGAGAATATTGTAGGGGTGGAGTTCTCCAGGGGTAGTGTATACTTAGATGTTAAATTAACCGAGGATATCATTAAAGAGGGTCTTATGAGAGAGGTTATAAGGAGAATACAGGCTATGAGAAAGGACATGGATCTGGATATAGAGGAGTGGGTAAAGATAAAGATGGAGGGTGTATCCTTTGATAGAGACACCTTGGAGTATATAGAGGGGGAGGTAAGGGGTAAATTCTGTGAGGAGGTAACACCAGACTATAATAAGACCTGGGAGATAAAGACTC
Organism: Methanothermococcus sp. SCGC AD-155-E23; assembly: GCA_019561615.1. Lineage (GTDB taxonomy): Archaea > AGJL01 > Methanococci > Methanococcales > Methanococcaceae > Methanofervidicoccus. The sequence continues at coordinate 42,242 of JAHEQA010000029.1, forward strand.
CAGATAACAGGAGGTACAAGGTAGAGATAGCCATAGAGAGAATTAAAGAATAATAATTTTTAGGGGATATTAGATGGATATCTACGATGTGGTGATAATAGGTGGAGGTCCTGCTGGATTAACTGCAGGGATATACGCCATGAGGTCTAAGTTAAAAACTATTTGTATTGAGAAGGAGAGGGAGGGGGGTAGAATAGCTGAGGCAGGTATAGTAGAGAACTACCCAGGTTTTGAGAGTATCAGGGGATATGAGTTGGCAGAGAGGTTTGTAAAACATGCCAGGAAGTTTAATCTTAACATAGTATACGATACCGTTGTAAAGTTGGACACCAGGGAGAGACCCTTTAAGGTGATAGGGAAGAACAACACATACCTTGCTAAGGCTGTTGTAATTGCAAGTGGAACTAGGGAGAAGAGGTTGGGATTAAACGAGGATAAATTCCTTGGAAAAGGTGTCTCCTACTGTACAGTATGTGATGCCTTCTTCTATCGAGATAAGGATGTAATTGTAATAGGCAGAGATACACCTGCTGTTATGTCTGCACTGAATTTAAAGGACATTACAAGGAGGGTAACAATAATCACAGATAAAAAAGACTTAAGAGCTGCTGAGAGCATTATGTTAGATCGATTAAAAGATGCCAAAAATATCTCTGTAATAAAAAATGCAAAAATTATTAAGATACTTGGGAAGGAGAGGGCAGAGGGTGTTTTAATATCTGTAGATGGTGAGGAGAGGATAGTTAAAGGTGATGGAATCTTCATAAGTATAGGGCATGAACCAAACTCCCAGTTCCTGAAGGGTAGTGGAGTTGAGTTAATCAATGGATTTGTAAAGGTGGACAGGGAGTGTAAAACCAATATTGAGGGTATATTCGCCTGTGGAGATATCACTGGAGGGGTTCTACAGGTTTCAAAGGCTGTTGGTGAGGGAGCTGTTGCAATGGCAACTGTTGTAAAGTATTTAAATAAAAGTTATCTGTAGAGGTGTAGAGGTGTCTCCCTTCTGAACTTGTTCAACTCTGCAAGTACTGCATCTAGATCCTTCTCATCGATGTACTTTTTATCCTCAAGTATTGCCCTGTGGAGGGCTGGTTTTAGGAACTTCTCCTTTATATCCCTTCCACTCATACCCTTGGTCTTCTCTACGTACTTTCTTAAATCTGCCCTGATCTCTAGAGGCATCTTTTTCCTGTAGAGTTCCATGATCTTCAATCTCTCCTCGTCTCCAGGTAATTCAAACTTTATCTCCTCTTCGAATCTACTTCTTATGGCACTGTCCAACATCTCTGGGTTGTTGGTAGCTCCTATAGTTACCACTCCGTCGTTGTCGTGTATACCGTCTAACTCTGTAAGTAGTGCATTTACCACCTCTGATACGTCACCTCTCAGGGACTGGTACTGTCTACTTAGGGCTATTGCATCTAACTCGTCTATGAATACAATACATGGTTTGTTCTCCAGTGCCCTACTGTACAACTGCTCTATCTGTTTGGCACCGTCTCCAACGTGCTCCCCTATTAACTCTGTGGCCTTGATAAGGTAGAGTGGGACGTCAGTTTCAGTGGCTAGAGCCCTTGCCATCAGTGTCTTCCCTGTTCCAGGAGGTCCGTAGAACAGTATGTTCTTTGGAGCCCACTCTCCAAATAATTCAGGCTGTTTAAGATACTTTATAATAATTCTACACTTCTTCTTTGCATGTTCCTGACCTATAATATCCTTGAATCTCGCCTTTTTAAAGGACCTACTACCCATCTCTCTATCAGTTATTATCTTGAATAAAGTATCCCTTGTAATTATACCTCCATCAGCTGGATATGTGGATACAACTTTGAAGGCGTAATCTGGGATGATGGTGTTGTCAAAGAGGTAGTCTCCCTCCTTTACAGTCTCGCCTTCCCACTGCTCTCTCGCATATACGTTAAAGAGGGTAGGATCCTCGATGGTAACCTTGAAGTTCTCGCTGTTTATCTTAATTGGAAATCCCACAGGTTTTATGATGACATACTTTAAAGCTATAACTTTATCAGAGATCTTCGCAGTTTCAGAAACTAAGGACTTTATCTTTATGGTGCCAAGGTTTATCCTGTTCATGGAAAGACACCTCGCCACATTCTCAAACTAATTACTTGATAATCCAAATATTATATAAGTGTTGTGCAATTTATATACTTTTACATATGGCCCAGGTATAAGTATTCCATGGTGTGAGGATGGACCCTACAATTATCTTTTGGCTGTTCTTTTTCCTTATTATCCTATACTCCCACAGTACCTTTAGGTGGAGGCAGATCCAGAGGTACAACTGTATAAAGAAGTTGGAGAAGGAGAGGAAAACCAGGGTAATTGTAATGATACATAGGCAGGAGCAGTTGGCATTTTTAGGCATCCCCATCTATAGATTTATTACCATAGAGGACAGTGAAGAGATACTTAGGGCCATAAGGATGACACCTGACGATATGCCTATTGACCTTATACTCCATACACCTGGAGGGTTGGTACTGGCCAGTGAGCAGATAGCCATGGCACTGAAGGAGCACAAGGCTAAAACTACAGTGATTGTACCGCACTACGCCATGAGTGGAGGTACTCTAATAGCCCTGGCTGCAGACGAGATCATCATGGATAAAAACGCTGTCCTGGGACCTGTGGATCCCCAGATAGGGAACTATCCAGCGGCCTCTATCCTGAAGGTGGTGGAGACCAAGTATATAGATCAGGTTGATGACGAGACCTTGATACTTGCAGACATCTCCCGGAAGGCCATAAAACAGGTAAAGGAGTTTGTATACGATCTTTTAAAGGATAAGATGCCAGAGGAGAGGGCTAGGGAAGTTGCAGAGATCCTCTCCACAGGGAGATGGACCCACGACTATCCCCTTACAGTGGATAAGTTGAGGGAGTTGGGAATAGAGGTGAATACCAACGTTCCAAAGTTGGTGTATCAACTTCTAGACCTATACAAGCAGCCAACAACCCAGAGACCCTCTGTCCAGTATATCCCTGTACCCTACAGGAAGGTGGACCATGTTAAGGGTAAGGTTTAAGGGTGGGAGGGTATACAACCTCCATGTTGCAGATAACTTTTTTAAGAGAGCCCTGGGACTGATGTTTAGGGATATAGGGAAGAATGAGGGTATGATATTCTTCTATAAGAGGCGGAAACCTCACATCCATACATTCTTTATGAGGTTTCCAATAGATGTTATATTTTTAGAGGATAAGGAGGTTGTAGAGGTGGTTAGGAACCTTAAACCTTGGAGGACCTACAGGTCCAAGGTATACTCCAACGCCATGATAGAGATAAGAAGTGATGACACCTTAGAGGTAGAGATTGGGGATAGGGTGGAGTTTATAGGGTCTAAAAATTTAAGAGAGTAGGAAGGATAACAAAAGAAGAGCAATCAAAGACTGAGAGATAATCAATGTCACAACTATTTTAATATTAACTAAAAAGTATAATCCTAAAAAAAGGTGAATTCTATGGTAGAAAGAAAGATAGCCAAAGTCTGGGAGCAAGGTGCAAGTAGAAGTAAGTGTATCATCCTTCCCAAGGAATTCTGTGAAAAGTTGGGAATAAAGGGGGGGAGCTATGTTGAGATAACAATGGAAGGGGACAAAATAGTTATAAGACCTATTTAATTTTTCCATCCCTTAACCACTACTATAGGTGTATGCTCCATCTTCTCCAGTAACTCCTCAGATATCTCAAAGGTGCCACACCTCTCTCTGTACTGATGGATAGACTTTGTGGGATCTGCCCGGCACCTATCTGAAACCTCTGCAATATGAAGTATCTCCTCCAGGGAGTATTTTTTATAGACCTTATTTCCAGCTATAGCCAGGGGTGTGGCTCCACATAATCCCCCAATCTTCAACACACCTGCCAACTTACCTAGGATATACCCCATAACCCCTATGCCAGATACTATTCCCCCTATGGCACAGGGTAGGGCAGTGACATACCACCTGAAAAACCTGTAGGTGGCGTCGGTATCCACCACCATAACCACTACATCCACCCCTAACTCCCTCTTTATTACAGAGTGTATCCTCTCTGCAGACCTCTCAGGATCCCTTGGAAGTAGGACGGCATAGGAGCCTGGTACATTAGTTAGATCCACCCCACCCTCTGAGGCAGGTTTCAAGGCATATATAAACCCCACCTTCTCTATGACAACCTGCTTATGTCTCAGGGTCTCCTCCCTGGGCATCCTCCTAAGGTTCTCTATCCTATCTGGCCTCGTTCTCAGGAGGGGACCTAGTATATACCCCCATAAATATTTAGACCAGAGGTAGCAGAGGTATGCCAGAGGTCCCACCTTCACCTCCCTCTCATCAACGAGGTTACCCTCTCCAGTAGCAATAAATTTCTCACTAACTACAACAAAGTCCCCATCTTCCAACTTTAAACCCCTCTTAACCTCCCTCTTTAGAGAGGTGACAATAACCTCTAAGTAGTCCTCCCCCTTCCTAAGGTATCTGGTCTTTACAGGTATTGCCTCAACTATACTCCCTACCTCCTCCTGTTGTACTCCTGGATACACTCAATTACATCTTCGACTCTTCCATCTGTTTTAATGCCGTTGGGATCGTAGTGGACCCTTGAAGCCCTAAAACCCCTCTCCCTTAACATCTCCACTATCGCCCTAACAGGGGGCACATGTTCCCTTATGGCGCTGCATATCCTGTGGATGTTATAACAACCTATTACATTTCCAACTGTACACTCCTGGTAGATCTCCTCCAGTATCTTTATACTTCTCTTAGAGTAATCTCTCTCCTGGGCAATCCTCAGGGCATCCTTAACAGTCTCTATATCACTTATCTCCCCAAGGTAAAATAAACCTCCAAATCCCCTCTCAAAACCCTCCTCCCTCTTTCTCACAACCTTCTCCTCATTCTCTATCTTAACATACCCCAACCTCTCCATAGCCTCATCTGCCCTCTTTGCCCCCCTCTCAGTAACTAAGAAGGTTCTTATATAGTGATCTGTGAAGTGGGAGAGAATAGGCCTAAGACCTATGTCGTACTTCCCTGCAACTCTAATGGCATAACCTATTAGCAGCCTCACTGCCAACTCCTTATCACCAGGTAGTGGAATGGCATCGTAGTTTCTAATACAGGCCTTTCTATAGGAACCATAGAGGACCGCAGTATCTGTGGCAGTCATGGCTATTATACCATCCCTTGTAATACAACTACGGATGGCACTGTCCAGATAGGGATTTGGAGATCCAAAGGGATCTATATCTACAAGGTTAAAGGTTCGAAAGTGCTCTGAGAGGAGGACATTTGCATCCTTGTTAAACACCTTCACATTTTCCAGGTTGTTCAACTTTACATTCTCCTTAATAGCCTCATAGGCATGGGGGTTGATATCGTTGATAAATACCTCCACCTTACCAGAGGGGTTTATCAACTCCTTGGCGTACCTTATCCCCCTGACACCACTACCTCCCAGGGGATCACATACAAGGAACCTCTCCCTCTTGAATTTATTTAAAAAACTCTGTACTACAGCAACAGATATGTCCCTGTTAACTGCCATCTTGGGATTGTAGAACACCTTATCTTTTTTTGTTATACTTCTCTCCCCTGGCACCTTTATCTTTACATACCCTTCTACCACATCCTCCATGAATATCCCTCTGAGAGAGAAGTTGTTATTTATAGTAATCATATTACTAATTATTAGAATCTGAGATAGGTAATAGTTATGCTAGAGAGGATTTTAGAAATATTAAGGGAAAACGGTATCAAGGAACTTAGGCCTCCTCAGAAGAGGGTCTTAGAGAGGGGTTTACTGGATAAGGGGAAAAACTTTCTCATCTCCATACCTACAGCCAGTGGGAAAACACTTATAGGGGAGATAGCACTCTTGAATCACCTCTTAGAGGATAGGAGTAAGAAGGGTTTATTTATCGTCCCCTTGAAGGCACTGGCCTCTGAGAAGTATGAAGAATTCAGGAGGAAGTACGAGAGATATGGTATAAAGGTGGCACTTTCCATTGGAGACTACGACGAGGAGGAGGATCTTGAGGATTACAACATAATAATCACCACTGCAGAGAAGTTAGACTCCCTTATAAGGCATAGGGTGAGATGGATAGAGGATGTCTCTGTTGCCATTATAGACGAGATCCATCTAATAGGAAACGAGGAGAGGGGAGGTACCTTAGAGGTACTTATAACTAAGTTGAAAAGTAAGTACAACGTCCAGATAATTGGACTCTCTGCCACCATAGGAAATCCAGAGGAGTTGGCGCAGTGGTTAGATGCAGAGTTGGTGATAGACAACTGGAGACCTGTCAAGTTAAAGAAGGGCATAGGCTACAGGGATAAGATTCTATTTGTTGGAGAGGATGGGGAGGTTGTAGAGGAGTATCCCCTGAAGACCTATAACAGTAGAAGTGAATTATTTAATCTTGTGATAGATTGTGTGTTAGATGGGGGCTCCCTCCTCATATTCTGCAACTCCAAGAGGAAGGCTGTTGAAGAGGCTGAAAAGCTGGATCTAAGGGATTACCTCTCCAGGGAGGAGTTAAGGGAGCTTAGGCGTATAAAGGAGGAGATCCTAAGTGTATTTGACAGGCCCACGGAAACCTGCAAAACCCTTGCAGAATGTATTGAGAGAGGTGTTGCATTCCACCACGCAGGTCTAACATACGAGCAGAGGAGGATTGTGGAGGAGGCCTTTAGAAGAAGGATTATAAAGGTTATCTGCTGCACCCCAACCTTGAGTATGGGGGTTAACGTCCCCTGTAGGAGAGCCATAGTGAAGGACCTTAAGAGATTCAGTAAGGGTAGTAGGGTCTTCATCCCAAAGATGGAGATACTCCAGTGTATTGGGAGGGCTGGACGTCCAAACTTGGACCCCTACGGTGAGGGTATAATATACGTTGATGAAAAGGTTAGTGCAGAGGAGGTAAAGGACTACCTTGTGGGACCTGTGGAACCTATCTCTTCAGGGTTATACAATCCCAGGACACTAAGATCCCATATCCTTGGATTAATAGCCCTGGGAGATGTTAAGGACAGGGAGAGTCTAAGAAACTTTATAGAAAATACCTTCTACGCCTATCAGTATGGAAACATCTCTAAGATCTTGGAGTATATTGAAGAGGTTATAAGATTTTTAGAGTTTAGTGGATTTATCTCGGTAGAGGGTGGAGAGGGGAAATACGGGGTGAAGATACTAACATTGGATGGGGATGGTATATCTATACGAGGAGGTGAGGAGAGGTACAGGATAACTCCACTGGGGAGAAGGGTATCTGAGTTATACATAGACCCCTTCAGTGGGAGGGTTATAATAGAGGGGTTAAAAAGACTTAATAAAATGTTAAGAAAAAAGTATCTTGGAAATAGAGATCCCCTTGATTGTGCTACCTTCTATATTCTCTACCTCATCTCCAAGACTTCGGAGATGTTACCCTTATTGTGGATAAAAAGTTATAAGAAAGATAAGAAAAATAAAGAAGAATTCCTCACCTACGAGGCTCTAAGGAGAGGTATATTTATAGAAAATAAAAGAGATTTGAAATATATTAGAAGTGCTATGATCTTCTACGACTGGATAAGGGAGGTGCCAGAGGACAAGATCGAGGAGAGGTATGGCATAGAGCCTGGGATTTTAAGGTACTGGGTTGAACAGGCAAAGTGGCTGCTACATGCTACAGGGGAACTCTACAAGATCTTGAAAATAGAGAATGAGATTATCTCCCAGGTCCTGGAGGAGTTGAAGATAAGGATAGAGTACGGTGCAGGTAGGGAACTTATAGACCTACTGAAGATAAAGTATATAGGTAGGGCAAGAGCTAGGATGCTTTACAACGCAGGGATAAGAAGCGCCCAGGATATTATAGACAACTATGATAAGGTCAGAAGGATCCTGGGAGATAAGATTGCCAGGAAGATCCTCAAGGAGTTGAAAGATAGTGAGGACATATCTCTTAAGTTATGGGAGTAAAAATAATTATGGGAAAACATCCAAGGTGAAGGACAGATGTTGTTACTACCAGAGCCTAGAATATATAGAGATGTGTCCCTTGAGGAGGCCATACTTAAAAGGAGATCTATAAGGGAGTACTCAGAGGAACCTCTCAGGCTCGAGGATCTCTCCCAGATCCTATGGGCGGCACAGGGTATAACAGACCCCAGCAGGATGTTTAGAGCTGCACCAAGTGCAGGTGCAACCTATCCCCTGGAGGTATACCTTGTTGTAAAGGAGGTGGTGGATTTAGAACCAGGAGTTTACAGGTATATACCAGCTAATCACTCCCTCCAGGTGATAAAGGAGGGGGATTACTCCTTTCACCTCTACAGGGCATGTTTAAATCAGAGATGGGTTCTAGATGCAAAGGCCAACATAGTGATAACAGCTGTTTATGAGCGTACCACCTCTATCTATGGAGAGCGGGGTATTAGATACGTCCACATGGAGGCTGGACATGCCGGGCAGAATATATACCTTCAGAGTACAGCACTAGGTATAGGTACAGTGGCAATAGGTGCCTTCTACGATGAATACGTGGAGGAAGTTGTGGGATGTGGACCTGGGGAAAGGGCCCTCTATGTCTTCCCCCTGGGATACATAAAAGAATAACTACTTTTTCTCTTTTTCCTCCCTCTTCATTATGGCGATCTCCCTTACAAGGAGTGTGATCTCCCTCTCTATCTTCTCGATCTTCATATAGAGTCTGTAGTGGAGATAGAAGAGTACTATAATGGCAATGTAGATTACTACGTCTACTCCCCTACCTACACCAGTTATGGTGGCTAGATAATTTAGAGTCTGTGGGAACACTACTATCAGTATTACCATTATCCAGATGAATATCCAGAATAGGGCAGACTCTATGTTTATCTCGTTGTTTTTAACCTGTAACAATATTTTAGATAGGGCAAAGATTGAGAAGATGAGGGCAAGTATCTGGATGACCTCCATATTATCACGTTTTTATTTTAAGTTATGGTAAATTTCCTTTATAAACACAGTTACTAAGTTAACTGGAAAAGAGATTTCAATATAATTAAACTTTTAATAATAACAAAACAATTAATGTAAAGTAGGATCTGGAGAGGAGGTCGAGGAGTTAAAAGGGTGATAATATCTCTAAAAAAATTCTGGCGCTGATTCCAGCATACAACGAGGAGAAGTCTATTAAAACTGTGATAAACAACATCCAAGACATTGTAGATGGTATCTTAGTTGTAGATGACGGAAGTAGTGACAACACCGCCAAGTATGCCAGGGAGTGTGGAGTTGAAGTTATAAGGTTTGAGAAAAATAGGGGAAAGGGTGCAGCTATACGGGAGGGGTATAAATACTTTCTCTCCACCAACTACGATGTATGTGTCATATACGATGGAGATGGTCAGTATAGAAAAGAGGATATACTACCAGTTTGCAAGCCTATCATAGAGGATGAGGCAGATATTGTAGTGGGATCAAGGTTCCTAGGGGAGTATAAAGAGGGAGCCAATATAAACTACAGGATAAGAATACTCTGTAACCATATATCCACCTGGGTTACTAGGATTATGTCGGGCCTCCCAACTACAGATGCCCAGAGTGGATTAGTTGCCATTAACAGATACGCTGCAGAGGTGTTGGACCTGGAAGCTGAGAGATGGGGTATCCACCAGGAGATAATAATTAGGGCGGGAAAGAAGGGACTGAGATATAAGGAAGTGCCTATAGTCTTTGAGAAGAGGATGCATGGGAAATCTCGATTAAAGGTATTGACATACCCCTTTATGGCATTCCCTGTGATGTTGAAGGCCTGGCTTAGGAAGTGACTGTTTTTGGTGAATCCCGATGAAGATTGTGGTAATAGGTCCTACATATCCTTTTATAGGGGGTATATCCCACTATAACACTGAACTATGTAAGTATTTGTCTAAAAAACATGAAGTGATTTTGATCTCCTATAAACGTAGGTATCCCTCTTTTTTATACCCAGGTCGAGAACAGATAGATAGGAGGTCTATTAAAAAAAGGGAAATTGAAAATGTAGAGTATATTTTAGATACTATAAACCCACTAACATGGATTAAAGCCTTCATGAGGATTAGAGAGGAAAAGCCTGATTTAGTGATATTTCACTGGGTAACTCCCTTCATGGCTCCAATGTTTTCCACAATATTCTTTCTAGTAAAAAAGTTAACAAAAACGAAAATCCTTGCAATCTGTCACAACGTACTACCTCATGAGAGAACGGTATTAGATGTATTTTTGGCTAAATTAGTATTTAGAAATGTGGATTACTTTATAGTACAGTCGAAAGAAGACCTATCAAAGTTAAGGAAAATAGTATCTAAATCCAAGATAATAAGATATAACCCTCACCCTATCTATGACATTTTTAGAGTACAAAGTGTATCAGAAGAGGATGCTAGGAAGATATTAAATATTCCAAAAAATGCGAAAGTACTACTGTTTTTTGGCTATGTTAGGAAGTATAAGGGGTTGATGTATCTTATTAAGGCGATGCCTAAAATTATAGAAAAAATTCCTGAGGCATATCTTTTAATAGCTGGAGAATTTTGGGATAGTAAAGAGAAATATATTAACGAGATAAAAAGATTAAAAATTGAAAATAACGTTAAGGTGATTGATAGATACATCCCAGATGAGGAGGTAGGGGTTTACTTCTCTGCAGCCGATGTAGTTGTCCTACCTTATATCTCTGCCACTCAAAGTGGAGTTGTTCAGATAGCCTATGCCTTGAATAAGCCAGTTATCACTACCAACGTTGGAGGCCTTCCCGATGTAGTGGAAAATAACAAGACCGGATTTATCCTTGAGGCTAAAAATCCGGAGAAACTTGCCGAAGCGGTAATAAAGTACTTCAAGGAAGATAAAAAGGAGGAATTCAGAAAAAACATACAAGAGATAAAATGGAGATTCTCATGGGAAAGGCTTGTAGAGGTGATTGAGGAAATAGGTGGGAAGTTATGAGAGTGGGGATAATTTCTGCAACACTTAATGAGAGTTTTACAGGTGTACCTAAATATACCTATAATTTGATCAGGGAGTTATATAAATTTTTAGATAAAGATCTCTATTTAATAAATTATAAACAAAACCAATTTTTTAAGGATCTCAATCAAGTGATAATTGAAAATCCTTTCCATAACTTTAGTCTATCTTATATATGGTACTCCTATTTACCACTTTCTTCAAGTTTAGAGAAACATGATTTGGATATTATTCATAATCCCTATCAAGTTCCAACACTTTTTAAATTTAAACAAAAATATGTTATTACAGTTCATGATTTAATACAAATTTTATTTCCCAAAGAAGTTAAGCCCCTAGTATATCTAGTACAAAAAATTATGCTACCCAAAACCCTTAGAATGGCAGATAAAATAATATCGGTATCATATCATACAAAGAGAGATTTAATAAAATATTTAAAAATACCTGAAGATAAAATAGAAGTTATATACCATGGAGTGGACGAGGACTATAAACCACTACCTGAGAAAGAAGTAGAAATGATTAAAAAGAAATATAACATAACTACTCCATTTATCCTATATGTTGGATCATTAAAACCCTTAAAAAACATCCCGACCCTCATTAAAGCATATTATAAACTTAGAAAACAGGGATTAGAATATAAGTTAGTTATCACTGGTAAGAAAAGATGGAAATATAGAGAAATTTTTAAACTTATCAATAAACTAAACCTCCAAAAAGATGTTATATTCACGGGATACGTCCCAAGGGAGGACTTACCTGCGCTATATAATGCAGCTGATCTCTTTGTATCTCCATCACTTTACGAAGGCTTTGGATTACCCCCTCTAGAGGCCATGGCCTGTGGAACACCTGTAATAACCTCCAATACTTCCTCACTACCTGAAGTAGTTGGAGACGCGGGGATAATGGTTGATCCCTACGATGTAGATGGGTTAGCTAAGGCCATGTACGAGGTTTTAACTAACGATGGATTAAGAGAAGAGTTAAGAAAGAGAGGTTTGGAGAGGGCTAAATTATTTAACTGGAAAAAATGTGCTGAAGAACATTTAAGGGTTTACGAAGAAGTTTACAATATTTAATAAAAAATTAGGTGGCCATTAATGAACATCTTAGATGTTTGTCCAGGTCCAGTTTATCCTCCAATTTCTGGAGGGGTATTAAGAGTACATTATTTAAATTTAATGGCAGCCAATTATGGTCATAATATATATTTATTTACACAAGATATTCGCAATATTAACGAGATTAGAAGAATAAATTTTATAAAAAAGATTCCTGTCAATAATAACTATATAGAATATAGATACATAAATCTATTTTCTTTAATGGTTAATTATATTACTGTCTCTCTTGGAGCTGCCAAAATTTTTACAGGAAATATCTTAGATATTTTCAAACCTCAAACTCTTTATAAACTTATGCAAAAATGTGACATTATTAAGGTTGAAACCCCTTGGCAATTTAGACATATTTTTAATAATAAGCCAAAAGATATCCCTATTATCTTAGTTGAACATAACGCTGAATTTGATCGACTTAGAAATTGTAATGGTTCTTTACTCCCAAAACCTATTAAAGGATGGCTAATAAACGTTGCTATTGGAAAAGAAAAATTTGCTGTAGAAAATGCCGATATTATCTTTACAGTCTCGGAAGAAGATAAAAATAAACTACGAAAGAAGTATGGCATTAAAAAGTCAAAATTTTATGTGATACCTAATGGGGTGGATGTTTCAAGATTTACTATACCTACGCCTACAGAGAAAAACAAATATAAACGTCAAATAATAGGAGATTCGAATAAAAAAGTTATTCTTTTCGTAGGTTCTTTGTACTATCCTAATATTGAAGCTGTTAAATTTATAATTAATAATATTGCTCCAGAGGTACTTAAACATTATAAAAATTGTCTATTTCTTATAGTAGGTAGTGTAGGAAATTACTTTAAAAACATAAATTTAAAGTTAAAAAATAAAAACATATTTATGACGGGATTGGTTGAGGACATCTTACCATATTTCAAAATGGCGGATATTGCGATAAATCCTATTATCTCTGGAAGTGGCACTAATATAAAATTACTTGAATATTTAGCATCAGGTATACCCACTATAACTACACCCTTTGGAGCAAGAGGTATAGATGTGGAACCTAATAAGCATGTTATGATAAAAGATATTGAAGATTTTTCAGAAGGAATAATAGAACTTTTATTAAATGAGGATCTTCAAAAGAGATTAAGCATCAATGGAAGGAAGTTAGTTGAAGAGAAATATGACTGGAAAAAAATCTCCAAAGAGGAGCTTAAGATATTAAGTCAGTTGTTGTGATTCTTATATAGTTTTGCAGGCGGTTTTTAAAAAGTAAATTTGGGGAGAAAATGAAAATACTAAATCCATTTAAATTACAGAATTGGAAATTTAAAAAGTTTTTAGTGGTTATATTATTTTTTCAAATATCACTCCTGGGGTTATTTATTTTTAATAATTTGGGAATAGATACTTTTATTATAAGGCCATTAATTGGATTTATCTATTTAACTTTTATACCTGGATATTTATTACTAAGAATTTTAAAACTACATAATTTAGATACCATCGAAAGCCTCCTATATGCAGTAGGATTAAGTTTATTTTTAGATATGATAGTTGGATTTTTAATAAACATGCTCTACCCTATTTTAGGAATAACAGGTAGACCAATAACAGAAATACCTATTGTTTTAACTATGATCCTAGTTGTAGGGATTTTATCTATTGTTGCATATATAAGGGATAAAGATTATGAAAATCCAGATTATATCTCACTTAAAGATATAATAAATCCTCAAGTATTGTTTTTAAGTCTAATTCCTTTTATGGCTATATTTGGAACATATCTAGTTAACTATCATGATAACAATATTTTACTCATAGTAATGATTATTGTCATTGCTTTAGTTAGTTTAATTGTTGGATTTACAAATTGGATTAATGAAAAATATTTTCCCTATGCACTTTGGGTCATAGCTATTAGTTTAATATTGCATCAACAGTTAATTAGCCAAACTATTATAATAAATGACTGTGTAGGAGAATTTTATTATGCTAAAAATGTGATATCCTTAGGGTATTGGCCATGGTATGAGTATGCTGAGGACATTTCTAATTTATTCCCAAGTACTTATAATTCAGTTTTAAGTGTGACTGTACTACCTGCTGTGTTCCATTATATTACACATATTTCTTTAAATTGGATATACAAATTGATTTTGCCATTATTCTACTCGTTACTTCCATTGTCTCTATATATATCTTTTAAGTATATTACAAATAATAAAAAACTTTTATTTCTCTCAACATTTTTATTTATATCAACAACAGGATTTCTAAAAATACCTACTATTACAAAACAGTTACTTGCTCAATTATATGTTTTATTGTTAATAATTACTTTTTTAAACCCCAAAATAAAATCACATACTAGAATGTTATTATTATCTATCTTTAGTTTCTCATTAGTTGTATCGCATTATACAACTACATATCTAGTTATCCCATCTATAGTATTTATCTTACTATTTTTTAAAGTTTGGAAATGGATTTTTCCACTTAGAAACAATATAATGGAAAAAGAATTAACAATAGTTTTAGGAATTCTTGTTATCTTTGCAATAAGCTGGTATATGTATACCTCACAGTCCATATCATTTAAGAGTTTTTTAGATTTTATTCAATCTCTTTGGACTTATGAAGTATTTGATATATATGAATCGAGATTACTTTATACCGTAACTGTAAAACTATCCTCGGGCATTACGGATCATATAATTAAATTTCTTTATATGGTGTTATCTTTCTTTATTTTTATAGGATACGTGGATAGATTAAATAGTGGTACAGTAAAAAAAGATTTAACAACCGGAAGATATATATTCATACTTGGATTTGGAGGCTTTTTACTTTTATTGCTTATACTAGCTATAGTATTACCATCAATTACATCATCCTTTGATACTGTAAGGTTGTATCAAACTTCGCTACTTATCCTGTCGATTTTTGCCATATTTGGTATTAAAAAATTTGTAGATATATTAAATACCATATTAAAAAAATTAATGTGGGATATATCTCTAGATTATATAAAACTATCTTCTATATTTGTAATACTATTACTAATTTTTCCAGGGACTTCATTAGTTAGTGAGATAATAAACGATAATCCAAGATCTATTTCCCTAAGTAAAGAAAAAATCTTAAATAGCGGATCTATAAAATTTAAAATAAGTTATTTCCAGAGAGTTATACCAACTGAAAATATAATTTCTGGAAAGTGGATAGGAAAATACGGAGACAGTAACGATATATATAGATTTGATGTAGTGCAAGGTTATCCCTCTTTGCTATTATACGGTGACGTAAAAGGCAAGGTCTATTCTGTTGCAAAAGGGAGGATACTAGATAATGGAACTGTAGAGGTATACTATGATTTACCTAAGGATAACACAATTATGCAATTAACTTATCAGAATCTAGTATATGGTTTATATTGGACTTGGTACAATCCCCTCCAAACTTATATCTTGTATAACCGTAGTGATGTAAAACCTATTATTGTAAATTCCTCGAAAATTTACGATAACGGAAAAAGTCAAGTATTATGGTATAATTAATCCTCTAAAATAGGTCTTTTCTGTGATATCTCCCAATAATACCATCCCATATACCCATATAGAAATACTTTAATAAATAGATCTTCTTTTTTAGAAAGATGAAATAGATTAACCTTCTAAAATGTTCATAACTTAAAAACCACAGCAAGAGTATTAGGTAATTTAAAAAATTATTGTGTTTTTTGACAAAATAGACTCTATTCCTAGTCATATAATAAATAACAGCAGGAGTATCATCCCCTCCAGAACTTGCAGAAACTTTATGCCATAAAATTGACTTTGTGGCACACAATAGTTTATATCCCAACTCCCTGCACCTTACACATAGATCGGTATCCTCATAGTAACAAAAGTATCTCTCATCAAATCCTTTTAACTTATACAGTACCTCACCTCTAATCAACATAGAACATCCAGTTATATATTCACACTCTACTACGTTACACTTCTTTTTATCTTCTGTATAGTGCCAAGTTCTTCCCAACTTTATATCAACTCCACCACCGCCTAGGGCCCAGATAACATCATCCCTTCCATTGTAATCGTAATAGTATATCTTACTTCCAACTATTCCAATATTCTCATTACTTTCAGCCACCTTAACAAGTTCTATTAAGTAATTTCTATCTACTACTGTGTCGTTATTTAATAAACAGATATACTTCGGTTTAAGAACATCCAAGGCGAATCTAATACCGATGTTGTTTCCCCCTGCAAAACCGTAGTTATCTCTATTTTTTATTAATATCAACCTCTTATTTGAGGGCAATTCCTCGTATTTCTCTTTATCTTTAAAGTACCCTTTTTTTACATCCTCTTCATCAATCTCAAATACTTCAATAGGTTTGTTCTCTTTTGAATACTTAAAAAACTTAGAGTTTACCTCTATCTCTCCTCTGCAGTATTCCTTTATTTTTTCTATGGATCCATCCTGGGAGTTGTTGTCTACAAGGATAATGTCGTAGTTGTAGTAATTTATTCTATAGAGAGATTCCAAACACTCGATTGTGTCCTTCCAGCCATTCCAGTTAAGGATGATTATTGAAACCCGAGGATGCATAAATAGTTCACCTTATATACTTCCTAATAGTTCTCTTACACTCCTCTCAACTGCCTGGTAGCTGTTCAGCCCTGGCTTCCACCCTTTACTCTTGGCTTTCTCTATGCTTAATCGCATAAATTTAACATCTCCTTTCCATCCCCGCCCTCCATCAACACCTCCTGTAAAATAAAACTCAGGATTTAAATTCATAGCCTTGCTAACTATCTCTGCTATTTCTTTAACTGTAATCCAGTCTTCACTTCCTAGATTATAGATATCATAGATTTTTTCTTCTTCTTTAAACTTCTCTAAAAGATAGAGCATTGCATCAACTGTATCGCTAACATGGAGATAACTTTTTCTCTGTGTCCCATCTCCAAGGATCTCTAACCTTTCAGGAGTTTTCCTGAGTTTGTTAATAAAATCGTATATTACTCCGTGATTCAATCTTTCTCCTATGATGTTGGCCAGTCTAAAAATGAGAGATTTAATACCAAAGGTATGGGCATATCCACTTATTAATGCCTCAACTGCTAATTTAACACCACCGTAAACACTTATTGGTTCTAGTGGGGAGTAATCCTCAGGAGTTGGAATAATCTTAGCGTCTCCATAAACAGTTGAAGAAGAGGTAAAAACAAGATATTTCACATTTTCTTTTCTCATAGCCTCCAGGAGATTGTAGGTTATTAAAACATTAGTTTCATACAGGAGTTCTGGACTCTGGGTACCAATTCTAACTTCTGGATTCGCAGCCAGGTGAAAAACAATATCAATATCCTTTACACATTCCAATACAATCTTGGGATCTCTCATATCCCCTTTAATAAATTCGAAGTTCTTGTTATCTAGCCATTTTTCAATGTTTTTTAAACTTCCAGCACTTAAGTCATCAATAACTCTAACTTTATATCCCCTTTCCATTAATCTATCAACTAAATGAGAACCTATAAATCCAGCACCACCAGTTACCAGAACCTTCATTATTCCCACCTACTAGACAAGAAAATATCCTAATCTCCTCTTTGTATCTTTGCATGCCCTCCAACAAGACTCTTTTTAAGTTCCAAATTTCTAATTTCACATTTCTTGTCAATTATAGAGCGCCAAATCGTCGAATTTCTGATTACAGTATTTTTAAAGATTATAGAATCACTTATATCGGAGTTTTCTATGATACATCCCTCGCCGATATAGGCGTAAGGTCCAATTATCGATCTTCCAAGGATCTTTGCACCCTTCCTTATAACTACCGGAGGAATTATTTTTGAATAGGGGCTAATCTGAATCTCTTCAATATGGCTCTCCTTTAATAAAGTTTTCATAGCTTCCAGATAACTATCAGATGATCCAATATCATACCAGTAATTATCAAAAGGATATGCATGAATTTCTATCCCTTTGGAAAGGAGCCATTGTACAAAATATCCTGGAGAGTCTTTACTATTTTCATTTAAGTATTCTGGAATAAGATCTATAACTTCCTTTGGGAATATGTAAATCCCCGTACTTACCCATGTTGACTTTGGTTTTACAGGTTTTTCCTCAAAATCTACAATCTTTTCATTCTCTAAGAGTACAACACCGTAACGTTTAGCCAACTCAAAATCACCAACATCATAAACAGCTATTAGTGGTTTTCCATTGTATTTACTTAAAAAATCTTTTAGACTAAAAGAGAAGAGATTGTCCCCAGCTATAATAAGATAATCATCTGTCCCCAGTTTTTTAACAACCTCGTCCAGAGCTCCAATGGTGCCAAGTTTTTCATCTTCACAGAGGGTTTCTTCAATTAAAAGAGTAACACCCTTGTCTTCTGCCCATTTTTTAAATTGAGAGGCAAAAAACCTATTGGTTGAGAGATAGACCTCTAAATCCAGTTCCTCTGTCTTTTCAAGAATGTAGTCAATGATTAATTTATTACCAACTGGGAGTAGGGGCTTAGGATTGTCCTTTGTTATAGGCCATAGACGGGTAGCATAACCCCCAGCCATAATCACTACTTTCATATATATCACTATATTACATCTTTAAAGAAAAAATAAGATTAGAAAATATTTAAAATTTATGGAGAAAAATTAAAAAAAAAGATTTTTAATTAAAATCTTGAGGAAACATAGTCTTTTACCATTCTAATAACAGCATCCATGTTTGCATAACTCCAACTTCCAAACCTTCCTATACTATCGATTCCAATCCTTTGTAAGTATTCAAATATCTTTGTCAGGTTATCTCTGTATTTTAGATCGTAGATTACATAAGCGTATTTAAACTTATATAAAAATGTAAGTGTTATATCATCTTTATTTATAATTCCAAGTTTGTCAAGATCCTCTACAGTTTTTTCGACTATTTCGTTTTCACTCATCTTACTAATCTCGTCTCCCTCTCTATAAGTTATCTCAGCGAGAATAGAGGATTTCCCATTAGGAGCAACATATGGAGAATAGTTAGAGGGAAAACTTACTCTATGAGGTAAGATGTCCTTATCTGCAATATAGAGCCATGAAAAATCGTTGATCTTTGGTTTATCTACCCCAATACCTACTGTAATTATTGAATTAAATTTAAGGTTCCTTACAGCGTCCATAACATCTTCTGGAACATTTAAGGTTTTTAAAAGTTCCTGTAACGGGATCGTTGATATCAACTTATCAAATTCAAGCTCTTCTTTGCCATTAGAGACTATCCATTTACCATCTTCCTTTTTTACTGATTTAACTTCAAAATTGGTAATAATTTTATCCTTGACATAGTCCTCTAAAGCTTTTATTAGGCTTTGAATTCCCCCAAATTTAGGATAGTAAAAATATAATTGATGGGTATATCCTTCAGTAGAGATACCAAGTGAAGACTTTATTATATCTTCAACAGGCGGCTGTGGAATACGTTCAACCCATACAGTACTAATCTGATCTAGTGGATACTTCCAGATTTTTTCGTTGTATGGTATAAGGTATTTTTCTCCAATACCCTTCCCAAAAGTGTAGTAAAACCATTCTTTTAAATTAGTAGGTGGCTTTAATTCACCTTTCTCTTTTTTAAGTAAGTTTTGGATAAAATAATATAGACATTCAAAGTTGTCCTGTTTTGGTAGGTCGGCTAAACCATTCTCAAAGGGATATTTAACATAACGACCCTTATAAAGTATTTTAGTGTTTCTTCTATTTTTTACTACGTTATCTCCGAGTAAAGAAACCATAAAATTTAGAATTTCTTTGTCTTTTGAAAAGATTATATGGGATCCACCAACATCGAATGTGAAACCATCTATATTCACTGATTTCATAAGTCCTCCACATTCTGATTCCTTCTCGAGGATTAAAAAGTCATATTCTTTTTGATTGAGATAGTAACCTAAAGAAAGCCCTGATAACCCACCACCAAGAATTCCTATCATCTTTTCACCCTATATATCCATTATATCCTCTGAGTAATAGTTCATTAAACTGCTGGGTAGCTTCTTTCCAAGTTCGAGATTGTAGGTTGTTTATAGCATTTTCAGCAATCTTAAGTCTCTCTTCTGGGTGCTTTATATACCACATCACTTTTTTAACAAAATCCTGAGGATAACTTCTTACTAAGATTGCACAGTTTGGATCAAAAAAAGTACTAAAGCTTCCTTCATAAACTTCAATAACAGGACATCCACAAGCCATCATTTCTAAGGGCACTAATGATATGTTTGTGTATGAAAATACTATTCCAAAATCACTTTTTTGATATAATTTTCTTAATTCTTTTTTTGATGGTTTTCCTAGATTTTTATATGGAACAGATATTGGGTATTTTACTTTTTTATTATTTCCAAAAAATAGTATCTCAACATTGTATCCTTCTTTTTTGACTCTTTTATATAACTCCTCTAGACACATTAATAAGAATACTGGACCTCTTTTTGGGTCATTTTTTAAATATACAATAATTCTGATTTTATCTTTATTTATGAATTTTTGTTTCCAGTTGTCTTCAGGCCAATACTCCTTCGGTTCAAATGGAAAAACAATGTCATCAACTTGAACTTTAAATGTACCTTCTATTCTAAGTTTGTTCCATGCCCCAAGAGATATCATGTGATAACCCATTTTATAAGTATTTTCTACGAATACTTTAATATCTCCCCTAGGATAAAAATCTGGCTCGTAGTCTTGAACAAAGTACGCTTTATATTTAACATTATCCATGTTCCAAAGGTAATATGCAGATACCCAATATGTTGCAACACCTACGTCATATTCAAATTCTGTAAGTCCTTCAGGTCCTAGAATTTCTCCTTTATATCCTTTAAGGTTGTGTTCTGCATTTAACTTCATTTCTGATATTTTTTGTGGAAGGTATGAAATATAGTAAACTTCATGACCAAACTCTGAGAGATAAGTTCCCAATCTCAGTATAGAAGTATGACCCCCACTATATTTGGGCATTCCTGGTATTATAAATGCAATTGAAAGTTTCTTTTTTTTCGGTCTATGTGTTTTCTGATTAAAATCTTTTCTGTTTTCATCTAATAGGTCTACATCCTTAATAATCCTGTATTCCCTTAATGCATTTTTTAATCGATAATTCTGTAGATAGTTACCAACAATTTCTTTTACTATATTGATCAAACAGAATCACCTCAATTTTTATTATCTTGTATATATTTAATTTTTGGATTAAAAAAGACAGAGGTAAATGTAGCTTTTGTATTTATCCAGACAAACTTTAGTTTTCCTGTTTTTCGGTGTAAAATAATTTTAAGATTGGTATTTATAAGAGATCCAAAAAAATTCAGAATGTATCGAAAAATATTTTTTTTCTTTATTATATACAAATTATTTCTGATCCCATAAAAGTATTTCCATGCGTTTTCTTCACTATCAGTTAAAATGTTAACATAATAGTTATTCTTAGTTTTATGATAGACAATACTATCTTTTATATAGATTCCATAATACCCTTCATTCGATATTCGTTCTGTATATTCTATATCATCTCCCCAAATAAAAAATTCCTTCATGGGAAGACCGACCTTTTTTATAGCTTCTCTGTTTATTAAGACTGAAACAAAAGAACATGCCTTTACAAGCAGAAGGCCCATGTTGTCAAACGTATTAAAAGGAATATCATTTATTAATGGTTGAATCTGGGGAATATTCATTTTATGAATACTTCCATCTTTCCAAAGCACTTTACTACAAGCAAAACCTATGGGAATATTAGTCTTTTTGGATATCAGTCTTATTTTAGTAATTAGATATTCCAATGACTCTTCAACTGGTTCTGAATCATCGTCCATTAGCCATATCCAATCATATCCTTTTTTATAAGCTCTTTTAATACCTTCATAGAACCCTCCAGCTCCTCCTATATCCTTATAAATTCTTACATAATAAACTTTTATTAGTTTGTTAGAATTGTTTATAGTATTCTTAGTTTCCCAAAATAACCTGTCATGTTTTTTAGGTGGTAACTCATTTATATATCCTTGCTCAAATAGAGCTTCTGGCGTTCCATCCGTTGATGGACCATCAATAATAAATATTGCATCCAATGGATAGGTCTGATTTTTAAGAGCATTCAAACACTCTAAAAGAAGTTTCTTTCGATTAAAGGTCACTACAACTGCAGCTATTTTCAAATGTATTCACCTCCTAATCCAAAAGATATCTTTTAATATTTTCATGTCTTTATAGTCAAATCCCCTGATTAAATAATAGATAATAAAGTATATAACTATTCCAATTCCACTAACAAGGAATAAGTCTAAATTATAAAATTTTATTATAAATAAGCCCATAACAATAGAGGCAATTAAACTTTTTCCAATATAGGATATAACAAAATTTCCAAAAAATTCTGTTTTACGGAAAATATAAAAATAATAAAATGTTACAAATAACTCAGTTAGTAGAGTTGTTATACTTGCTCCTATATAACTATATTTTGGGATAATTATTAGATTCAATACTGTATTTAATATAGCCCCCATTGCAGTTACTTTTGTTTCAATTCTTTGTTTATTCATGGAACAGACTAGATGTCCATATGGCTGGCTTAAATATATACACACTACTGACCAGACCAAAATCTGTAATGCTTTTGAAGATGGTAAAAATTCATGCCCAAATATTAACAGAATAATCTTTTCAGCCAGCAGAGTAGTTCCCACCCCTATTGGAAAAGCTAACATACTCATATATTTAAAAGATCGTTCAAAGGAAAGTTTAAAAGCCCTTCCCGAATCTTTAAAAAATCTCGACATTACTGGATAAACCACCATAAAATAAATTCCAGGGATAACTAATAGAACCAAAATTAATCTATAAGCTGCATTGTACCATCCTACAACTTCATCTCCCTTTATATAGGAAAGCATAACTGAATCTATCCAATAGTAGATAGAGACAAAAATAGTAGTTAAAGCAAATGGATAGGCTTCTCTAAGTATATCTCTCCAAAATATAAAATCAACTCCAATCTCTGGCTTCAAGAATTTCCAAAGTGTTACTATTATGTTATAAATTAGGATAATAAGATTTGCAAGAAGATAAATTAAAGCGAAATATACCACATCAAAATTAAATTTTATACCTACTATTGCAAAAATCA
>JAHEQA010000030.1 GCA_019561615.1 Methanothermococcus sp. SCGC AD-155-E23
CGTTCCCTACATTTTTTACCCTTACAAGAATTATATTATCCCTTCCAGCCTTTACAGTGTACTCCTTTGAGAGAAGCTCAAGTACAGGTTTCGACTTCAGGTATATATCTACAGTCTCCTTTGTGTTGTGTTTCCTGTTAAGGGCATCTAGGTACTCTATATAGAGGGGGAGCCTGTAGTGTCCAGATGGGGCGTATTTATCAACGTCTATGGTGAAGGATACTGTTTTACTCTCTCCACCCTTTAATGTTCCAATACCTTTGAAGTTTCCACTACTCCAACTGTCCCTGAATGGATAGGAGGTCTTTAGATGCACCTTTACATCCTTAGCCTCTCCATGGCCGTTGTTACTCACTGTAACATCCACCCTTACATAGGTATCTCCAGGCTTGATCTCCCTTGGAGAGGTTATTACATTGGAGACACTTAGTAAGATGTCCCCCTGAACCCTTATCCCAATATCTATCTTTTCACTTCTCCTATTCCCATCCTCGTCTATCCAGGAGAGGGTTGCTGGAATAAGATAGGTGCCCTCAGGAGTATCTACCTGGGTGTATAACCTTAGGTTTACAGGTTTTCCCTCCTGGGCTCTGATAGTACCTAGGTAGAACTTGGTACTACCAACAGGTGAGAGGTACTTGTTACCTCCAAGAGAGAGGGTACAGTCCCTGACCCTCCCAGTACCCCTGTTGTATATAAAAATTGGGATTGTTACTGTCCTCCCAGGGGTGGATAACAGGGAGTTGTTGTCTATCTCTATCTCAAGGTTTGGAGTGCCATGAACTGGGAGGTAGTACACCTTTGTCCAGGAGTGGTAGGTCACTTCTTCCTCTCCTACCTTATTGTAAGATACTCTTACATCCAGTCTGTAATCCCTGGAGGTTGCTCCTTCATCTACATGGAGTTTGAAATATACTATATCACTCTCTCCAGGGTTTAAATGATGTATAATAGCTACCCCTTTTTTGGGATTAACCTGTTTCAACTCAAAGGGGTAGTGGGGTGTAACAGATATTACTATATTCTTTAAGTCCTCATCCTCGTCGTTGGTTACCTTGATCCAGAGGTCCACCTCATCTCCAGGGTGTATAACCTGGGGATAGTACTGAAGTTCCCCTAGACTTAGGCCCTCCACACTGGCAACTACCATGAAGATTAGAAGTACTCCAAAAACCCTCCTGGAGGATATCACATTATCACCTAAGAACCCTTTTCAAGAGGGGTAGGATATACCTCTCCTCGATAACTAGAAGTGCTGGCAGTAGGGTGATTACACAGATCATACAGAAGGTTATACCTAGGGCACATACCTTACCTAGGTTTGCCATCATAGGTAGAGGGGCTATTACAAGGGCCAGGAAACCAACAACTGTAGTTGCCGTGGTGGCTAGTAGGGCCATCCCAGTACTTACCACTGCAGTTTCTATGGACTCTGCTACATCCCTACCCTTCCTACGCTCCTCCTGATACCTGTGCATAAGGTGGATGGCGTAGTCTATACCTATACCTAGGAGTAGGGAACCTATACCTGCAGTTGCCATGTCCACGGGGATGCCAAGTATACCCATGGCACCTCCTGTCCATATTACCCCTATCAGTATAGGTATCAGGGGCATGATAGTGGAGAGGGGCTTCCTGAAGTAGAGGAAGAGGACCATCAACACCCCTATTCCACCAACTAAGGTGGTAACCATCTGACTCTCCTTCATAAGGGCGCTCATAAGTCTCCTCATTGGAGGGGTGCCTGTAAACACCACCTCAACCCCAGGAGGTACAGGAGAGTCCTCTATCCTCCTCTCCATCTCCTCCAGTATCTCCATAAGTTTTTTCTGATCTCCTCCAGCATCTGTATAGGCGTTTACCACAACCATAGAGTAGTCATGGTTGAAGATCTTACCCCTAACATCCTCTGGCAGGGATCTGTAGATCTCCTTTACAGTCTCTATGTCGTTGGGAACGGTACCGTTGTTTCTCCTGATTATAACATCCACAGGGGAATTTACATCTGTTATACCCTCTATCCCCCTGAGATCGGCCTCCAGGACCTTTATATACCTCAGGACTCTAGGATCCCTTATATCATTTACCCTCTCTGGGGAGTCTGAAGGCTTCAACTTTATACAGATGGATATCATGTCTGTACCTCCAAAGTTGTCCCTTACCTCGTAGAGGGTCTTTATAACAGGGTGATCCTGGGGGAGCATCTTCTCAAAGGCAGTTTGGAATTTAACATTTGTAGCCTCTATCCCTGCAAGATGGTAATTATTAAGATTATAGTTACCATGAGAAAGGGTCTCCTCTCTGAAAAGATAGCGATTTTCCTGAGTATATCCTCAATCATATCTCCTCACCAAGTTCTTCATCCATCTCCTCAAGTAG
>JAHEQA010000031.1 GCA_019561615.1 Methanothermococcus sp. SCGC AD-155-E23
GATAGTGGGTATAGACGATACAGATACAAAGGAGGAGGGGGCAACCTGGGTACTGGCACATGAGATAGGGAGGTACGTTGAGAGTAAGGGTTTTGGTTACTACATGGATCACACCATAGTACAACTCTACCCTGGGAATCCCCATAAGACCCAGAACTGTGTCTCAGTAGCCCTAACCTTTGCAGTGTATCCCAAGTATAAGTACAAGGTTAAGAGGGTAATTAGGGACTTCCTCAGGGAGAGGAGTCTCTCTGATAAAACTGCCATGGCCCTCTACTACGGTATTACCCCCTCTAAGAGTATGAAGATATTTACCAACAAGGCAAAGGAGGGGATGGTATCCCTGGAGGAGGCCATAAGTGTTGCAGAAAAAAATAACATAGATGTTGTCAAGGTATTCAATAGGGATGAGGGGATAATTGGAGCTGTTGCAGCCTTAGGTCTCGCTGAACATCACGATATCGCTGCAAGGCTACCAGGAGATATAGATTAATNCACCCTTATCTTGAAGGTTAACTTGCCCCCCTCCCTTAACCTTCTCACCATCTCCCGATCTATATCCCTGGCACTTTTATCTGCAGATATCATCAAGGTTCTTGGACAGATGTAGTTACTCTTCCTAATTACAATGTCCGTGGGATGGTTCAGTAGAAGATCCCTATGTCCCCTTCCAGTAATAACCTCCCTTAGTTCATCCACCTGGATCTCCACCACTATTCTACTGGCGTTTCTTATCCTCTCCTTGAAGTCCTCTGGAAAGTCCAACATGGACTTATCTGCAGAGATGCCTATTATACAGTCCCCAGTGGATGTGAGGTAGTCCTCCTTTGTAATCTCCAAGGTGGTCTTGTGGGTACACTTAACGTTGGGGTGCCCCTTTGCAGTAATAACAAAGGATCTCATACTTTCACCTAGGAGATACTATGCCCTTAACAGAGTTGGATATAATAAAGACTATCCTGGATAATATAACCTATAAAGGAGAGGTAGTTAAGGGAATAGGAGATGACTGTGCAGTTTTTAAAGTGGGGAATATTTACTTAACGGTGACCACGGCTCACAGCATTTTTACTAGTATGCCCATTTCATATATATATTTTTCGGCGAAAAGTTTATATATGAGAAAGTAAATTTTTATAGTGCAAACAACCTGTATGGTTAAAGAGCCCCCATAGCTCAGTAGGTAGAGCGACGGACTGTTAATCCGTAGGTCGCAGGTTCGAGTCCTGCTGGGGGCGCCAAGTAATCAACACCTCTTTTTTGTACTGTGGGACCGTAGCTCAGCCTGGTTAGAGCACTCNGCTCATAACCGAGGGGTCAAGGGTTCAAATCCCTTCGGTCCCACCATGAGCCCCAGTGGTGTAGCCCGGCCTATCATGCGNGCCTTTCGAGCCTGCGACTCGGGTTCAAATCCCGACTGGGGCATATTTTTTTATAAACATTACCTTCATATAGCAGGGGTTGTCGAGCCTGGCCAAAGACGCAGGACTTAGAATCCTGTCCCATAGGGGTTCGGGGGTTCAAATCCCC
>JAHEQA010000032.1 GCA_019561615.1 Methanothermococcus sp. SCGC AD-155-E23
TTCTAGCTCTTTTTATCCTCTCCATTTCAGGGGATACCATGACCTCACCACTTCTCTTTTATCCTGCACCACAGGCATCTATACTGGTATCGATATCCTTTATCTCTTCCCTCTCAAGGATATCCTCTATCTTCACCTAGTTCTAGCTCTTTTTATCCTCTCCATTTCAGGGGATACCATGACCTCACCACTTCTCTTTTATCCTGCACCACAGGCATCTATACTGGTATCGATATCCTTTATCTCTTCCCTCTCAAGGATATCCTCTATCTTCACCTAGGGGCACCTGTGTCGGTTCTAGGTACGGTCGCCAGGGATCCTTGCCAGTTCCCTTTTCACGGGCTCCAGGGCTCGGCCAAACCGCCCTAACGGGCGGCTCGTCAGGCTTTCATCCGGTTCTCGTTATTACAACTCTCCCCGGACTTATACCCTTGACTGCCCCGACGGGGGCAGTTGGCCTACCCTGAAGCGTCAGGAACTGGCCTTGCGTTGCCGCACGTACCCTGGCGGCACAGGAATATTAACCTGTTTCCCTTTCCCCCCGAGGGAGTTACCCCGGGGGTTAGGACCGGCTAACCCACAGCTGACGACCATTGCTGTGGAAACCTGGCCCCTTCGGCGGTGGGGATTCTCACCCCACTTTGCTGTTACTACTGCCGGGATCCTCGTTTCTACGGGGTCCACCCGACTTCACAGCCGGGCTTCTACCCCCGCAGAACGCCCCCCTACCGGATCACCTTTCGGTGCCCTCGGGTATCGGTGGCCGGTTTAGCCCCGTCCATTTTCGGGGCCCCTGACCTCGGCAGGTGAGCTGTTACGCACTCTTTAAAGGATGGCTGCTTCTAAGCCAACCTCCCTGCTGTCTTAGGCCAGGGACGCCCTTCCTGTTCACACTTAACCGGCACTTAGGGACCTTAACCCGAGTCTCGGTTATTCCCGTCTCGGACATACGGCTTACCCGTATGCCCTGACTCGGGGGCTACGGCGTGGGCAGGTTCGGAGTTTGACAGGGTGGCGAGGGCTTTCGCCCCCTAACCACCCTATCAGTGCTCTACCCTGCCCACTACCTAACCCCCGGCTAGCCTGCGAACTATTTCGGGGGGAACCAGCTATCTCCGGGCTCGATTGGCCTTTCACCCCTAGACCGGGGTCAGAGGAGCGCTTTGCATCGCAACACCCCTGCAGGCCTCCACCCCTCTGATGAGGGGCTTCACCTTACCCCGGCCTAGATCGCCCGGTTTCGGGTCGTACGGCTGTGACTCCAGGCCCTTAAGACCTCGTCCCTCGGCAGAAGCCTGCGGACCTGTTGGTTTCCCTACGCCTCCGACCTTGAAGGTCTTAGGCTCGCCACAGCCGTACACTCCCCGGCCCGTTTTTCAAAACGGACGGCACGACCCTGGCATACTGTCCCTCGTACTCCCCTCTCGCGAGGGTTTCCTTCGGGACAGTTGCCTTTGGGGCCGTGCCATACTGTCCCTACCTGGTTTCAGGCTCTTTTCACCCCCCGCTAGGGGTGCTTTTCAGCTTTCCCTCACGGTACTAGTGCGCTATCGGTCTTGGGACGTATTTAGGGTTGGAAGACGATGCCTCCCAGCTTCCCGCGCGATATCCGACGCACGGTACTCAGGGACACCCCAAAACCCAGGCCGGTTACGCCTACGGGACTTTCACCCTCTATGGTGCGCCATTCCAGGCGACTTCGGCTTCCCGGCCTGGGTTTTATACGGGGGCCCTGCAACCCCACATCCCCTGGGTGTTAACCACCCAGGGTTCAGTTTGCCCTCTGCCGCTTTCGGTCGCCCCTACTCACGGCATCCCTGTTGGTTTCTTTTCCTGCGGGTACTAAGATGTTTCAATTCCCCGCGTTCCCGCTCCTTACGGAGCGCCCCAAATGGGGCGGGAAGTCCCATTCGGGGATCCTGGGATCTAAGGATGCATGCTCCTCCCCCAGGCTTATCGCAGCTTGCCACGCCCTTCCTCGGCGCCCAAGCCGAGCCATCCACCAGGTAGGATAGGTGGATATACTGGAGTACCTGGATATCACCAGGTACAGGGGCTTATGGGGCCCTCATCTTCCCTCGGGCTTCCGGTCCATGACCCTCCTGGATCATGGACCGAAAAAAAATAAGGTGGACCCAGTGGGATTTGAACCCACGGCCTCCGCCTTGCAAGGGCGGCGCTCTCCCAAGCTGAGCTATGGGCCCTCTGTGTAAGCCTGCAACCATTTAGTGCCTGATAACGGCCGGTTTTAAAGGGGATTTAGATTACAAGGAGGTGATCCAGCCGCAGGTTCCCCTACGGCTACCTTGTTACGACTTCACCCCCCTCGCTGGGCCCAGGTTCGACCCTGGCCAGCGGCCAGGGCCTCACCTGGACCCAACTCGGGTGGTGTGACGGGCGGTGTGTGCAAGGAGCAGGGACACATTCACCGCAGCATAGTGAGCTGCGATTACTACGGATTCCGCCTTCACGTGGGCGAGTTGCAGCCCACGATCCGAACTGGGGTTGGGTTTAGGGGATTAGCTACCCCTTTCGGGGTCGCATCCCATTGTCCCAACCATTGTAGCCCGCGTGTAGCCCAGGGGATTCGGGGCATACGGACCTATCGTTGCCCGCACCTTCCTCTGGTTTAGCACCAGCGGTCCCCTATGAGTGCCCTCCCCCCGGAGGGGGAGATGGCAACATAGGGCGCGGGTCTCGCTCGTTACCTGACTTAACAGGACGCCTCACGGTACGAGCTGACGATGGCCATGCACCACCTCTCAGCGCTTCAGGTAAGGTCGTCAACCTGACCTTCATCATGCTGTCGCCCCTGGTGAGATGTCCGGCGTTGAATCCAATTAAACCGCAGGCTCCACCCGTTGTAGTGCTCCCCCGCCAATTCCTTTAAGTTTCAGCCTTGCGACCGTACTCCCCAGGCGGCGGACTTAACGGCTTCCCTTCGGCACCGCCTGGGCCCGAAGCCCAGGCGACACCTAGTCCGCAGAGTTTACGGCCGGGACTACCCGGGTATCTAATCCGGTTTGCGCCCCCGGCTTTCGTCCCTCACCGTCGGACCCGTTCCAGGCGGGTGCCTTCGCCATAGGTGGTCCTCCAGGGATCAACGCATTTCACCGCTACCCCTGGAGTACCCCCGCCCTCTCCCGGTCCCAAGTCCAGCAGTATCCCTGCCAGTCCTACGGTTAAGCCGTAGGATTTAAGCAGGGACTTACTGGACCGGCTACGGACGCTTTAGGCCCAATAATAGTGGCCACCACTCGGGCCGCCGGTATTACCGCGGCTGCTGGCACCGGACTTGCCCAGCCCTTATTACCCGGAGCTTTTTACACTCCGGAAAAGCCGTGGCTTTGCCACGGCACTTGGGGTCCCCCCATCGCACTTTCGTGCATTGTGGAGGTTTCGCGCCTGCTGCGCCCCGTAGGGCCTGGGGCCTTGTCTCAGTCCCCATCTCCGGGCTCCCTCTCTCAAGGCCCGTACCGATCGTAGGCTTGGTGGGCCGTTACCCCACCAACTACCTAATCGGCCGCAGTCCCATCCTCAGGCGGGTGTTTGAAACACCCTTTCGGGGAAGGATCCTTCCAGACCTCTTCCCCTATGGGGTATTAGCCTCAGTTTCCCGAGGTTATCCCCCACCTGAGGGTAGGTTGACCACGTGTTACTGAGCCGTCCGCCGGTGCCTGCACCCAGAGGGTGCAGGCCCCATGACTTGCATGGCTTAGTCGGACCCCAATAGCAGTGGCCTCCGGCGGGATCAACCGGAATTAAAGGGTTTTACGGTCGCACCGGCCGTTACCAGGTGTCACTTGGTTGCAGGCTTACATCCAACCTAAGTGTTTCCACTTAGGCTATCACCCCGTTGCATAGTTTAGTGACGAATAGTATATAGTATAGTTTTTAGCCTAGCAATAATACAGTATGTGGATATTTTAAACCTTTAAATATCACCATGAGAGAGTTATCTTAAAAAAGGTGAAAGTATGGTTGTGGCACTGGATGTTAGAGGTAGGGAGATATCCCCTGGCTCCTATGTTAGGTATATAAATACAGGTACCCTGGGCACTGTAATGGATATCCTGGAAAGGGAGGGAGAGATCTGGGTACTTCTAGACAACAACCTTATGTATAGACCTGAGAAGTTGGAGGTTATTGAACATAAGAAGAAGGATAGGGAGATTAAGGAGAAGATAGAGGATATCCTTGAGAGGGAAGAGATAAAGGATATCGATACCAGTATAGATGCCTGTGGTGCAGGATAAAAGAGAAGTGGTGAGGTCATGGTATCCCCTGAAATGGAGAGGATAAAAAGAGCTAGAAGGATAATACTGGATATCATAGAGAAGAGGGGTAGGGATCACCTCTACGATCTAACAGGTATGGGTGGAGGATTTAATTTAAAAAAAAGTGACATGGATATCCTGGATACCTATATTGGACCTGCCATCTTCTCAGAGAGGTTAAATAATGTAGGACTTCAACACCTGGGAGGAGATCCAGATATCCACAGGGCAGTGGGTTTTAACAGGACAACCTCTGCAATACTCTCCACCTTGATGGCACTGTCTAAAGATATAGAGGAGGTTGTACATTACCTACCTAGAAGACCCTCCCACCCCTCTATCCCTAGAGGTTGTAAGTTACTAGATCTACCCTACTTTGAAAGTGATGAGATAGAGGAGGTAGTGAAAAGAATAGATGAAAATACCTTAACTGTTGTTACTGGGGCGACGATGGATCACAGGGTAGTAGATCTAGAACACCTGAGGGAAATCCTCTCGAGATGTAGGGAGAGAAATAGTATATCCTTTGTTGACGACGCCTCGGGGGCAAGGTTGAGACTAATCTACAACCAGCCTCCAGCCCTGAAGTTAGGTGCCAACTTGGTAGTAACAAGTACAGACAAGTTGATGGATGGACCAAGGGCAGGTATACTAGCTGGAGATAGGGATCTAGTAGATACTATCTACGAGGAGGGTTTAAAGTATGGGTTGGAGGCCCAGGCTCCAATGTTGGCAGGTATGGTAAATGCACTGGAGAACTTCAGTCTTCAAAAGTTAAGGGAGGCATTTGAGAGGGCTAGGAGGATAGATCTAACACCCTTAATCTCCCTAGGTATAGAGGTGGAGAGGAGGCCTACAGGTTTTGCCCTTACCTCACTTTCAGAGGAGGAATCTGTAGAGTTGGCATTGAAGCTCCTGGAGAGATACGGTATAATAACCATCCCTGCAGTGGGAATGCCTGGAGCCAGTAAGATCCTTAGGATAGATCTCTGCTCCAAGGATGCCTACAGAATATCTGACCACTATATCATCAACGCCCTGGTAGAATCCTATAAAGAGTTAAAATCCCAATAACTTTTTCTTAACATTCTCAATCTTCTCTATTTTATTATCAATCTCTTTTTCATAATCCTCTATTCTCCTGCGGTAGGATCCTATAGCCCTCCTTACCTCCTCAGGGGCTGGCCCTCCTATAACCTTTCTTACCCTAACATTCTCCATGGGATCTAGGGCCCTCTCTATCTTCTCCCTCTCCAAGGTCAAGTTGTATCTCCTAAGTACCTCCTCCATTACATCAACTAGATCCCTCCCCTCCTCTATAGCCCTTCTAACAGCCTCTCCCACTATACCATGGGCACTTCTAAAGGATATGTTACACTCCCTTACAAGGGTATCTGCCAACTCCGTTGCTGTGGAGTAATTACCCTCTGCCAACTCCCTCATCCTCTCCCTGTTTACCTTCAAGGTCTTTAACATCCCCTCTACCATCTCCAAGGTATCAAGGATGATATAGACACTACTCCAGAGGAGGGGGGTTACCTCCTGTAGATCCCTGTTGTAGGTATTTGGTAGTGCCTTCAGGATGGTAAGTGCAGAGACCAGGTTTCCATTTAAGGTGGAGAGTTTTGCCCTGGCGATCTCTGCAACATCTGGGTTCTTCTTCTGGGGCATGATGGAGGAGGTGGAGGTGTAGGTATCTGACAACTCTATAACTCCAAACTCGTAGGTGGAGAAGAGTATCAACTCCTCACATATCTTGGAGAGGTTTGTACCAAGGATGGAGAGGTGTGCCATGGTCTCCAGGATGAAATCCCTTGTGGATACACCGTCCATGGAGTTCTCAATGAGGCCCTCAAATCCCAGTAACTCCATGGTCCTTCTCCTGTCGATGTTGAAACCTGTTGTAGCCATGGCTCCACATCCCAGAGGTGAGATATTTATCCTCCTGTATCCATCTAGTAGTCGCTGGATATCCCTCTCCAACATGGAGAGGTAACTTAAGAGGTGGTGTCCGTAGGTTGTGGGCTGGGCATGTTGTAGATGGGTGTATCCCACGAAGAGGGTCTCCAGGTGCTCCTCTGCCAGGGAGATTAGGGTCTTCTCCAGGTTTATCAACTTCTTCAGTATAAGTAGTACCTTCTCCCTCAGTGCCAGCCTAATATCTGTGGCAACCTGGTCGTTTCTACTTCTACCTGTGTGCATCTTCCCGGCAACATCCTCCCCAAGTCTCCTTATTAGTTCATTCTCGATTACCATGTGGATGTCCTCTAGGGAGGGATCGAGATCTAGAGCCTCCATCCCCTCCTCCAGTATCTTTACAAGTTCCTCTATGATTCTTCTACCCTCCTCTTCTGGGATGATGCCCCTCTCCATCAACATCCTTGTATGGGCGATGTTACAGAGGATGTCACTTTCAAATATCTCCTTATCAAAGGGTAAACTTGTGGTGTACTCCAACACCTTCCTCTCTGGGTTCTGGGAGAGGCGCCCTCTCCTTAAGATATTCTCACCCAAGGTATCACCTATCAAAATTTTTTATATGATAAGGGGGTTATACTCTATACTTTAAAATTAATAATTGGTGTTAAAGTATGGAGAGCTCCATGGAGTTTCAACTGAGGAGGGCTAGGAAGAGGTTGATTGAGAAGAGGGAGGGAAGCATACTGGTATGTACCCATGTGGATACAGACGGTATTACATCTAGGGTTATCCTGGAGGAGTTATTTAGGAGGTTGGGGATAGAGGGGGAGTTTAGATTTTTAAAACAGCTTAACATGGAGACCTTGGAGGAGATCTCCTTCAAGGACTATAACTTGGTGATCTTTGCAGACCTTGGTAGTGGGCAGATGGACCTTATAAAGGAGAGGATAGAGGAGTGCAACCTAGAGGGTAGTAGGGATCACAGTGTGATTGTGTTAGATCATCACCTACCTGCTCCCTGCAAGGTTCCTGAGAATGTGATACATGTAAACCCCTGGAATGACAATCTAGACGGTGGAAGGGAGATCTGCGGGGCTGGTGTGGCCTATAAATTCGCCAAGTTGTGCAACCCCAGTAGTACAGATCTGGCAAAGTACGCTATACTGGGTGCAGTGGGGGATATTCAAAATCTAGAGGGGAGTTTTAGAGGGATGAACAGGGAGATACTGGAAGATGCCAAGGTTAGGGGGGATGTTGTAGAGTTTCCAGACCTTCAATTCTACGGCAAACACACCAGACCCATCTTTGTATCCATGAGGTACTTTACAGATGTTAGGACAGATCTGATGAACAACGATTCAAGGATACTGAACTTTATCAAGATGGTGAATAAAAAGTACAACTTGGAGATAGATCCTAGGGAGCCTATATGTAACCTGTCTCAGGAGGAGAAAAGTGCCCTTGGAAGTGAATTTCTAAGTAGGTGTAACAGGTACGTCCCCCTCTCCTGGATAAAGTACCTTCCAAAGGTGATCTTTGGGATGAGTTATGAGCTCAGGGGGGAGATGGTGATGACACCCCTGAGAAACCTTGAGGAGTTCTCCACATGTATAAACGCCTGCTCAAGATATGGAGACTATAAAACCCCCCTGGAGGTACTAAGGGGGGACAGGGGGAAGTACTATAGAAGGATGCTCCACATGCTAAATAAACATAGGAAAAACCTCTTCAAGGCCCTGAAGTACATAAGGGATAAGGTGGAGATTGTACAGAAGGAGAAGTTCCAGTACTTTGAGATAGGGAGAGGTAAGGTGGAGGAGGGTATAGTTGGTATCGTAGCTGGGATGAGTTACTCCATAGAGGAGGTGGATTGGAAGAAACCTGTATTTGCACTAAAGGAGAGGGATGATGGGTACAAGGTATCTGCAAGGTGTCCAAAACTACTTACCTTCGCCCAGGACATCAACCTTGCAGATGTTGTAAGTTACGCCTCCAGGAAGGTGGGAGGCGTTGGAGGGGGTCATAAATTCGCCTGTGGTGCCTACATCCCCTCCAAGGAGGACTTTATTGAGTATATTGAGAGTAGACTTTAATCCTGTCTCCTGGCAAACTTTGCAACCCTCCTGGCGATAACAACCTCCCCTATCTTAATCAAACCTGCAAAGAACTTCTCCAAACCACCACATGCCCAGAGGGCCTGGCCAAAGGTGGTATTCCTTATTCTCCTCTCGTACTCCTCAGGTGTTATATCCTCTCCAGTGGTATTTTTCGTTACCACTGCTGCAGCCTCCATAAGTTCCTCCCAGGTTATACCTTTCAACTCCCTCTCAAGGATCTTGAACAGTTTATACACTGGGATGTCGTACAACTTTGCAAGGGTCTTTATTACATCGCAGCACCTTACAACCCCTACTACCTTGTCCTCCTCGTTTAACACGGGAATACTTACCACCTTGTATTTTACAAACTTCATAACAGCCTCCCTTGCAGGATCCCTCTCCCTAACTGTTACCACCTTCTCGTAGGGATACATAACCTCTGTAACAGGGATGGATCTATCCTCCACCACTGCAAGATCCACTGAGAGTACCAACCCCAGTAGTCTATCCTCCTCGTCTAAGACTGGTGCACTGAACCTCTTCTTCTTATGCATAAGTTGAATAGCCTCCTTAACGGAGTGATCCCTATACAACTTTAGAAAGTTGGTATCCATCAACTCCCTTACCTTCATCTATTTTACACCTTCTACCTTTTTAATCTCAATTGCATGTACTGGGCATACACTTTCACACCTTCCACAGAAGATACAGGATTTAACATCTATCTCTATCCCTTCCTCCACCTCCCTTATTATACCTATGGGACATACAGAGATACACACGAGGCACTTTACACACTTGCTGTTGTCCACCTTAATCTCCTTGTGGAAGGGTATCTCTCCCATCTCGTTCTCAACGGATATAGCACCCCTTGGACATACCCTCTCACAGGCTCTACATCCAAGACAACGATCTAAATTCACCTTAATACTCTTCCCCCTCTCAACCTCTATCGCCCCAGTTGGACAGAATCCACTACAGGTACCACACCTTACACACCTATCTAGGTCTAGGTGGTATCTCCTTAACCTTATAGTTCTATGTTCTACCTCAACCTCCCTTACCCTGTAGATCAGGTTCTCTCCCTCTATCTCCCCAGTGCACTCCAGGATATCTATGGCATTTACAGGGCAGGTTCTTGCACATATCTCACACTTTACACATCTATCACTTACTATCTCTGCAGGATTACTTATAGAGGGTTTTACTATGGCATCTACTGGACACTGGTCATAGCAGAGGGCACACCTTATACATTTCTTTGGAAGGACGTAGATGTACTTCTTGGAGATCCTTACTCCCTCAAGTATCTTGTAAATCTCCTCCTTATCAAGGGAGAGTTCTTTGGAGATCTTGGATAGAGCGCTCTCTATAGATCTTTTAACAGTGATCATCCTATAACCACTGTATTTTTAAAAACCTCTGTTTTTCTTATTATAAAAATCATTATTCTATCCTGTAGATGTCCACAGGTATGTCCACGTACTTCTTACTGTGGAAGGTGTATATCCTAGGTATCCTAAATCTAGTCTCAAAGAGATGGGTGATTTTTCTGCCCTTTTCCTGGATGTAATTTATTACAAAGTCCCTAGTTGAAGAGTTGTGGATGGTGTATACAACGTCTCCTATCTCCAGCGCCTTCTCCAGGAATATCCTATCTGCATGTTTTTTCTGGGAGCCGAAGGGGGGATTCTGTATCACTACAACCTTCATCTCATCCTCTAGGTATCTCTCTATAAAACTCCTATCTATATCTTTGACGTCCATCTCTAAAAAGAGTACAGTGTTGAAAACTTCTTCTAGGTCTACACCTAAGTTTTTTATCACAGGTATTCTCTCCAACTTTTTCAGGTTCTTCCTTGCACACTCTACAGTCTCCCTGTCTATATCTATGCCCAAGACCTTCCCTGCCCCAAGGAGTTTTGCCCCTATGGCCAACCTTCCAGTTCCACAACCTAGATCTACAACAAAGTTACCCTCTATATCTCCTCTAGCAAAGAGGAGTAACTCACTGGCAAGCCTTCCCCCTATGGTATACTGCTCCAGGTGAGCTTTTGGATTTGGATGGGGGTCCAGGCTGTCCAGTACTATCTCCAGGTACTTCTTCTTCATGTTAGCCCTTACCTACTACGTAGTTGTATATCTCCTCTACACTTTCCCTTATACCGTATCTTTTAAAGTACCTGAGGATATTCTCTATGTCCCTTTTAAGGTAGTACTCTGTATCCATCTTGAACTCTCCAGGTAGGATGTCTAACACAACCTTGTCCTCCCCCAACTTTATAGCCTGTGGAAAGTCGATTATCAGGAAGTCCCCCTCTTCGTTTACCAGTATG
This sequence comes from Methanothermococcus sp. SCGC AD-155-E23, assembly GCA_019561615.1. Lineage (GTDB taxonomy): Archaea > AGJL01 > Methanococci > Methanococcales > Methanococcaceae > Methanofervidicoccus. Next base: position 10,633 of record JAHEQA010000032.1, read on the forward strand.
TTAAACTCGCTAAGATCTCCATGGATGTATCCAAGGTTGTACATCTTCTTTACCTCCTCTACAATATCCCAGAAAAACCCCTTGATATCTATGTCTAACTTCCTTAGATCTACTCTCTTCAACTCTATCCCATCCCACTTGCCCATGATAATGGCATGTCTGTTCTGAGCTATAGGTTCAGGTACCTTTACAAGGGGATAGAGATCATTTAACACCTGGAACTCCCTTTCTGCTGTTAACCTGGAGGCGTAGAGCCAGCTTATATGTCTCTTATCTGCCAGGTATGGTCTATACCTCTTACCCCTTGTGAAACATGTCCTTCCCAACTTGTGAAACTTTAAAACAGCCTCCCTGTTGTTACTTAGAAGTACTGTGAATACATCCCCCTCCTTTCCCACACCTAACTTGTTACCTATGGCCTTTATAAGATCCTTCTTTATAAAGGCATTTAACGCCAACCCGTCGTATCCCTTATGGGATAACCTGTAGCCGTAGGTACTCCTATTTACAAACTTATGTCTATTAAGTACCTTCAACCTGTAAAGTACCTCGTTACTGTCAAACTTAGACCTTCTAACTATCTCCTCTACAGGTACCCACTCATGGTTCCTCATCCCTAACTCAATTGTCCTTAGAACTTTCCAGTCCCTATCTGTCATCTGTTTAACAGATTCCACTAAATCCAGTACACTCACAACTTCATCACCTTTTTTAATTTTTAAATCTCACATACCTCTATGGCCTTAAGGGGGCATATCTTAACACAGTTTTTACACCCTATACACTCCTTATCGTTAAACACTATGGTAAAATCCTCCTCTCTAGATATGGCGTTAACTGGGCAGTGTACTATACATGCTCCACAGTCTATACATCTCTCCTTGTTCTTCTCTATTGTCTTTGGAATATCCTCGTATTCACCGTACTTCTTTAACAGGTTTAGGGCCTTCTCGATCTGCTCCTTACTTCCACTTAACTCCAGGATTAGGAAACTCTCCTGGGGTCTCATCTTTGCCACTAGGATATTTATCATAACCTTGGTTTCCAGGATAACCTTTGATATTATAGGTTTATCCCTGTACTCCTCGTGCACCCAGTAGTATATCCTCTTCTTCATAAACTTTCACCGTTAAAATTTTCTGTATCCTAACAATTTGGAGAGGTCCTCTGCAGTTACCATTCCAACCACTCTTCCACCACTGTCCACCACTGGCACTCCTGATATATCGTACCTACTCATCTTCCTCGCTACAACATCTATAGGCTCATCTAGGGTGGAGCTTATAACCTTTCTAGTCATTATCTCACAGATGGATTTTATATTCTGGGCCACAGCCTTTGCAATATCCCAGGATGTTACTATTCCCAGTAGCCTCCCCTCCTCATCCACGATAGGTAGGTGATTTATATTCTTCTCTGTGAGTATCCTGGCAGCCTCCTCTATGGATATATTTGGCCTCGCCACAATTGGTGGCTTACTTAGTATGTCCCTTACCAACTTGGCCTCTGCCTTCATAGGTTTACAGGAACCTCTTCCTAAGGGGGCAACTGGTTCCGAGAGTGTAAAATCGCCGTTAAGTATCCATCTCTTAAGCTCCTCTGCAACCTCCCTAGATTTTTTATAACTTGAAATAGAGGCTGTCTTAACAGTTTTCTCCACCCATCTCTTTAACTCGTTGTCGTATATCTCAATGGTAACCTCTCCCTTCCTAAGCTCCTTGTAGTTAGTCCTCGCCACAACAGGTCTATCCCTTCTAGGTACTCCAAAGTCTAGTATAGGTACCTGAATATCCTCATCCCTTACAGCACAGGCCTTTGCAACCTCTTCATTTAGTACTGGGATGGGAACCCCCACACCTACATAGAGGGTGCATCCGTAGTTGGGCATGGTACCTGCCCTTAGGAACTTGGTACTCATAGTCTTCAAATCTCCCTTGACCATTAAGGTTCCAAAGGCCTTCTCTGGGTTGTGCTGGGTACCCTCCCCTATAATATACCCTATACCTCCACCTAGGAATATCTTAGTACCTATACCTATGGTGTTGTAGGTTTTCCTCTCCCTGTTGTAGTCGTTTTGGAGGGGGTTTAACTGCCCTGCTCCCGAGTAGTTTATATTGGAGTACTCTGGAAGTAGTGTACCCATATAGGTGTAGATCTTCTCCTCCCTACTGTTGGTAGCTGCTGGGTAGGTTTGATAGGAGTTCCTGGGGTTTACCATTATGGCCTGGTTTAGATCCTCTAGGGTTATAGTTGTAGATACCCGCTTCCTTGGATAGCAGTCAGTGGTATACCCCTCTGCAACAAGTCTTACCTCCTTCCCTGCTACAAGGTCCTCTATAACATGGGCTCCACCGTAGTTGATGTCTATATCGTCGTCAGAGTTTGGCTGTGCAGCACCTAGATAGGCGTCAACTGCTGCCAGTCCAGAGTAGGCCTCTACCCCATTGAGATAGGTTCTCATCATCTTTATTGGAGGGTCTGAATGGCCAAAGTTTAAAAATACCCCACTGGAACACATGGCTCCAAAGGTACCAGTTGTAACAACATCTACCTCCTTTGCAGCACCCTTGGGTCCCATCTCCTCTACAATCTCTATCATCTCCTCTGCCGTCACTACAACTGCATCCCCTTTTTTTATCTTCTCGTTGATCTCCCTGATAGTTTTCATGGCCATCCCTATGATATATATTTAAGTGCAAAGATAGATAATACCATTTATACTTAATATAAAATTAACGATAAAGGGATGAGAATGACAGTTAGATATCCTGCAGTTGCAGGTATGTTCTATCCTTCAGATCCTGATGAACTGATAGAGACTATAGAGTACTGCTACCTCCATGAGTTAGGTCCTGGTTCACTTCCAACAGGTGGGGTCTTTAGGAGACCTGTAGGTCTTGTGTGTCCCCATGCAGGTTATATGTACTCTGGACCTGTTGCAGCCCACTCCTACAAGGCACTGTCCTCCAGGGTAGATGGGGAGGTTACAGCTGTAATCCTGGGACCTAACCATACAGGGTTAGGTTCAGGGGTTTCTATCATGAAGGGTATATGGAGGACACCCCTGGGGGATATGAAGACAGACGATCTCTTTGTGGATAGGCTGTGGAGGGAGTGTGACATTATAGACCTAGATGAAACTGCACATCTAAGGGAGCACTCCATTGAGGTTCAACTCCCCTTCCTCCAGCACCTAAGTATGTTATACCCTGTAAATTTCAAGCTGGTACCCATATGTATGATGATGCAGGACTATGAAACTGCAATAGAAGTTGGACATGCTATAGCAGATGTAGCCAGGGATTTAGATAGAAGGGTTGTAGTAGTGGCATCCACAGATTTTACCCACTATGAACCTCAGGATATTGCGGCAAAGAAGGATGCCCTGGCAATAAGGGCTATATTGAACATGGACGAGAGGGAACTTTACACCACCGTGGTAAACAACAACATAACTATGTGTGGTTATGGACCTACAATGGCCATGATAAGGGCTATGAAGGAGCTTGGTGCAAGGGATGCAAGATTACTGGCCTACTCCACCTCTGGAGATATTACCAAGGATTACTCCTCTGTTGTAGGGTACGCCTCCCTGATAGTGGAGTAATGTTAAGGTAGATAGTATGCTAATCAGACCTAGGAGACTTAGAAAAAACGAGAGGATAAGGGAGTTAGTTAGGGAGACCACCTTAACTAAGAAGGATCTTATAATGCCACTCTTTGTAGATGAGAGAATAGAGAGGGGGAAGAGGGAGATTTCCTCAATGCCTAACCAGTACAGGTTCAGTGTGGAGGCTGCCATCGAGGAGTGTAAGGAGATTGCAGACCTGGGCATCCCCGGCGTTATACTCTTTGGTATACCTAAGGAGAAAGACGAGTTTGGATCCTCTGCCTACAACAAAGAGGGTGTAATTCAAAGGACTATAAGGGGGATAAAGGAGGAGTTGGGAGATGAAATCCTTGTTATAGCAGATACCTGTCTATGTGGGTACACAACCCATGGACACTGTGGTATACTAAGGGATAACAAGGTCCTAAACGATGAAACCCTCAAGATCCTCTCTAAGATAGCACTATCCTATGCGGAAAGTGGGGCAGATGTTGTTGCACCCTCTGATATGATGGATGGAAGGGTTAGAGCTATAAGGGAAACCCTGGAGGAGAACAACTATAGCGATGTATGTATTATGAGTTATGGGGTAAAGTATGCCTCAGCATTCTATGGACCCTTCAGGGATGCTGCGGAAAGTGCTCCAAGATATGGTTTAAAGGATAGGAAAACCTACCAGATGGATCCTGGGAACTGGAGGGAGGCCTTGAAGGAGATAGAGTTGGATATAGAGGAAGGGGCAGATATGATACTGATAAAGCCTGGACTACCCTACCTAGATATTCTAAGGTTGGCCAGGGATAACTTCAAGGTGCCTATTGGAAGTTACTGTGTAAGTGGGGAGTACGCCATGGTGGAGGCTGCAGCCCAGAGGGGATGGATAGATAGAAGGGAGGCTATAATGGAGATACTTCTCTCTATAAAAAGGGCTGGAGCAGACTTCATAGTAACCTACTGGGCTAAGGAGGTCTGTGAGTACCTTAACTACTAAGGTGGTCTCATGTACAGGATGGTCAGGTCTATACTGGGGAGGAAAAGGGAGAGTAAAAATCCTATTATCGCAGAGATAAAAGTATTCTCCCCTAAGTACGGTGATCTCCTTAGAGGTAGGGAGGAGATGGATATCCTGAGGATATACGAGGAGGCTGGAGTGGCAGGTATATCCTATATCACAGATAGAAAGTACTTCAGGGGGGATTTTAAAGTTTTTAAAAAGATATGTGCATCTACGGAACTCCCTGTCTTGAGAAAGGACTTCATAACCTCAAAGGAGGAAATTGAGAGAACTGCAGAGGTAGGGGGAGGTGCAATCCTACTGATAGGGAGGTTACTAAGGGAGAGAACTGGGGAGTTCGTCGACTACGCCTTGGAGCATGGATTGGATACCCTAGTTGAGGTTCACAGTATAGAGGAGATAGAGATAGCCAGGGAGACTAACACCACCATGATAGGGATAAACAACAGGGACATCTCCAAGTTGGAACGTGACGACGGTAACGTATCCCTTACAGTGAAGTTGTCCAGATACCTTCCAAAGGGTGTGATCTCTGTCAGTGAAAGTGGCATCTCAACCTTAGAGGATCTAAGGGTAGCCCTAAGATACACCGATGCAGCCCTTATAGGCACCAGTTTTATGAAAGCTGAGGATACATTGAACTTTGTTAAAAGCTTTGTGGAGGCTAGGTTATGCTAGATAAGATAGTGGAGGGTTACAACCTCACCTTTGAGGAGGCCTACAACCTCTTTAATCAGCTACTTGAGGAGAGTGATGTAAGGATAGGTGCCTACCTTACTGCACTTCAGACTAAGGGTGTTACTCCCCAGGAGATTGCAGGTTTTGCAAAGGCTATGAGGGATAGGGCTATAAAGGTGGATCTTGGCAGAGGTTTATTGGATACCTGTGGAACTGGGGGAGATAGAGCCTCCACTGTAAATGTTAGTACAGCTGTATCCATAATACTCTCAACATTTACGAAGGTTGCAAAACATGGGAATGTGTCTGTTACCTCTAAAAGTGGTTCTGCAGATGTACTAAGAGCTCTAGGAATTGAGATAGATATTCCACCGGAAAAGGCAAGAAAGATGATAGAGGAGACAAATTATGTTTTCCTCTTTGCTCCAAGATACCATCCAGCCCTGAAGAGGATCATGCCTGTTAGAAAGGAGTTAGGTATAAGGACTATATTCAATATCCTAGGTCCTTTAACAAACCCTGCAGAACCAGAGTACCAGGTAGTAGGTGTTAACACCCCAGATCTTGTGGAAAAGGTTGCAGAGGCCTTGAAGTTACTTGGAATTAAGAGGGCCCTTGTAGTCCATGGAGATGGTCTAGACGAGTTGAACCCAGGGGGTCCCTCAAAGGTATGTGAGATTAAAGGGAAAAAGATGGAGATGTACACCCTATATCCTGAAGACTTTGGGCTGGAGAGGACCAAGATAGTACCATGTAGTAGCCCTGAGGAGAGTGCAGAGAGGATACTTAAGGTATACTCTGGTGAAGTAAATGAGGATAGGAACTTTATAGTGTTAAATGCCTCTGCAGCCCTCTATATCTCTGGGATTGCGTCAGATTATCCAGAGGCTGTAGAGATGATAAACAATGTAATAGACAGTGGGAAGGTGCTTGAAAAGTTAGAGGAGATAAGGGGATTCTCAAAAGAATTAAAATGATATTATGTACCCTGAGTTAAGGGATCTTCTATTAAAAGCCTCCAGGAAAAACCTGGAGAGCCTCTACAGTAGTGGGGTGTTAAAACCTGAGATCTACAATAAGTTAAGTCTACTTCTATCACTTAGCAGGGATTTTGACAGTTTTCTCAAGTATATACTTGAGGAGGAGAGAGGGGAGGGGGAGAGGGCTGTTGTGGCATTTAGTGGAGGTGTGGACAGCACAGCATCTGCACTGATCTCCAGGAGGATCTTCCATGTAGTAGGGGTTACCATCTACTCACCAGATATAATGGAGGAGGAAGATAAGAGGAGAATATCTCATCTTGTGAAGACCTTGGGAATAACCCATAGATTTATAGAGGTAGACCTTGAGGACATTAAATTAGCCACCTTGGAGGGGAGGTATCATCCCTGTGGTAGGTGTCACAAAAGGATAGAAGAGAGTGTTATGAGGTACGCCAGGGAGGAGGGTATTAAATACGTGATATACGGGGATATGCTATCAACTGGCTATCTCTCTGTTGTAAAGGAGGGGGATATAATTAGGATAAATATGCCATCCTTTCTCTCTTTGACTAAGAATCAGTGTAGGGAGATACTGAAAAGTGTAGGTATAGAGATAAGGCAGAGGTATGGTTGTCCCCTCCTAAGGATTGCCCACAGGTATGAGAGGAATAAGAAGTTTACTATCCAGAGGATTCTAAGGGAGGTTAGGGCCCAGGTAGTGGACAGTGAGGAGGGGTTGAGAAATATTATGGAGGTACTTCAACACTAGCCTATACCTATGGACACTGTAACCCCTCTATTTTTAAACTTCCTAAGTAGAAGATCCACATCTTTGGGATGGATACCACCTCCCCTTAACTTAACCACACCTAGGATGGAGGCTGGCTCAGATACCCCATAGATCCCTAAACTTTTCAGTACAAAGGGTGACCTCTCTAGATCCTCTCTTACTCTATAGACCTCCATTATCTCCTCCCTTTTAAAAGTATAGAGTCTTCCCCTTAACTTCTCAACAGTCTCAAGTATACCCCTCTCCCCTCCCTTTATATCTACAGTTGCAAATCCATCTATCCTCCAGGTGGGAATATCCCTTATATATAGGGCCTTCTTAACTGCCCAATATACCTTCCAGGTTTCAACCCCCCTTCTACATCCTAGACCTACTACCACATACCTTCTAGGTAGTATTACATCCTCCACAACTACATAGTCTCTCTCGTGGTAGTGGACGTTGTAGGTGTTGTATATCCTTCTATCAATTACCTTCCAACTACTTGGTAGGTAGAGATCCACCTTCTCCTCTAAAACCTTTCTATTTATCCTAAGTATGTCCTCCTTTCTAGGGGTTTCCAAAAAATAGATCCTGGAGAGTTCATCGATACCTACCTTACCATTAACATCAGTTGCCGTAGTTAGTACTGCCCTCCCCCTCAACTCCCCCTCTAACAACTTAGAGAAGTAGTTACCACCACCGAGATGGTTGGAGAGTAGTGGGATTATATATCTACCCCCTTCATCCACAACTATTACAAAGGGATCCCTTCTCTTATCCCCCTTTATCTCCTCTATATACTTCCTTATTACAATGCCCACAGCCATTATAAAGATAAAACCCCTCTCCCCTCCCTCTATCTCGAAATCCCTTAGATGGTAGATAGAAAAGGGATATCTATAGTAGTTTAAGATATCCCCTATCTTACTTGCCAGCCTCCTTCCCCTCTCCGTGATATACACTATCTTTATCATTCTTTCCCTTACCTCTCAGGAGATTCCTGGCAACATCCAGTATATTTTCCGAGATGACAAATTTACTGTTGTTCTTAAGTACTGTATTGGCCACCTCCAGGGCCTTGTAGAGTTGAGCCTCCTCTTTAAAGTACTTCTGTGCAGCCTCTGCAACTATCTTTATAGCCTTGGCATGTCCCTCGGCCTCGATCCTTAGACTCTCTGCAACACCCTCTGCCTTCAATATCTTACTCTGCTTCTCACCCTCTGCCTCGAGGATTGCAGCCCTCTTTAACCTCTCCGCCTTCATCTGTTGGGTCATAGCTTCTTTTATATCCTCTGGAGGCTCTATCTCTCTAAGCTCCACCTTCTCTACCTTAACACCCCAGGCATCTGTATCCCTATCCAAGGTCTCCAACAACTTTGAGTTTATATACTCCCTTTTATTCAGTACCTCGTCCAACTCCATACTTCCTATTATGGCCCTAAGTGTAGTCTGGGCAAGGTTTATTATGGCGTATTCGTAATCCTGAACCTCTAAAAGTGCCCTCTTCACATCTACAACCCTGTAGTAGACTACGGCATCTATGGAAACTGTGGCGTTATCCTTTGTAATCATCTCCTGGGGTGGTATGTCTATAACCTTGGTCCTCATATCCACCTTGACAGGGTACTCTATAAAGGGTATTATCAAATTCACCCCAGGACGTAGTAACCTGGATACCTTTCCCAACCTAAATACCAACCCAGACTCGTACTGCTTTATAATAACAATAGACTTTATAACGATATACAAGACAATTAACCCTACAATTATCCAGAACCAGTTCATTGTATCACTTCAAACACATTTATAGGCAAAGTTATCTTATTATTCTAATAGCGCCTGTTGGACAGATATTTTCACAGATACCACAACCTATACAATGAACAATTATAATAACACCCTCCACATTTTTCGGCACCTATACATAAATCATAGTCTATTGTCACAGTAGGCATGATTAACCCCCCTATAAGTTTTAATTTTAATTAAATTTTTTCAAATTTTTATTCTTATCTATATCAGTTTCAGGGTGATCTCTATGTACTGCTGTAAGGTGGATAGGAGGGAGGGTGAAAGGGTAAGAAGATACCTACTAGAGAGGGGGTTATTAAACAGGGACTACAAGATAAAGAGGGAGGGGAATTTCCTCTACATTCCCCTTGTGGATAAGCTGGAACCTATACTAGAGGAGGACCTAAGATCCCTAGTTGGTAGTGTAGAGTTTTTAGAGTTGGAGGATGAAGAGTTTCAGAGGAGGAGAAGTGGTAAGAAGGAGATGAGTTTTAGGGATTATCTCCTTAGTAACTTTAAAAAGGAGATTGAAAAGGGTTTAATATCCCTCTCCTACGATGTAATAGGGAGTATAGTCATACTACAGATATCTGAGGAGGTGGACGTGGACATCAGGAGGGAGATTGGGGAAAATGCCTTAAGGTTAATACCCTCTGTTAAAACTGTCTTCAGGAAGAAAGGGGGTATTGAGGGGGATTACAGGATACGTAAGTTGGAGCTGTTAGCTGGGGAGTACAACACCCTTACACTCTATAAGGAGAACAGTTACAGGTTGTGGGTGGATGTGGAGAAGGTGTACTTCTCCCCTCGTTTAGGCTGGGAGAGGAAGAGGATAATGGAGATGGTATCCCCAAGGGATGTTGTGGTGGATATGTTCTGTGGGGTAGGGCCCTTTTCCATAGCTTGTAGAAGGGCTAGAAAGATATACTCTATAGATATAAACCCCTATGCAATAGAGCTACTGAAGAAAAATATAGAGTTAAACAAGGTTAAAGACAAGATTGTCCCTATATGGGATGACGTTAGAAATGTGGAGGTATCTGGGAATAGGGTGATTATGAACCTACCTAAGTACTCCCATAAGTTTATAGACAAGGCCTTGGACATTGTAGAGGATGGTGGAATTATCCACTACTACACCATAGATAAAGATTTTAAAGGTGCAGAGAGGGTATTTGAGTCTCGATGTGATTACGAGGTTTTAAGGAGGAGGGTTGTAAAGTCCTATGCTCCAAGGGAGTACGTTATCGTACTAGATGTAAAGGTTAAGAAGAGCACCTGATTATCTAAAAGGTGATTCCATGTACTATCTGGTATTCACATCCTACGGTGCATTCCTCCTGGAGTGCCAGGGAGAGCCAAGTCTAGAGAGTATAAAACACTACAGGATATTTCCTGAAGAGGAGATACCTAGGATTATGTACCAACTTCGAAGGGGGAACCTTGAGATAGTGGAGAAGTTGAAGAAGGAGTGGAATCTCAAGGATGAAGAGGTTGTAGTAGAGTACCTGGAGGATGAACCTACACCTGCAGGGAGGTTTATAAGGGCAAATATCTACAGCCTAGGTAAGAGGTACGGTGTCTTCAAGAGTTACCAGGAGTTTGTAGAGAAGACCAATCTATGGGCAACTGAACTTACTAAACTCCTTATGAAGGAGGCCTCCGAGAGGAAGGACAAGTTGATAATCCAGGCTATAAGTGCACTGGAGGATCTAGATGAAACACTTAACCTCTTCTCCGAGAGGCTTAGGGAGTGGTACTCCCTCTACTTCCCAGAGATGGACAAGATCATAAAGAAACATGAGCTCTATGCAAGGCTAGTATCCCAGTTTTTAAAGAGGGAGAATTACACCAGGACTAAGTTGAAGGAGTTTCTACCTTCAAAAACGGCAAAGGTTCTATCTAAGGCGGCAAAGAACTCCATGGGTGCAGAGTTATCTGAGGAGGACCTCTCCATCATAAAGGCATTTGCAGATGAGATCCTCTCCCTCTACAGCCTCAGGGATAAACTGGTGAAGTATCTAGGGGAACTTATGGAGGAGACTGCACCTAATCTAACTAAGTTGGCAGGTCCCTCCCTAGGAGCGAGGCTTATAAGACTAACTGGTGGGTTGGAGAGGCTCTCAAAATTGCCAGCCTCCACTATCCAGGTTATTGGGGCGGAGAAGGCACTCTTTGCCCATCTGAGACTAGGTGCAGATCCTCCAAAACATGGGGTGATATTCCAACATCCCCTTATTCAAGGTTCCCCCTGGTGGATAAGGGGAAAGGTGGCAAGGGCTCTAGCCTGTAAGTTGGCAATAGGTGTAAGGGCAGATGTCTTTGGAAACTATATAGCAGATGAGCTTCTTGAGGCCCTCAATAAAAGGGTTGAGGAGATAAAGAGGAAGTATCCAGAACCTAGGAAGAAGCCTTCAAAGAGGAAGAGGGAGAGAGGTAAGAAAAAGAAGGGAGGTAAAAAGAAGGGTAGGAAGGGAAAGAAGGTAATAGGAAAGACATCTTCAAAGTGGTGATAACTTGAAGGTTAAGGAGATCTTCGAGAACGTATACGAGATAGACCTGGGAGATGGGGTTAGGAGGATAGGGACAAAGTCCCTAGTACCCTCTAAGAAAGTGTATGGGGAGAAGATTGTAAAGATAGGTGATGTGGAGTACAGGATCTGGAATCCCAACAAGAGTAAGTTGGCAGCTGCCATATTAAAGGGACTTAAGGTTATGCCTATAAAGAGAGGTTCAAAGGTGCTCTACCTGGGGGCCTCGGCAGGTACTACACCTTCACATGTTGCAGATATTGTGGAGTATACCCCTGTGTACTCTGTGGAGTTCTCTCCCAGAATAATGAGGGAGTTCCTAGAGGTAAGTAAGGACAGGAAAAACCTTATACCTATACTGGGGGATGCCAACTTACCTAACACCTACAGTAACATAGTTGAGATTGTAGATGTGATATACGAGGATGTGGCCCAGGCGAATCAGGCTGAGATACTTATTAAAAATGCTAGATGGTTCTTGAAGGAGGGGGGATACGGTATAATAGCTATAAAGGCTAGAAGTATAGATGTTGTAAAGGATCCCAAGGAGATATTCAGGGAACAGAGGGAGATACTAACAGAGGGTGGTTTTGAGATTGTGGATGAGGTGGATATTGAACCCTATGAGAAGGACCATGTGTTGATGGTAGGTATCTGGAAACCTTAGGTGGTGCCATTGAGATATGACTTCCACACCCATACCATTTTCAGTGATGGAGAGTTACTACCCTCGGAACTTGTAAGGAGGGCAGCACTACTTGACCATGCTGCCCTGGCAATTACAGACCATGGGGATGCAAGTAACTACAGGGATCTAATAGAGAGTATTACCCTGGTAAGGGAGGAGTTGAAGAGGTACTGGGATATAAGGGTTATAGTAGGTATTGAGCTTACCCATATCCCCCCTAAATCCATTCCAAAGATGGCCAGGAGGTGTAAGGATATAGGGGCGGAGATCGTTCTAGTCCATGGAGAAACTGTAGTGGAGCCAGTGGAGGAGGGGACAAACTACTACGCCTCCATCTCAGAGGATGTGGATATCCTGGCCCACCCTGGTCTAATAGACAGGGAAAGTGCAGAGCATATAAAGGAGAACAATATATTTTTGGAGATTACATCGAGAAAGGGTCACTCCCTTACAAATGGACATGTTATGAAAATTGCAAGGGATTACAACATCCCTGTCCTTATAAATACAGATACCCACAGCCCCTCAGATCTTATAGATATAGATTTTGCCAGGAAGGTAGGTTTAGGCTGTGGGATGAGTAGAAAGGAGTTGGAGAAGGCTTTAAATCACTACCCTAAAGATCTTTTAAAGAGGCTATAACCTACCTGATATTCTTCTCATCCCTGAAAAACTCCCTTAGAAGTACAGTGGCGTAGCAACCTCTCTCCAACTTAAACCTTAAAACTACTCCATCCTCCTCTGCCCAGTATTGAAAGTCGTAGACCTTTGTAATCAACTTCCTCCTAGTACCTGGAAAGTCTCCAAAGTCCTCTATATAGAAGGCCTTAAGGTCAATACCTTCCTCCTCTATAATCTCCCTCTCAATCTCCCCCTGGATACCTTCAGCCAGTCTACACCTTCTACCTAGGAGGGCTCCAGTGGGAATACCCCCATATAGGATATCCCCCTCCTGAGGTTCAAAACCGTACTGGAATCTCCTATTTATCATCTCGTTGAAGAGGTAGGACTGATAGGCGTTTATAAACATACACCTTAAGTGGGGAGGGAGGACCTTAAAACTCTTAATAAAGCTTCCTGTTTCCAGGTATTTCTTTAGCATCTTCCTCTCGTAGTACAGTTCCCTTGGATACATCTTCAGAGCTCCCTTGAAGTCCCCCTCATCTACCAACCTCCTGGCCTCCCTTACCCTACCCTCCTCGAAAAGTGGAGTTCCACAGTAGGCGTAGAAGGCACCCTCAAAGTCCCTGTTGTATATAAGTTTTCCCACTATATGGGTTATAGGTCTATCTGTACCAAACCTCTGGATACCGTAGTAGTTTAACATATAGTCTAACTTTACATCCTTCAAGATCTCCACAACCTCCTGGGGATCCCTGTCCTTCAACCTTACCTTTATGGTGAATCTGTTGCCCCAGAGGTCTCCCAACTTTAACTTCTTATTTGTCCTCTGGATATCCCTTATCCTTATACCCTTTATACTATCTTTTATGCTCTCAAGGGCCTCCACCTTTATTCCAAAACATCCTACCCTTTGAGTAGTTGCTGCATACTTATCCTTAGTTCCTGCAAAACCAAAGTTCTTCCTCTTTGCATTTGTCCTCCTTGCCAACTCCCCTATTGCATCTAAAGTACTCCAGTTTACCTTCTCCAGTGTAAAGTGTATAAAGGCTCCCTTCCAGTCTGGATCATCCTTGAAAACTCCTAAGTCTTTTCCATACTCCAGAACTATACCTTCCTTGGTGATCTCCTCAACTATGAAGTCCTCAGGATACTTCTTGATAACACCAGGGATCTGAAGGTTTATAAAGTACTTGTCTAGATTAACCTTCATCTCCTCTATCAATCTCCTTATCTTCTTCTTCCTGTACTCCTTCTCTATCCTCCTACGATAATCCTCCAGGTTTTTCAGGGATTCCTCCTTTCTCCTGTAACCTAGAAGTTTCATAACTATCCCATCCCCTAGTTTTAAAGGGTATTACCTAGGGAGAGAGGGTATAAAAAAGTTTTTTATCTTAAATATAATTAGAATCATAACCCATTTCGGTGGTAAGGATGTTTCTAACTATGGACGATTTTGATTTTAGAGGTAAGAGGATAGCTCTAAGGGTAGACATAAACAGTCCCATGGATGTTAGCAACTACACCATCCTAGAGGATACAAGGATAAGGGCCTGTAAAGATACCATAGAGGAGTTATCCAATGAGGGGGCAAAGGTAGTTATACTGGCACATCAGAGTAGACCTGGGAAGAAGGATTTCACACCTCTCTATCCCCATGCCAAAAGGTTATCCAGGGTTTTAGGTAGGAATGTGGAGTACGTAGACGATCTTTTTGGTTCCCATGCCCTAAACACCATAGAGAGGATGGAGGAGGGGGATATTGTACTACTGGAGAATGTGAGGTTCTACGCCGAGGAGGTTATGAGGGAGTGGAATACCTGGGATGACTCCATTCCAAAGAGGCAGGGTAAAACCCTCATGATAAGAAAGTTGTACCCCTACTTCGACTACTTTATAAACGATGCATTTGCAGCTGCACATAGGGCCCAGCCATCCCTAGTAGGTCTAGCCTACTACATGCCTGCAGTTGCCGGGAGGATTATGGAGAGGGAGATAAGAATCCTTAGTAAGATCCTGGAGGATCCTGAGAAACCCTCTATTTATATACTTGGAGGGGCCAAGGCCGAGGACAGCATAGAGGTTATAAAGAATGTACTTGGAAACAACTCTGCAGATAAGGTGTTGACAACTGGGATTGTAGCAAACATCTTCCTTATAGCCAGGGGTTACGACCTAGGACCTAACAGAGATACCCTTGTAGAGATGGGGTACTCCCACTTAATAGATGTTGCAAGGGATCTTCTGGACACCTATGGGGAGAGGATAGAGGTACCTGTGGATGTGGCACTGAATGTAAATGGGGAGAGGAAGGAGGTGAAGTTAAAGATGGGGGAGAGGATTGAATATCCCATCTACGATATAGGGAGTGAAACTATCGAGTACTACGACGGCATAATAAGGGAGGCCAGAACCATAGTTGCCAACGGTCCTGCAGGTGTCTTTGAGAACAGGAAATTCTTAAAGGGTACTGCAGAGATATTGAAAAGTATAGCTAGATCCAGGGCATTTAAGGTTATAGGGGGAGGTCATCTATCGGCAGCTGCCAGTATCATCGGTGTTGCAGATAAGATAGACCATATAAGTACAGGGGGAGGAGCCTGTATCCAATTCCTTGCTGGAAAGAAACTACCTGTTATAGAGGTGTTGAAGAAGTCCTACAGGGAGTACACCGTAAGGTAGGACTTCAGTATACCTAGGTAGGTTTTCACAAGTAACTCCAGGAGGTTCTCTCCGTAATAGAGGGAGTACTGGTATATCATCCAATCTATAGGCTCCAGGAGGGCTGCAAGCCCAATAAGTATCAGGGCCATAGTTACCTTCAGGATGGTATCCTCGGTGAAGATCCCCTTACTAGATTGGGAGTACTCCAAAGGTAGTATCCTCTCTGCAAGGGTGAGGCCTGTCACTATGGAGAGGGCTAGGCCGGCAAACTCAAAGATTCCATGGGGCACTATAACAACAAGATGCTCCATACTTAATCTGTATCCCAGGACACCGGTGAAGGGATTTACAACTGTTACTAGATAGAGTAACATAAGGGCATCTATGTAATCCTCGAGGGCCTTAGGATCTTCTTTAACCTCTCTCCTGTAGAGGTAGGCTAGAAGGATATAGGCCAGGAGGATAACTAAACAGGAGATGGAGTTATTTAAAAAGTAGGTTAGTGCAATGGATAGATAGCTATGATCTACCTGGGAGGAAATAGAGGAGGACAATACCTCAAATTTCTTACTGGCTATATACTCCACAGTTTTCATAACACCCTCTGGGTTGGAGGGTTTTAGAAAAGAGGAGAGAAATAACACCACCTTGGAGAGCACAATTACAGAGAGGAAGCTGATCCAACACCCAAGGTAGGTAATAAAAAATTTCTTAGTAAAATTCATCCTTAGAAAGTTGAGAAAGATATTCCTTAAAGTTTGTTGTATTCCCTTTAACATTTCCCTACCTCTTCCTTAAGAACCTTTCACACTCTTTAACGTCACTCTCAGTTGGGGGTATGTCACCGTAGTAGGTCCTCTCAAATATCTCTGTAATAGTCTTTATCCCTGGGACATTCCTAAACCTTCTACATATCTCCCTGGGTGTCCAGGATTTTTTAATATTTAGAGGCTTTATAAAAAGTTGATAGGCCAGGATTACAGCCTCCCTGAACATCCTCCTCTCCACCAGTTTGGAAAATAGGGGAGGTATACTTATTTTAGGACTTCCTCCTGCATCTCCACCTTCCCCTTTCTCTCCTGATCTGTATCTATCCCAGTAGATTTTTACTGCAGCTAGGAGTAGTATGAAAGTAAGGAGGAGTAGAGGTAGATTACCCCCTGAACTCCATCCCCTCACTAGTATACCTTCATACCTTAGATCCTTGGAGGAAGGGGCGTACTTTCTATCCCCCCTGAATACAACATACCCCTCTTTAAATTTAGATATACTGAATCTAAAGCTACCATTCTCTGTTGTAGTACTGTAGGTGTTGTTGCCAACAATTAGATATACCCTCTTACTATCCAGGGGTTTGCCCCTAAAGTCGTAGAGGTTACCAAGGAGGCTATTGTTACAGTAGTGTGCAGTTATATATGTGGGGATCCTCAAGACTTTTATATACATTCTCTCTTTAGAGGGGCTGTAGTTACTGTCACCCTTGAATACCACCTCTAGGGGGAGGGTCCTGTTAACGTATCCTATGTATCTGTCATCTAGTTTAACCCTTAGTTTCAAGGGTGTTTTATAACTGTACTCCCCCTCTGGATACTTTATATAGATGGTTTTATTTTCCAGAGGATTTCCATAGTAGTCGTAGAGGTACACATCTAAGTAGATCTCCTCTTCAAGGTGGGCTGTTAAGTTACCCTTAGGGTAGACCTCTATATAGGTTGGGATCTTTAAACACTTTATTGTTACCTTGTTAGAGGGTCCAAAGGGAGATACCCCATAGAAGGTGTGATATCCTGGGGTTCTTATATAGATGTCCTTTGAGAAATTGTTGTCTCTTACCTCCACCACATAACTCTTGTTGTTGTGAAGGAGAATTATATACTTTACTGGATAGTTGATATATCCGTACACCCTTACCTTGGAGTTGAGGTAGATGGTATCTCTGTCCACATATAGAGAGAATCCTTTTTCTGGTTCTATACGCTTTAACTTCTCTGAGTATTTCTCTATATTTTTTAATATCCTCTCTAGGTCCTCCCTAATCTCAGTGGTGTTGAATTTTAACACCTTCCCCTCCCTATCCCTTAGTCTTATCTCCTCTATCTCATCTAGGCATTCCCTGAGAGTTATTATATTTTCTGATACATTTTCTAAAGATACTTTAAAGATGGAGAAATCTTGAGGGTTCTTAATGTTCCTGTGTTCTATCATCCTGTTGTAGTTCAGTACTATGTTATTTAGAGATGTTAAGAAGGTTTTAAAAGGTGGTGATACCTCCAGAAGTTTATGGTCAATACCCCGCCTCTTCAGGTCCTCTGTAACGTTGAAAACTTCTGCAGATATTAATACCCCCTTCCTGTTGTAGGTGAGGTTTTGAAGACTTTCATGCCCTTTATCTATAAGGTGCTGAAAGTAGTGATGTATTAATTCATCCTCCCCAAATTGAGCCCCTAAAGTATTTGGAAGAAGGAGTAAAAAGATTAAAATTATTACCTTTCTCATTTCTTCACCTGGTATCTACTCAGTAGTAATTAGGGGATAGGATGGAGAGTATAGAGAAGGATTTACTTTTAAAGGATATCTATGAAAGGATTAGGGAGATACGTAGGGAGTTAAAGTTAAAGGATGTGGATTTTGAGATCCTGGATGTGGAGGTGGTGTATCAGAAGGGGGAGACACTTTTAAACCTCTACGTTCTATCAAGGTCTGACAAGTCTACAGTGATAGGACCTGGGGGTTGGGTTGTAGGGAGGTTAAGGGAGTATCTAAGGGATAGATTTCCTGGAGATTTAAATTGTAGATACCTATATAGACAGGGTTATTATTAGGAGGAGGGAGGAGAGGGCCCTCTCTCTTCTGGAAGGTCTAGGGTTGAGAAGGGGAGAGGAGGTCCTTGTACTTGTCCAGTGTTCCTATGACTTAGGGGTCTTAGACTTTTTAAGGAAGTGCTTTAAGGTGTTTGCAGTATCCCTGGATATTGGTTCTGTAGTACTTCCACCTAGGAACAGGAAGTTGATAGAGGACTACCTTTTAAAGTACAAGGTGCCCTATAAATTTTTAAGTCCTCTGGAGTTAAAGGGAGGGGACATAGGAAGGGTGTTAGATAGCTACCCCTGTGATCTATGTAACAGGGTTGTATCTAAGTACCTTGTAGAGGAGTGTAGGGAAAGGGGTATAGGGTATCTAATAAACAACCACATAGAGGGGGAGGTGAAGAGGGTTAAAGATGTATACCTCATAAATTTTTTAAAGTTGTACCCCTTAAAGAGAGATATCCTAAGGAGGGAGTATCCCTACTTAAAGTGCCCCCTGATGCTACAGGCCCTCATGAGAAATAGGGAGTTAAGGGTTAAGATGATAGGAGAGGTAGTATCTCAGGTTTACGAGGGTCTTATGGAACCTGGTATAGGTGCAGAGGTTATAATGGAGATAGGGAGACTGGGAAAGAGAGAATAATTAACAGGTGAGTAGATGGAGTTAATAGAGAAGGCTATAAACAGTTTAAGAAGTGGAAAAATAGTGCTTGTCTATGACAGTGACGACAGAGAGGGAGAGACAGATATGGTGGTGGCCTCGGAGAAGATAACCCCTGAGCATATAAAGATTATGAGGAAGGATGGTGGTGGCCTTATATGTACTGCAGTACACCCTGAGATCTGTAAATCCATAGGTATTCCCTTTATGGTAGATGTGCTCCTTGAGGCTTCCAAGAGATTCCCCCTATTAAAGGAACTCTACCCTTCAGATATTCCCTACGATGAAAGGTCCTCCTTCTCCATCACCATAAACCATAGAAAGACATTTACAGGTATTACAGATAGGGATAGAGCCTTTACCATAAGAAAACTTGCTGAACTCTCTAGGGAGAGGAGATTTAAAGACTTTGGTAAGGAGTTCAGATCTCCAGGTCACGTTATTCTTCTAAGGGCAGCTGAAGGTCTTGTTAAAAGTAGAAGGGGTCATACAGAGATGACAGTGGCCCTTGCAGAATTGGCAAACCCCAGTTACCACAATCTGTGAGATGATGGGGGAGGATGGTTACGCCATGGATAAAAGTGAGGCTAAGAGGTATGCAGAGAGACACAACTTGATATTTCTCAGTGGAGAGGACATTATAAACTACTACCTGGAGAGGATGGAATAACAGGTGGTACCATGACTGTAAAGGTGGGTATCGCCGATACTACCTTTGCAAGGGTAGATATGGCCTCCTCTGCCATAAAAAAACTTAAGGAGCTAACACCTAAGATAAAGATAGTGAGATATACGGTACCTGGGATAAAGGATCTACCTGTAGCCTGTAAAAAACTTATTGAGGAGGAGAAGTGTGAGATTGTAATGGCCCTTGGAATGCCTGGAAAAACTGAGAAGGACAAAGTATGTGCCCATGAGGCCTCTCAGGGTATTATAATGGCCCAGCTTATGACCAACAAACATATAATAGAGGTATTTGTCCACGAGGATGAGGCCAGGGATGAAAGGGAGTTGGAGTGGCTTGCAAAGAGGAGGGCTGAGGAACATGCTGAGAATGTGTACTACCTACTTTTCAACAGGAAGTTCTTGGAGAGAAATGCAGGTAGGGGCCTAAGGCAGGGATTTGAGGATGTAGGTCCTGTGAGGGAGTGATAGTTTAAGGCATCAGAATTAGAAGTTTCTCATCTCCTCTCAGCCGGGGACAACTTCATCATCTGCCTCTTAGCTAGGTATGTAATCCTCTAAAACATTGACAATATCTCCTATTAATTTTTTCTCACTTACAGGTTCTAACTCAAAGTTGGATCTAACGATGGCGTAGAAGATGACACCGTCCACCACTATAGGAATAATATGGATGTAGTAGTCCTCAAATTTGATAGATATCCTTTTGGGTATATGCTTTGATATCCTGCATATCTGTTGGAAGAGGGCGCTGTAATTTGCAGCTATCTCCTCCGGATCTTTAATAGTAGATACTATGGGAAGACCCTCTTCAGAGGTTATAGTTATACTACTTACGTCATTTTCCAGTGCAACCTCTAGGAGATCGAATTTATCAGATAGGGTCTCCTCACCGATACTCTCGGTGGTGTACTTCTTCAACTCCAGTAAACTGCTAACAATTTCCTCTTCAAGTTTCTCCTTTTCCAACATTCTCTCTCTTTCTTTCTTAAGTTGGTAGAGATACCATCCCACTATTACAAGTACTAACCCTATAAAAAAGGACAGGAGAAAGAAAAGGATAGGGTCCATAATAACACCTTTGATCTTTAAACTATCTCCACCTCTACATTTGGATGTATATCTATAACGTACTGAGATATTATATTTTCTATGTCCTCCTTAATCTTTTCTGCATCTATGGGCTTAAACAGCCTTCCACGATAAAGTATAAGTTTAAAGAAGGGTGCAGGCTTTATCTTCACCTTACAGTCACAGTAGTATCCATCCCTGTAGTATACCTCTAAATCTACCTCAAAATCCTCTACCTCTTTACAATTCTTCAAGTAAGACACTATCTTTTCCTCAAGATCTTTTCTAATACCCTCTAACTCCTCGGGAGATGGTTCAAAGACACTCTTTATAATCCTCTCTATAGACTCCTCATCTGGCAGTGTAATGTTAAGTTTCTTTAAAAGCTCCTCCTTATCAAGGACTATATTCTCCTCCTGGATAACTTCCTCTTCACCTTCCTCCTCAGTACTTTCAACACCCTCCTCCTCCCTCTCCAGTGATTCAATATCTACTAAGGCCATCTCTGGATAGTAGTCTAAGAGAATCTCTACCTTATCCCTGTTGTATTCAAAGATATCCACCACTATGTCTGGGGAATCTAGAAGTTTTTTAATCATCTTACATGCCTCTTTACCAAAGAGAACTTTACCGTTGTGCTCGTAGGCAGCTAGTATCGGGGTCTTATCCTTGTATACCACATAACCTTTCTTATACCCCTCCTCATCCTTCTTAAATATCTCCACAAGGGTATACCCCTCTAGATACTCCTTGTAATCCCTCCCTACATTCATCTTCAAAGGCTTACCTTCAGGTATGGTTAAGACTATGTCGTAGTAGGGGAGATGCTCTTCATCTTCTACCTCTTTCTCAGCAACCTCTTCATCCCTATCAACAAATATCTCCCTGTATATATCCCTCATAGTGTTTAACTTCTCCAAGGTGTACTCGTATACCTCTATAAGGGGTCTATCTCTCTTCATCTTTTCTATGTACTCCTTGGCCCTCTCTCCAAAGGCCTCAATATCTCCGTAGTTGTAGTAGTAGCCAACGGTAACCCCTCCCTTCAGGAAGATATACCCCTCTTCAAAACTATTCTCCCTCTTTATGGAAAGTTTGATATATCCAGTGAAATTCTTTAACTCCCTTAGAATCTCATCAACATCTCCATCTTCCACAATTTTGATTAAATTTCCCTCTATAACCTGTACAGCCATAACCATCCCTCAAAGGTGAAAATTTTAAATTTTAAGTTTAGTATATCTCTTATATTATTTATCCTTATCTGCAAAAAAGGAGAAAATGGTAAAATTATGGAGATAGGGGTGACGTTAATAGCCCACAACAGGGTAGGTATCCTTCACAGGGTGACAGGTATCATCTCCAAGTTAGGAGGCAATATAACCTATACACAGCAGTTTATAAGGAAGGACGGTACTGGACTTATCTATATGGAGATTGAAAATATAGAGGACAGTGACACTTTGCTAAATACCTTGAGGGATTTAGAGGGGATATTGGAGGTGGAAATTCACTCCACACTTAAGAAGATCTTTGGAAAGAGGATAATAATAATTGGAGGGGGTGCCCAGGTCTCCCAGGTTGCCCTGGGAGCTATAATAGAGGCAGATAGACATAACATCCGAGGGGAGAGGATAAGTGTAGACACCATCCCTATAGTTGGAGAGGAGAACATAGCCAACGCTGTACTCTCCGTTGAGAAACTTCCAAGGGCTGGGTTGTTAGTCCTTGCCGGCTCCTTGATGGGTGGAAAGATAACTGAGGCCATTAAGAGACTTAAGGAGAGAACTGGTATCTATGTTATCTCCCTAAAGATGTTTGGCAGTGTTCCCAAGGTTGTGGACCTTGTAGTTACAGACCCTGTCCAGGCTGGAGTAATAGCCGTTATGACCGTTGCAGAGACTGCAAAATTTGATATAAACAAGGTCAAGGGAAAGGTTATATAATGAAGGTATACCTAGTAGGAGTAGGGCCTGGAAGTAGGGAGTACCTTACTCTGAAGGCTATAGATACTGTAAGAGAGGCTGATGTTGTCGTTGGTAGTAGAAGGGCTCTGGAACTCTTCAAGGTTGAAGGGGATAGAAGATATGTTCTATCCAGGGATGTTGTAGGTGATTTGAGAAAGGTGATAGAGTACTGTAGAAGGGAGGGGAAAAGTGTTGCAGTACTATCAACTGGAGATCCCTGTTTCAGTGGACTGTTAAAGACCCTAATAAAGTACAGGGTATTGAGGGAGGAGGAGATAGAGGTTATACCAGGTATTTCCTCCATCCAGGTTGCAGCCTCTAGACTTAAAATATCCTGGGAGGATTACCAGATAGTTACCCTACATGGAAAGGAGGAGAATAGGAAGATACTGTTGGATCTTGTTAAAAGTAATGAGAGGGTGATATTCCTACCTGCTAATCTCAAAGAGGATGTAAGGTATCTAATAGAAAATGGAGTGGATGAAAATAGAGAGATAGTGATATGTGAAAATTTAACCTATCCCAACGAGAGGATAGTAAGGTGTAAGTTAAAGGATGTTCTAAATCTAGATCTCTCCTATCTGGTGGTATGTGTTATAGGATAAAAGGTGATTTTATGGATGTACTTCAATTCCTACCAGATCTAGGTGTGGGATTTATAGGTGGATTTATTATAGGATGGGGAGTAAAGGTAGCCCTCAAGATAGTCGCCGCCCTATTAGCCCTCTATATCTTAAGTCTCCTCTATCTTGCAAAACTAGGTGTGATTACCATAAACAGAGATGCACTTTTAGGACTCTTGGGAGTTATGGAAAGTTCCCTTGTCTCCTTTGGTGGTCAGATAGTGGGGCTGATCCACTCTATCTCCCTAGGTGCAGGGTTTGTGGCAGGGTTTATAATGGGGTTTAAAAAGGGGTAAAACCTTACTTTTTAAATACACAGTATACCAGTAGTGGGAATACCAAGGTGGCATCTGCCCAGATCTCCACGTATTCCGCCCCCCTCTGGATCTTTCCCCAGGATATCCCCTCCTCCGGTGGGGCACCACTGAGGGAACCGTCCCAGGGCACCCCAGTGGTTATATATATGGCGTAGTCGGCACCCTCTCTAAAGAGGTTTGCATTTATTACACTATGTTTTGGAAGGGAACCCCCCAGTACAATGCAGCATGTCCTCTTGGAATACACCGCTATATTGTTCAACTCTACGATATCTTCTGCAATATCTATCTTTAACTTTGACTTCTTCTCCACCTTGTAGAAGTAGAGCATATCTCCAATGGAACCGTCAGTTATTGCAGGACAGAATACAGGGATGTTATTCTTATAGGCCCAGTAGAGTATAGATCGTTCCTTAACCTCTTTTTCAAATTTCCTATCTATTAACTCTCCTAACCTGTAACAGAACTCCCTTGTAGACACTATTCTTTTTTCCCTCTCCTCCAAATCCTCCAGGTACTCAAAGAACTCCCTCATATACTTTTCAAATTCAACGTACCTGTCATTGGGAACCAGGATATTGCCTATCCTGTTTATGCCCTTCTCCCTTAATTTGGCCCCATTGAGATGCCAGTCTCCAATGAGGAAGGGTTTTATACACTTTATAAAATCCTCCTCAACACCTCCTGCAGTAGTTACCAGTACATCAACCTTCCTATGTTTTACCAGGTAGGCTATGATCTCCCTCAGTCCAGAGGATACCATGTTAGAGGTATAGGCCATAAATACTGTAACGTTACTTCTATCTTCCTCCCTTATCCTCTCCACCTTCTTCCATATCTCGATAGCCTTTCCAAGATGTGTCCCCTGGAATCCTATCCTCTTGTAGTACTTTATGAGAATATCAGATAGATCTATATCCTCCTCCAGCCAGGGTCCTTCCACACTTAAACCTTCAATATCCTCACTCTCCTTGAGTACTATCTCCTTCACCTTCTTCTCCATCTTATCACAAAAAATATTTTTAGAGGGATTGGTCCTTCTTCTCTTCCTCCTCCTTCTCCAATATATGACTCTTGAACTCCTTTGCTATCTCTATGGCCCTTAAGGTGGCAAGGTCCTTCTGTATGTAGGCCTCCAACAGTTCCTCAATAAAGAAACTTAACTCCTTTCCAAAGTGGGATTTTTTCTTTACAATAGGTTCTCCTTTAATCCACTGCTCCTCTACCTCTTCATCGTAGGGCAGTATAGCTATAACGTTGTCTATAACATCATCGAACTCCACAATATTCCTGTCCTTGTTTACAATGGTACCTATTACCTGGATATCTAAGGCATCTAACAACTCCAGGGTTTTTAACGTTCCCCCTATACCAGGTATGCTGTCCTCCCCAACTACTATCATCTTACAGGAGAGTTCCTCGCTGGAGAAGAGTATATTTCCCTCGGTAATATTTGGAGGTAGGTCAAGGATGATAACGTCGTACTTTTCCTCCAGCTTATTTAATAGATCTACAAGTTTTTCAGCATCTGCATCTGTGTCAAATGCACCTGGGGTAGGATCACTTACTATGACAGATAGGTTCTCGTACTCGTGTATAATCTCCCCCATTGTACACCTTCCATTCAAGTAGGCGTTAATGGTCTCAGGGGTAGATTCCATATTGAAAAATAGGGCGCTGTTGCCACCGTATATGTCACAGTCTACAAAGACCGTCTTTACAACATCACTTATATAGTATGCTATATTTGTTGCGATGGT
This sequence comes from Methanothermococcus sp. SCGC AD-155-E23, assembly GCA_019561615.1. GTDB lineage: Archaea > AGJL01 > Methanococci > Methanococcales > Methanococcaceae > Methanofervidicoccus. The sequence goes on from JAHEQA010000032.1 coordinate 35,876, forward strand.
AGTTTTTCCAGTACCTCCCTGAATGTTGTAAAATCCTATCTTCATATCTCTCCTCCTCTTGTTATTATTTGACAAAATATTTAAATATATTGGAATTGTTATTAATAATTACTATTGTAGCCCCCATTATAAATACTTAAAAGGTGGTCCTTTTATGGACCTAACAGTGATTCAGAAGGAGATACTTCAGGAGTTAATCAACATCTACGAGGAAAAGAATAGACCTGTCAAGGGAACTGAGATAGCAAAGAGACTAAATAGAAACCCGGGGACTATTAGGAATCAGATGCAGGCCTTGAAGGCTCTAAATCTAGTAGATGGGGTACCTGGACCTAGGGGGGGATACATACCAACAAGTAATACCTACAGGGCTCTAGGTTTAACCTATAAGGATACCATAGAGATACCTATATACAAGGGGGATAAAAAGGTTGAGGGTGTTTGTGTCGAGAAGATAATCTTTGACACTGTAGCCCATGAGAAGGCCTGCTCCTCCATGATACAGATAAGGGGGGATACAAGGTTATTCAAGGAGGGGGATATAATAAGGGTAGGTCCCACCTATCACAACAAGATAGTTGTATTTGGTAAGGTTACAGGGAGGGACGATATAAATCACATACTCCTTATAGATGTTATGGGGGTTGCAAGTGTCCCAAATATAAAAGTGGAGGCTGTGGCTATAAAGGATAGGCTTATCTGGATAGAGCCTAGCACCAAGATAAAGGATACTGCCAAGATCCTCTACGAGAATAGAATAGGTGGGGTACCAGTTATCTCTGAGGGTAAGTTAGTTGGGGTATTTACCCATCACGACCTAGCCTATGCAATATCTCAGGGCATGGAGAATGAGCCTGTAGAGAAGGTAATGGCAAGGAACCCCATCACCATAACCCCAGATAAAAAGATATACGACGCCCTCATGCTCATGGAGGAGAAGGGTGTTGGTAGATTGATAGTTGTAGATAAAAATGGAAAGGTAGTGGGTATTATTACCAAGACTGACGTTTTAAAGCTTATTGGAGGAGCACTCTTTAACAAGATATTGAAAACTACTTAAATATACTCTCAGCTATCAAGAGGGCACATAGATCCCCACAGACACTACAGGCCTTCTCATTGGAAGAGGGTAACTCCTCCCTCATCTTCTTAGGTTTCTCCTTGTCAAAGGCCAGTTGGAACTGCCTCTCCCATAGGTGACGCTTTCTGGCAAGGGCCATCTCCCTCTCCATCTCCCAAGCTATCTTATTGCCCCTTGCAACATCTGCGGCCTGGGCTGCTATTTTAGTGGCGATAAGTCCCTCCTTCACATCCTCCTCCTTCATAAGTCTCACATGTTCTGCAGGAGTTACATAACATAGAAAGTTTGCACCTGCATACCCGGCAAGAGCACCCCCTATAGCCGCTGTGATGTGGTCGTAGCCAGGTGCCATGTCAGTTACAACGGGACCAAGTACATAGAAGGGGGCATTCTTACAGATGGACTTCTGTAGTCTTACGTTACTCTCTATGTTGTTAAGGGGGATATGTCCAGGACCCTCCACCATGGCCTGCACCCCAGCCTCCCTACACCTCTCCACAAGTTCCCCTAGTACTATTAGTTCATGTATCTGGGCTCTATCTGTGTTGTCACATAGACATCCAGGTCTCATACCATCTCCTAAACTTATAGTTACATCGTGCTCCTTAAGTATCTCCAGGAGGTAGTCGAAGTTTTCATAGAGTGGGTTCTCCCTCTCATGATGGATGATATAGGCCGCCAGAAATGCCCCTCCCCTACTTACTATCCCCATTATTCTATTACTTCTTCTTAAGGTCTCAACAGTCTCCCTGGTAATCCCACAGTGAAGGGTCATAAAGTCTACCCCCTCTTTCGCCTGCCTCTCTATAACCTTGAATATTAAATCCTCGTCCATATCCACTACACTTCCATACTTCTTCTTGGACTCAACCCCTACCTCATATATAGGTACAGTTCCCAGGGGTAGGCTTGTATGCTCCATAATCTTCTTCCTTATCTCAGGTAGATCTCCTCCAGTACTTAGATCCATTATGGCATCTGCACCGTATTCGTTGGCGATCTTTGTCTTCCTTATCTCCATATCAATATCTACACAGTCTGGAGATGTTCCAATATTCACATTTACCTTTGTCCTCAACTCCTCTCCAATACCAACAGGTGTAGTATCCCTGTGGATATTCTTTGGAATAACAACGTATCCCTTAGCTATAAGCCTTCTCAGTCTTTCAGGATCTATCCTCTCCTTCCTGGCAACTTCTTTCATCTCCTCTGTTATTATCTTATTTTTGGCATCTGTCATCTGAGTCATAGAGATCACCGTGATAAAAGTTATTAAGAGGGGCACAGTTATAACTTTTATATTAATATTTTTGGATATAAATATTATTAGAACTTAAACGGTGAGGAGATGGGTGTACAGTTTGGTGATCTTATCCCAAAGAGGGAGATAACCTTAAAGGATCTAAGGGGTAAAACCTTGGCTATAGATGGAATGAATGCCCTCTACCAGTTCCTATCTGGTATAAGGTTGAGGGATGGTAGCCCCCTGAGAAGTTCTAAGGGTGAGATTACATCTACCTATAACGGTCTTTTCTATAAGAACATCTATATGTTGGAGGAGGGCATTACACCTGTATGGGTCTTCGATGGGGAACCTCCCAAGTTGAAGTATAGGGTATGGGAGGAGAGGAGGAAGATGAAGGAGAAGGCGGAGGAGGAGTATAGGAGGGCGAAGGAGGAGGGAAAACTGGAGGAGATGTACAAGTACGCTAAAAGGGTTAACTACCTAGACTCCAGGATAGTGGAGAATTCAAAGAGACTTTTGAAACTTATGGGTATCCCCTATATAGAGGCACCCTCAGAGGGGGAGGCCCAGTGTGCCTATATGGTGAAGAAGGGAGATGCCTATGGGGTTGTGAGCCAGGATTACGATTCACTTCTCTACGGGGCTACTAGGGTTATTAGAAATATCACTACAAATAAACCTCTGGAGTTGATAGAGTTAGAGGAGGTATTGAAACACCTAGGTATAACCCTGGAGGATCTAATAGATATGGCCATACTTATAGGTACAGATTACAACAGGGGAGGGGTAAAGGGGATAGGTCCAAAGAAGGCCTTGGAGATTGTAAAGAGTAAGAGGGTAAAGGAGTATATCAGGTACATTCCAAACTACCAGGAGATAAAGGAGATATTTAAAAATCCAAGGGTAACTGATAACTACGAGATAAAGTTGGAGCCTCCAGATGTAGAGGGTTTAAAGAAATTCCTTATAGACGAGATGGACTTTTCAGAGAAACGTGTACTTCCCCATATTAAAAAGTTGGAGAAGTTGTACGAGAGGAGGAAGCAGTCTACATTGGAGGCCTGGTTCTAAATCTGAGAAAAAGGTTTGAAGTGAGAAGATGATCAAGGAGTACAGATTTACAGGACTCTCGGCACTTCTAGTTCTCCTACTGATATTTCTACTTCTCTTTTTCTTCACCTTACTTCTCTCCCCAATTATCATCCTACTTGTACTCCTCCTAATCCTCTACCTCCTATACCAGAGATTTAAAAACTCTATAAGCCAACTACTGAGAAACCTAAGGAAGAAGAAGATAAAGATATCTGAGGGTTCTACCAGGGGTGAGTTGGAGATAGAATTTGCAAGAACATCTAGAGCTACTGATTCCTTGGATTTAGACCCTGAGATGGAGGACTTTATAAAGTACCTGGTAAGTAAGGGTTTCAAATACGACACAAAAAGTGGAAAACTCTACTACGGTAGTAAGTTGGTCTATGCCCTCTACAAGAGGACCTATCCCATTAACAACATCATTAGACTCTACGACTCTAAACCTGATGTGGACATCATAGTTCTAGGGCTTAAGGGGACTCCTGATAACCCTAAATTTATCTTCCTTATACCTGTGGAGGAATCAAGGGAGAGGATGTCCATAGAGGAACTTAAGAGGTATTTAAAAAAGCTTTAAAATAGGGAAGGTTATGGATGTATACGAGGTGCTCTTTCAAAGGTGTCTAGAGTACACTGTTGTAGTAGAGGATAAGGAGGTTCCACTTTGGAGTATATCCAGGGAGGATATTGAGGAGAATAGGGTGGATTTTAGAGTACAGTGGAAAAGTCTTCAGGATCTGGCAATATTTCTCTATCAACTTAAGAGGGATCAGTCCAAGTCCAAGGAACTTGTAAAGTTTCCCATAGAGGAGATACTAATAGGTATTGCCTTTTTAAATTCTGAGACATCTGAATGTTTAACAGATCCAAGGTTCACCTGTATAGTGTATCTAAGTGACCTTATAACTGCAAGGGTAAACTGTATAGCCAAGTACTATTTCCTTGTTAAAAAGCCCCTAAATACCACAATCTTCGACGAGGTAATCCTTAAATTTCCTCAAAAAAAGAATCTTAAAGATAACCTAGAGGATTTGAAAAAAATAGTAGAGAAACTTAGGAACTTAGAGTTCCATATATAACCTAGGTGCTAGGAGGATAGATATAAGTTTCTATCCCTCTATCACTGAGACCCCTTCCTATCCCGTATCCTAGGGTGTAGGTTAGTTGTGACATGAAGTTAAATATTTCTGGGTACTTAGCAGGTGTATAGTCTACAATCACTGGGTTGGATATATTGGCTAACTTCTGGGCCATCTCCAATGCATCCTTCTCAGTTCCTACGTAGTCCACAAGACCTACTTTTTTAGCATCCCCTCCAGAGTATATCTTACCATCTGCAACCTTCAGGGTTTCCTCCAGGGTCATGTTTCTGTTCTCTGCAACCCATTTCACAAAGTCCATATAGATCTCCTTTACTATCTTCTCCAAATACTCCCTCTCCTCAGGTGTTAAAGGCCTGTAGGGGCATATCTTTATACTTTCCAGCCTTTATAACAGTTACATTTACTCCAACCTTTCTCATAAGTTCGTAGTACTGTATCATATCCAGTCTAACACCAATACTACCTACGATGGCATGCTTCTCTGCCACTATACATGTTGCAGGTGCTATTGCCATGTAGGCCCCAGATGTACCCATGGTCTCCACGTAGGCCACCACAGGTTTCTTCTCAGCTACCTCTTTCACCTTCCTTGCAAGTTTCTCACTGGCTATAACTTCCCCCCCAGGACTGTTCACCCTTAGGATTACAGCTTTAACATTGGGATCTTTCTCCGCCCTATCCAGGGCCTCGATGTAGTCCTCCACACCTAGGGTCTCAGTGAATAAACCCCTATCCTCGGGATGAAGTACCAGTACACCTTCTATATCTATCTTTGCAATATTACCAGTTGAAACCCCACCTATAGCTAGGAGTATAGCTGCTCCTATACTGAGTATTAGCACTATTGCTAGTATTACTCCTATTATTATATGTCTTCTACTCATCCTCTCACAACTACTCTATTATCTTGTAGATGCCAGCCTTAGGTTCGTATATATAGCCCTCCTCCAGTAGCTCCTCTAGGACCTTGTCAAGTTCGTACTCGTCTATATTTACTGTCTTCAATAGCTCCTCGTATTCTATAGATCCTCTCTCCTTTATGACCTTTAAAACCATGTCCTTCTTGGGGGTCCCCTGTATACCTCCTCCATGATCTTTTCACTCTCCTCCTCCCTATCACCCTGGTAATCCTCAGAGGGTTCCTCACCCTCATCCTCCATATACCTCCTTGTTACCTCGATCTCCAACTCCCTTAACTCCCTCCACTTCTCCCTATCTTCATTCCTTATCTTGTAGAGCTCAAGGGAGATATAGGGGGAGCCCTCAAATTGACCAACCCTTCCAATTACATCTATAAGGTCCCCCTCCCTAATATCCTTACCTCTCTTTTCAAAATCCTTTACAACTACACCTCCCTCCAATTCAAAGGTGAGTATAGAGGTCTCGGAAATCCTTCTCACCTCTCCCAGTACCCTGACCCTGTGTATTCTCTTTCCCTCTATTATCAAGGTGTTACCTACTACCTTGTTCTCCAGTAACTCCTCAGGTCTAATCTTGTATGCAGTCCATCTCTTCATAACTTCACCTAGATGGATTATACTTTAACCTTAATTACTGGAGGTATAAAAAAGTAATATCGATATATGCAAATTAATTAATATAACCTATGAAAAAATATGGTGCAGGGGGGGGGATTTGAACCCCCGAACCCCTATGGGACAGGATCTTAAGTCCTGCGTCTTTGGCCAGGCTCGACAACCCCTGCAAAATAGATCCATCACTAGATATTGCAAACATATATATAAATTTTTCGGTATCAGGGAGAAGATCTTAAAAGATTTTTATGGGGATGGTAACTATAAGAATCTTAAAACTTTAAAAGGTGATAAACTTGGAGAACTTCTCAGAGTGGTACAGCGAGATACTTGAGAGGGCTGAGATATACGACGTTAGATACCCTATAAAGGGATGTGGTGTCTATCTACCCTATGGATTCAAGATCAGGAGATATACCCTGGATATACTAAGGAGACTTTTAGAGGAGAGGGGACATGAGGAGGTTCTCTTTCCCCTACTTATCCCAGAGGATCTTCTTGCAAAGGAGGGGGAACATATAAAGGGATTTGAGGAGGAGGTATTCTGGGTAACCCATGGAGGGAAAAAACCCCTGGAGGTAAAATTGGCTCTTAGACCAACCTCTGAAACTGCCATATACTATATGATGAAACTCTGGGTAAAGGTGCACAAGGATCTGCCTATAAAGATCTACCAGGTTGTAAACACCTTCAGATATGAGACAAAACATACAAGACCCCTTATAAGGTTGAGAGAGATAATGACATTTAAGGAGGCCCATACTGCCCATGCAACAAGGGAAGAGGCTGAGAATCAGGTTAAAGAGGCTATAGAGATATATAAGGAGTTTTTCCATGAGTTGGGCATCCCTGTTATGGTATCTAGGAGACCGGAGTGGGATAAATTTCCAGGTGCCGAGTATACAGTGGCCTTTGACACCATATTTCCTGATGGAAGGGCTATACAGATAGGTACTGTCCATAACTTGGGACAGAACTTCTCTAGGACCTTTGACTTAGAGTTTGAAACCCTGGAAGGTGGGAAGGACTACGCCTATCAGACATGTTACGGTATATCAGACAGGGTTATAGCCTCTATTATAGCTATCCATGGGGATGAAAAGGGTCTCGTCCTACCTCCCAACGTCGCCCCAATCCAGGTGGTTGTAGTACCTCTACTATTCAAGGGGAAGAGGGAGATGGTGGAGGAGAAGGCAGTGGAGCTCTACAACCTGTTAAAGGATATGGGAGTTAGGGTGGAGATAGACAACAGAGACATCAGGCCAGGTAGAAAGTTCTACCACTGGGAACTTCGAGGGGTACCAGTTAGAATAGAGGTAGGTCCAAAGGACCTGGAGAATAAGATGGTTACCATCTATAGAAGGGATACTGAAGAAAAATATCAGGTGAGGGAGGAGGATATTAAGGAGGAGATACTGGATCTCTTTGAGAGGATAAAGGAGAATATGAGGGAGAGGGCTAGGGAGAGGATGGAGAGACATATCACCACCCTGGATTTCAGTGAGGGCATCTCCCTAGAGGAGATAGTAGAGGAGGTGAGGGAGAAACTTAAAGAGAGGAAGGGTGTAATCCTGATACCCTACAGTGAGAGGATATACAGTGAAGACTTCGAGGAGAAGGTGGAGGCCTCTATCCTTGGAGTAACAGAGTATAAGGGGAAAAAGTACGTTGTAGTTGGGAGGACCTATTAACGGTGTATCTATGTTGGAATTATCTCTCAAGGATATCTTCTTAAAATCTTTCTCTTTGGAGAGTTATAAAGTTAGAAAGGTGATCCCTTGAAGATCAAGCCAGAGTGTGCAACATGTATCGTAAGGCAGGTTGTAGATGCTGCCAGGGAGATATCCAGGGAGGAAGAGGTACAGTTTAAATTGATAAGTGCTGCCCTCTCCTGTATAAAGGAGGTTTACGGTCCTAAGGCTGTTCCAGCCTGGATGGGAACTAAGGTACATAGGTTCCTTAAAAGGATAAGTGGTAACAAGGACCCCTATAGGCGTCTAAAAGAGAGGGCGAATAAATTGGCCATGAGATATCTTAAGAGTATAGAGGAGGATTTAAAAAAGTATGATACTAAACCTCCACTGGAGAGGTTGAGATATAAGGTAAAGTTGGCTATAGCTGGAAATGTTATAGACTTTGGACCCTACAGTACAGATGTAGATATAGACAAGAAGTTTAGAGAAACGTTAGAGAGGGATTTAATAATTGATCACAGTAGTGATTTACTTCAGGATCTAAGGGAGTGTCAGAGGATACTCTACCTCTGTGACAACGCAGGTGAGATCCTCTTCGACAGGATACTCCTTGAGGAGTTAAAGGGATACTGTGAGGTTGTAGCTGCTGTAAAGGGAGGCCCTATACTAAACGACGCCACCCTAGAGGATGCCAGATACGTAGGTCTTGACAAGGTGGTGAAGGTTATAACAACAGGTTGTGATGTTATAGGTGTTAAATTTGAAGAGGCCTCTCAGGAGTTCTTAAAGGAGTTTGAAAGGGCAGATATAGTTATTGCCAAGGGGATGGGTAACTTTGAAAGTTTAACTGAGTACTCCATTGACAAACCTGTCTACTATATCTTTAAGGCCAAGTGTCCTCCTGTAGCCAAATTCCTAGGTGTCAAGGTTGGAGACAATATACTTTTAAAATCTTAATCCTTAACTATCATAGTTCCAATACCTTCCTCTGTAAATATCTCCAGGAGGATGGAGTGAGGTATCTTACCGCTTATAATATGGACACTCTCTACACCTTTTTTTAGGGCGTTTATACAGGCCTTAACCTTTGGTATCATACCTCCAGAGATTACACCCTCCCTTATCAACTCCTCTGCCTCGGAAACTGTAAGTTTTTTATAGAGTGTGGAGGGGTCATTTACATCCTCCATAACTCCATCTACATCTGTTATCATTATCAGCTTCTTTGCCCCAATAGCTGCAGCTAGATCCCCTGCAACAACATCTGCATTTAGGTTGAATACCTCACCCTCCTCCCCAATACCTATTGGAGATATTACAGGGATGTACTTCTTCTCCAGTAGTATGTCTATCAATTCAGTGTTTATCTTCTCCACCTCACCTACCTTACCTAGATCCACCTCTATCTTCCTGTTATCCTTTATAATATACTCCTTCTTCTTTCTAGCCTTTATTAAATATCCTGATTTCCCAGAGAGACCTATAGCCTTACCTCCATACTTTCCAAGTTTTGATACAATATCACCGTTAATCTTTCCAACAAGTATCATCTTAACGATCTCCATAGTCTCCTCATCAGTTACCCTTAAACCATGTATAAACTCAGGTTTCTTTCCCATCTTTTTCATTGCAGCGTCTATTTCAGGGCCACCTCCATGGACAACAACAGGGTTTAAACCAACAAACCTTAGGAGGACTATATCCTGTGCCACCCACTCCTTTGCTTCCTTATTTACCATGGCGTGACCCCCGTACTTTATCACAAACTTCTGATCCTGAAATTTACATATGTAGGGTAGTGCCTCTACCAGTACCTCCGCCTTAAGTTTATTATCTATCTCCATCCCACTCACCTTTAAAACCCTTTATAGGACATAGGTACTCACACTCCCTACAGGATATACAGGAGTAGATGTCAACATCTACAATGAGGGACTTTACATAATCCTCTGGAGAGGAGATAGCTCTCATGGGACATAGGTGGATACAGGTAAGACACATCTTACACCTGTTCTTCTCAATAGATATCCTACCTCCTTTAATACCTATTGCATCTTCAGGGCAACTCCTTATACAGAACCCACAGTGGTTACACCTATCCCCCAAGATAACAGGGGTTTCAGGCCTAGGTATCTCCTCCTTGATAACAGGGATTGTACATACCAGTAGACAGTACCCACATCCTATACATCTCTCCCTATCTACCTTGAACCTGTCTAAGGTTATGGCATCTGTGGGACATACCTCTATACATACCCCACAGTTCTCACAGATAACCTCCCTAAATTTAAAAAGTCTTATAGCTCCCGTAGGACATACCTTACTACAAAGACCACATACTATACAGTTACTTAGGTCTGGATACTTCTCCTCTCTCCCTTTTTTAGGTTTTTCCCTTTGAAGGAGATGTTTTAATATTATCCTTAAAATCCCCTTACCTAACACAACATCCCTCTGTGTTGAAATATTTAGATATATTAATATAAAATAGTAAAAAAAATAAGGCGCCCTGGTCGGGATTTGAACCCGAGTCACAGGAGTGACAGTCCTGTATGATAGGCCCGGCTACACCACCAGGGCAGAGAAAAGTGGCTGACGGCGTCGCCCCGTTCCCACCCAAGGGCAGTACTTGGGGCATCGCTGGAGGGCTTAATTTCCGAGTTCGGGACGGGATCGGATGTAGCCCCTCCGCTATGGCCGTCATGCCACAGAGGTAATGGCGGGCCCGAAGGGATTTGAACCCTCGACCACCTGGTTAAAAGCCAGGCGCTCTACCAGGCTGAGCTACGGGCCCTTGAGGATGGTCCGGCGGGCCGGATTTGAACCAGCGACATGCGGATCTACAGTCCGCCGTTCTACCAGGCTGAACTACCGCCGGACTTACAATAGGGTGATGGGCCTGCCCAGATTTGAACTGGGGTCTCAGGATCCCAAATCCCAAAGGATAGACCAGGCTACCCCACAGGCCCAACCTGATTCTCCAATATGGAGCCCCGGGGGGGATTTGAACCCCCGACCACCTGATTACAAGTCAGGCGCTCTACCAGGCTGAGCCACCGAGGCATTTTGTTTGCACACAAAATAGATATATTTCTCATATATAAATTTTTCGGTTAACCTATTGAAAAAATTTATATAGTAAAGATCACAGTAGTGTAAATAGTTAGCACAACTACAGTAGTTAAAAAACTATAAAAGTTATTTAAATCAAGTTAAAATTGGGACAACAATTTAGGTGATACTTTGGAGATTAAAGGGCTAGGTAAGAAGTTGGAGGAGTTGCTAGATTTGGAGTACCCTGCAGTTGCTGTAAAACTTGCAAAGTCTAAGGAGGAGATCCCCGAGGGTTATAAGGAGATAGAGGATGAGATAAGGCACTGTGAGATGGTTCAGCTGGCAAGGAAGGAGGGGAAGAAATTCTATGCCACCTTAGATAAACACGCCTGTAAAGGAGGGGCCTATGCAATAGGGATCCTCCAAGATCCACCTGAACCCCTAGCTACAGGTAAGTTGTACCACAAGTTAGGTAACTTTGAAAGTGAGGAGGCTGCAAGGAGAACTGTAGAGGCCATACCCAGGGTAGAGGAAAAGATATATGCCAGTGTCTATGCACCTCTAAGTGATGCAGACTTTGAACCAGATGCAATACTGGTAATAACAACACCTAAGAAGGTTTTAAGGCTGGTACAGGCCTTACTCTATAAAGAGGGTGGAAGGTTCCAGGGAGACTTTTCAGGTATTCAGTCCCTATGTGCAGATGCAGTGGCTGCTGTCAAGGTAAGGGGTAGAGCCAACGCCACACTTGGATGTAACGGATCCAGGAAGTACGCCCGTATAGAGGATGGGGAGATGATATTTGCATTCCCACCTTCTGATTTAGAGAATATTGTCAAGGCTCTCCAACACTTTAAAGAGATCTGGAATTAAAAATAAGGAGGTAATAAGTATGGTAAAGATAGAGGTATTCACCTCTCCAATGTGTCCCCACTGCCCCCCTGCAAAGAGAGTTGTTGAGGAAGTAGTTTCAGAGATAGGTGGAGGAGTGGAGGTAGAGTATATAGATGTTATGAAGGAACCTGAGAGGGCTGCAAAATATGGGATAATGGCAGTACCTACTATAGTGATCAACGGAGAAGTTGCCTTCATTGGTGCTCCTACAAAGGAGGAGTTGAAGGAGAAGTTAGCCCAGTACCTCTAATATATTTTTTATGATAGTCATGAAGATAAGGATACTCTGTAAGGATGAAAATGAAGAAAATATTAAAGATAACTCTTTTGTAATAAGATGTAGTCTCTGTAGAGGTATAGATACTTTAACCTCCATCAAAGTTATCCTGAAGGATTACCAGGATGAGATAGATGAAATAGTCTATCCCCACTGTGACCTCTTGAAAAATATGTTAAAAAAGGTTTTACCATGAGGAAGATAGATCCTATTTTTGTTTCAGCTCTATACTACGGGATAAACAAAGCTGTGGTAGATATTGTAGGTACAGGAGGACAGGTTCTTGGTAGGGAAAGTGCAAAGGAGATGATATCCTTTTTGAAAGAGAAGGGTATATTGAAAGAGAACATGACAGATAAGGAGATAAGGGATCTCTTTGTTAACGTATTTGGGTTGGCAGAGGATTTAAAAATTGAAGATAGGGAGGAAGAGGTAGTGTTTCAAGTGATAAAACCTACTCTCTCTCCATTTCTAGAGAGGGTGATGAAGGAGAGGATAACACCCTATGTCTGTCCATTTATGTACTTACTCTCGGAGATTTACTCTCAGAATAGAGACTACAAGTTGATGTTTAAAAATACAGTCCCTGGGAAAGAAGGTGTAAAATTAATCTTTAAAAAAATTAAACTCTCTTAATCCTTTTAACAGTACAGGTAGAATATAGAAGAGGGCTACAAACCCCCCTATAAAACCTGTTATAAATCTCAACTCGTTGAAGCTCTCCCTTAAACCTAGTAGTTGGGTGGTGCCATCAATACCCATGGGAATTAGTGCCAAAATTAGATACCATTTATTGGGAATCTTAAAGTTGTCCAATCCTCTAATAAAGGGGTATATCAACATCCCCACTAGAGCCCCTGTATAGATACCGAAACACCTGGCACATACCCCCATCTTGTGGTTGAATATGAAGTAACTTCTCTCAGGTAGCTGATGACAGATAGGGGAGTATATACTGTAGATAAGAAGGGATAGCAGCCTATTTTTATCGTAGAGATAGGGGGCTAAAAAAATACCCAGGTAGAATATAAACAATAGAGAGAGGAAGGTGAGGTAGATATAGAGAAGCTTTTTCTCCATGTTGTTATTCACCTTCTTAACCTTCCGTAAAGTAACCCTCCAGTAAATCCAGAGATAGCACCTACTATAGTATAGAAGGGGATGTTCATCTTATAGTCGTTCACCACCATTATACTCTCCCTGTATATCAATTCAATGAAGTGATCCCCCGTGGAAGAAGCTATACCAACATCATTTATCACAGATGTTAGGATTATTAAAGTATCTAGACACCAGCTAACAAATCCTGCAATAAACCCACTTAATACCCCAGCTATTATATAGTCCATGTTACTCCTTGGAGATTCCCTACTCATGAGATAGGCAGTGATAACACCAGCGAGGATGTAGGGGAGAATAGAGAGGGGAAGTAGGGAAAAAAGTATCCCACCAATTACTCCCCCAACAAGTACAGCTTTAGCCATTCCATCTCTATATGTCATAACTACTACCTCGAAGGATACCTTATTTTTTCTCTATCCATATCCTATAGAGTATAGCTCCAATAACTCCAAAGGCAGCACCTATTATTATAGATATAAGGGCTCCTATCAGAAGTAAGAGGGCAGCCATTGTTAAATCTATGTCCGTAGAAGTCACTGTTCCAGATAGAAGGATGCCCCCCATATCTATCAACCAACTAACAAATCCTGCAATACCTCCACTTAGTGCCCCAGAGATGAGATAGTCTCTATCGCTGGGAAGGTACTCCTGGGTCAAGAGGTAGCCAGTAATAATACCAGATAAAAGGTAGAGGAGACAACTACAACTACCAAAAATAGGAAGAAAAGAAAAAATAAGTACTAAAACCCCTGTAACAACCCCTCCAATTAGGGCAGCTTTAATCATCTCTCTATATCCCATATATATCCCTGTTAACTTTTAGCCAACTCCTCTGTCACTACTCTATATATCACTGCTCCAATAGCTCCAAAGGCGGCACCTATTATTATGGATATGAAGAAACTTAGTAGAAGGATAATGGCAAACAGTATAAAGCCTATTTCAGCGGATTCCATGTATAAACTGGAGTAATACTGGGCCCCTACAGCCTTCATATAGGAGGCAGCTACTGTTCCAGATATAAGGATTTTCACTATACCTACTATAGTACCTAATATCCAACTAACAAATCCTGCAATACCTCCACTTAGTGCCCCAGAGATGAGATAGTCTCTATCACTGGGAAGGTACTCCTGGGTCAAGAGGTAGCTGGTAATAATACCTGAGAGAGTATAGAGGAAACAGCAACAACAACCTCCTATAAGTGAAAAAAGAAAGGTTATTATTCCTGTAATAACCCCTCCAATTAGGGCAGGTTTAACCATCTTCTCATTTATATACTCCATAGTAACACCTGTTTATCTATTTTTCAAGTAGTTTTCCCAATCTCTCATGAAGATATCTATACCTTGATCTGTCAAGGGATGGTGGAACATCTTCTCCAGTACCTGGGGAGGTATAGTAGCTACATGGGCCCCAAGTTTTGCAGCCTCAATTACATGACGTGGATGTCTTATGGAGGCTACAATAACCTCTGTCTCTATCTGGTAGTTCCTGAATATGGTTACTACCTCCCTTACCACCTCCATACCTATTTGGCCGTTGTCGTCTAATCTACCTACAAAGGGAGAGACGTAGGTTGCCCCAGCCTTTGCCGCAATTAGTGCCTGATTTGCAGAGAATACTAGGGTAACGTTAGTTTTTACACCCTCCTCCGAGAGAATATTTACAGCCCTTATACCCTCCTTGGTCATAGGTATTTTAACCACTATGTTATCTGCAAGTTTTGAGAGCTCCCTGGCCTCCCTAACCATACCTTCAGTGTCTAGGGCTGTGACCTCCACACTTACAGGACCCTTTACAATCTCACATATCTCCCTAACTACCTCCTGGAAATCCCTCCCCTCCTTTGCAATTAAGGTTGGGTTTGTTGTAACCCCATCTACTATACCTAGCTGGGCATACTCCCTTATCCTCTCAACATCTGCAGTGTCCAGGAAAAACTTCACACCTTTCACCTCTAACCCTTTTTGATCATTATTCTAGTACCTCTCTTTATATACTTTATCTTATACCAACTCCTTTCCCATGTAGGGACCTATCCTTCTATATCCTAGCCTTCTGTAGTACTCCCTTACACCTATACCACTGGTAACAAGTATCTTCTTCATCTGGAACTCCTCCCTGGCTATCCTCTCAGCCTCCCTTAGGAGGGCTCTACCGTAACCCCTATGTTGCCATGCCATCTCCTCCCTATACTCCTCTTCAAATAACCCCTGCTCCTGACCACATACATGTAACTGTCTAACTAGTGCAGTTTTATCGTCTATCTCTGGTCTAAAGGGTTTATAGGGTATCCTCAACCTTAGGTATCCTATGAGTATATCTTTCTTAACGTCCTCGAAGGATAGGAATATCTCATGACCTCCACTTGCACTGTAGTCCTCCCTACAGAGCTTTATATTCTCAGGGTCTGGATAGACACCCCTCTTGTAGATTACATGTCCCACCTCCCTACACCTGATACATCTACACCTTATACCTAACCTCTCTAGATTTTTGTATACCAACTCCCCTAAGTTGCTCTTCTTAACCCCGTCTACAATAACATTTGCAGGGATGTCCCTCTGTATTCTAGATGTTCTAACCCACTTGGGCATTATGGACTTGGCATAGGTTATAATCTCCACAGCCTCCTCCTCTCTTATAGGTTTGAACTTCCCCTCCTTCCACAACTTGTAGAGTTTTGTACCCTCTATCACCAGACAGGGGTAGATCTTTACAAGGTCAGGTCTAAAATCTGGGTTGCTAAATATCTCCTTAAATACCTTCTTGTCCATCTCTATTGAGGAGCCTGGGAGACCTGGCATAATATGATAGGAGACCTTTAAACCACTGTCCTTTAAAAGTTGTGTAGCCCTTATAGTGTCCTCTACTGTATGACCCCTTTCGATAAACTCCAGGATATCGTTGTATATGGTCTGAACACCTAACTCCACCCTGGTAGTACCTAACTTGAGCATCTGGTTTATCTCCCTCTCACCACAGTAGTCAGGCCTAGTCTCCAGTGTAAGGGCAACACATCTATGTTTAGCAGTTTCATTTATCCTCTGTGCCTCCTCAAGGGTTCTGGAGGGTCTCTCGTTGAGGGCGTCTAGACATCCCTTTATAAAGTTATCCTGATACTCTATATCCCTGGCTGGAAATGTTCCACCCATGATTATAAGTTCCACCTTGTCTGTAGGATGTCCTATCTTCTCCAACTGCCTTATCCTCTCCCTGGTCTGGATGTAGGGATCGAAGTTGTACATAAGTCCTCTCATGGTGGCAGGCTCCCTACCGGTGTAACTTTGTGGCACATCTCCAAATACACTGTTTATACCTCCTGGGCAGAAGATACACTTTCCATGGGGACATTTTTCAGGTGACGTCATAACAGCTACAACTGCCACCCCTGAGATAGTTCTAACAGGTTTCTTCCTTAATATGGGGATAAGTTCCCTCCTCTCCTCCTCTGTTGCATACCTTATAATCTCTGAGTTTGGAGGGAAACCTATCTCTAACTGGAACCTTCTAATACACTCCCTCTTAATCTCCTCTATTTTCTCCTTCCTCTTCTTGGGAGGGAGGTTTTTCAGTATCTCTTTTTTATCCAGTAGACTCTTAATTATGCACCTTATAAAGTCCCTGTAGGTGTTTTTGTCTACCTCTTTTACCTCCATGATTCTCACCCTTTTAAATATCGTTATATTTATAATAATAAATTAATAGTTAGAAAAAATTATCTAGTCTTCCATCTTACCTATGGCCTCCAATAACTCTTCCCAGGCCTCTAGGCTTAACTTTGCATCCTCCTCACTTAACACCTCTATGGCATATCCAGTATGTATCAGTATGTAGTCACCAACCTTTACATCTTCTAGAAGTGTTAACTTGGCCTTCTGTCTTACCCCCTTGTACTCTGCAATGGCGTATCTC
Source organism: Methanothermococcus sp. SCGC AD-155-E23 (assembly GCA_019561615.1). Classification (GTDB taxonomy): domain Archaea; phylum AGJL01; class Methanococci; order Methanococcales; family Methanococcaceae; genus Methanofervidicoccus. Next base: position 52,892 of record JAHEQA010000032.1, read on the forward strand.
TCTCCATTCTCTTCAACTATCTCTACAACCTTACAGGGTATTGCTAGGCACATACTAAAACCTCCTCTAGATTTAGTAATTTCCAGATATCATCTCCCCAGAGGGCTAAGGGAACTATTACAACACCATGTCTTATCACTCTACTTAGAAAGACGGCAAGGATATACCTGTCAAAGGGCATTCCAAAGGCCCCACATACCCAACACATTATCTCAAAGGGTAGTGGTGTAAAACTTATAAGGATAAAACCTAATACCCCATACTTCTTGAAAAATCTCTCTCCCTTTCTATACTCCTCCTCCTTGAAGAGCATCAGTGCCAACTTCTCCCCGTACCTTGAGGAGAGGTAGTAGGTAACAGTGGATCCAAGTAGGGAACCTAGAAGGGCAGAGAGGAACACATACCTCCAATCTAGACCCATGGATATGGCAATTATCATAAATATTTCTGTTGGAAAGGGTTGAAATATAGGTTCAGAAAAACCTATGATAAAGATACCTAACAACCCGTACTTCTCCACTAGTTCTACAAAGACACTTTTAAGGAACTCTAGATCCATCTTAACCCTTTACTCCTCTATCTTTCTCTTGTCCCTTGGCATACAGATGATCTCCCTTACCTCCATATCGAAGAAATTCCTTAGATTTGCAGGCTTTATCACAACTGCAGTATCTGCCCCCCTACTTCTACCTCCAATGGCAATTACATCATCTCTGGTTTTAATAAGACCTCCATCTGCAGCCATGAGGGTAATCTCATAACATACCTTCAACCCATGTCCAAAGGTCCTAAGGGTATGGGCTATTATCTCTACTGGATAGGCACCTCCAAATTTGTTGGATATTGCCCTCTCAACACCACTTAGGGCATGGGGTCCTATGAATATCTTTGCACCCCTCTTTTTCAACTCCTCCATGGTCTCCTCACTCATGGTAAGTTTATCCACCTCGTGGAACCCCTGGTGGTATGTAACCACTACTACATTTAGATGGAGACCTCTTTCCTCCAGTATATCCAGGAGTTTCCTTGCAGTATCTCCATAGGAGGAGGCCACCACTATATCTTTAATGTTTAACTCCTGGGCCCTCTCAACTGCCAACTTCAAGGTCTCCTCTGTATTTTGCACCCCAGCCCTTTCAAAGTATACTATAGATTTCCTTATACCCATTTTCTCACCTCCTAATTTTATCCTGTTTTATCAGGGCCTCCCTTACACTCCTCTTAACTGCCCTGGCTATCATCTCCCCTAACTTGGTATGCCCCCCTGTATACTGGACCCTCCTTCCAAATCCCTTAACTACTATCACGTTGTCAGTACCTGTACCTGTCGCCTGTAACTCTGGATGCCTTGTACTCCTTATATCCAACTCCTGGAATACATTTGTCTTCGCCTCTGTAATGGTTATAATACTCCTGGCCATAGCCCCATCTGTCAAGTTGGCATTGGTTACAAGTATAATATTTACAGTCCCTACATTAATCCTGTAGGTTTTAAAGTCCTTCTCTATGTAGTCACTTTCCTCGTCTCCCAGTCTTACAGCGTTGTACTTAGCCCCGGCAGTTGTAAAGGCTACTACGTAGAATTCATCAAACTCCTCCTTGGCTATGGCAAGGTTATCCATATCTGCACCTGTAGATAGTAGGGCTATATCCTCCTCCCTAACCCCTAACTTCCTTATTACCATCTCCCTGTACTCCCCATAGTTATGAACCTTGTCCCAGAAGGGTTTAGGTATGGAGGTGTTGGCGACGTACTTTACAACTTTAAACCCCTCCCAGGTGGAGAGTACCTTCCTCCTCTTCCCAAACTCTATAAGCAGTGTTTTAGTCTCCAGGGATTCCTCCCCTATCTCTACGGTGTGTTTTATCTTCATCGCCCTCCAGTCATCTAACCTGTATATCTCCTCCATGGTTTCACTGTGATAACTTTCTAAATACCTCCTCTATAGCCCTTAAGGTCTCCTCTATTACCTCCCCCTCATGTTTCACAGAGGTGAAGCAACATTCAAACTGTGAAGGTGGAATAAACACACCCCTCTCCAGAAGACCGTAGAAGTATCTGTTGAACATCTCAATATCACTTCTCCTGGCACTTTCATAGTCNAAGACCCTCTCCTCTGTAAAGTAGATCTGGAACATAGACCCTACCCCATTTACACAGTGGGGTATGTTTCTCTCCTCTGCACACTCCTCTATAAACTGGTATATCCTCCTTGCAGAGGCGAATGTTCTCTTATAGAAATCCTCTCCAAGTTGTTCCAGGGTTGCAATACCTGCAGTAACAGAGATAGGGTTGCCGTTGAAGGTACCTGCCTGATACACAGGTCCAGAGGGTGAGAGGTGCTCCATTAAATCCCTTCTACCTACTAGGGCACCTATTGGAAATCCACCTCCAAGTATCTTACCTAGAGTGGCTAAGTCTGGGATAACACCGTAGTACTCCTGGGCCCCTCCAGGTGCCAACCTAAACCCTGTAATAACCTCGTCAAATATTAAGAGAATATCTTGTTCCTCTGTGATCTCCCTTACAAACTCCAAATATCCCTCCTTTGGAGGTATACATCCCACGTTACCCATAACAGGCTCCNTGATAACACAACTGATCTCACTCCCATGTTTCCTTATCACCTTTCTAAGGGTATCCTCGTCGTTGAAGGGGACAAGGAGGGTATTCCTTGTAGTCTCCTCTGGGATACCTGGGGAGTTTGGTACTCCATGGGTTAGGGCTCCACTACCACTTTTAACAAGTACGTAGTCATGGGCTCCATGGTAGGCCCCGTCAAATTTCACAATCTTCTTCCTCCCTGTAACACCTCTAGCCAGTCTAATGGCACTCATGGTAGCCTCAGTCCCAGAGTTCACAAACCTTACCATCTCAGCACATGGCACCCTCTTTNCAACCTCCTTTGCAAGTATAACCTCTTTTTCAGTGGGCCATCCGTAAAGTGTCCCCCTCTCCAACTGCTCCATTACACTTCTTATCACATGGGGGTTTCCATGGCCGAGAACCATGGGACCGTAGGCGAGACAGTAGTCTATATACCTGTTTCCATCTACATCGAAGAGGTAGCAATCCCTTGCATAATCCACGAAGAAGGGATAGGGTTTAAAGTATCTAACTGGACTGTTCACACCCTTTACAAGGTATTTTTTAGCCTCCTCAAAGAGCTCCTTAGATCTAGAGAGGTTTAATCTAGTATCCATCCTTTCACCTTTACACTATCTTGGCACCCTCCTTGTTTAACGTTGTTGTAATTACCCTACCGTACCTCTCCAGTGCACCTTTAACCCTCTCTATATCCTCCCAGTGACAGAGTGCTATATAGGAGGGTCCAGTTCCAGAGAGACCTGCAGTTAAGGCCCCCTTCTCAATAGCTTCAAGAGGTATGTTGGTGGGGAAACCTAGGGCAGAGGCGTAGAGGAGACCG
>JAHEQA010000033.1 GCA_019561615.1 Methanothermococcus sp. SCGC AD-155-E23
ATCCAACTTGAATAGACAGCCATACTCCTTATGGATAGTCTCAGTCTCACTACCGTATAGTATCTTGATCCTTGGTTTTCTAAGATCTCCAACTATCCCCTCATACTTTACGATAGTTTTACACCTGGTTTTATTCAGTATATACTCTATCTCCTCCCTGGAAAGATCCCTCTTTACCAACACTATATCTCCAACCTTCTGATACCTTAACATAGCCATCCTTCAAAAGTAGTTTATAAAGAGTGTTAGGATTATTAGAATAATAATTTTAATTGGTGATGGGATGAGAAAGAGGGGTCTTGTACTCTTCGACCTAGACAGTACCCTGATAGAGGAGGAGACCTTAGATGAGCTGGCTAAATTGGCAGGTGTGGAGGAGGAGGTAAAGAGGATAACTAGGGATGCCATGGAGGGGAGGATTAACTTTGAGGAATCCCTTAAGAGGAGGGTATCACTTTTAAAGGGTCTAGCTGTGGAGGATGTAATGAAGGTAGTTTCAAGGTTGAAGTTAACAAAAGGGGCAAGGGAAACTGTAGAGGAGCTTAAAAATAGGGGGTATGTTGTAGGTGTGATAAGTGGGGGATTCAATATAGTTACAGATAGGGTGAAGAGGGACCTAGGTTTAGACTACGCCTACTCCAATGAACTTGTGGTGAGGGATGGAAAATTAACTGGTGAGGTAAGAGGCAGGGTTATGAGCCCCTCTGCCAAGGGCGATATACTGGAGGAGATTGCAGGGAGGGAAAAGATAGATTTAAAGGATACGATTGTTGTGGGAGATGGTGCAAACGATATAGGTATGTTCAGGAGGGCAGGTTTTAGAATAGCCTTCTGTGCAAAGGAGGTATTGAAAAGAGAGGCAGATGTTGTGATAGAGAGGAGGGATCTCAGGGAGATCTTGAAGTATATTAAGTAAAGTGAGATCTCCTCAGGTAATAGATTATCCCTACTACTATCAACAACCCTATAACCCCAAGAACTATTAGAGGTATCCCATCCCCTTCCCTCTCAACCTTAACTTTTATACTCTTCTGGGTAACGTAGACGTTGTCGTCGCCCTTCTCCCTATCTCCAATTGCCCTTATCTCCAGGGTAACAAGATACTCCTTAGGTACTGCATCCCTATCCACACTGAGAACAATGGCGCCAGTTCCATTCTCCCCTGGATTTAAAGTACCAATTGTGTCACTTTTTCTAGGGTAGTCGAAAGGCTGGGCACTGTTTCTAATGGCAGATATCCTTACACTCCCTGCCTTTTCGTTCCCTAC
>JAHEQA010000034.1 GCA_019561615.1 Methanothermococcus sp. SCGC AD-155-E23
TGAAGATATGTTCTAGGTATATACCTCACAAGTCTGATATTGGCTGTGTAGTGGTAAAACCTGAGGATGTAAGGGAGGCCTTCCAGAGGATCATGGAGAGAGGTAGAAGGTATCTAAGGGAGAGGGGTATTGAGGATGGAATAGATGGGGTGCTTGTTGAGGAGTACATCCAGGGGATGGAACTTATCCTTGGAGGGAAGAGGGATAGGATATTTGGTCCAGTGATTATGGTGGGTTTAGGAGGGGTGTTTGTAGAGGTGATGAAGGATGTCTCCTTTGCAATCCATCCCATTACAAGGGAGTACGCCCTTGATACTTTAAAGGAGTTAAAATCCTACAAGGTGTTGGAGGGTATAAGGGGACGTCCAAGGAGGGATATAGACTTTGTAGTGGACACCATGGTGAGACTTGGAGTGATTATGGAGTTGTATCCTGAGATAAGGGAGATAGATATAAATCCCCTCTTTGTAAGGGAGGAGGGTAGGGGAGGATGCGCTGGTGATGCCCTAATAATTGTGGGAGAGGGATAGATTGAGATTGAGAGTGGAGGCGGGAAATATTCTAGATGAGAGGGTACATGAGATAGGAGTTATAGCCCTAGGTTCCTTCCTGGAGAATCACGGTCCTGTACTTCCCCTAGACACAGATGCAAAGATAGCGTCCTATATAGGGTTGATGGCCTCCCTGAGGACAGGTGCCAAATTCCTAGGGGTTGTACTACCCTCAACAGAGTATCCCTATGTAAAACATGGTATCCACAACAAAGCTGAGGAGGTTGTAGAGTACCTAAGGTTTATACTCTCCTGGAGTAAGAGGTTAGGTATTAAAAAGGTGTTGATAGTGAACTGCCATGGGGGTAATACCCTTATCTCTAAATACCTAGGTGATCTAGAGAGGGAACTTAAGTTAAAAATAGTAATGAAGAACTTTAACTTTATCCATGCAGGTAGCGAGGAGGTATCCCTTGGAAGTGTTATAGGTATTGCAAGGGAGGATAAGATAAAAGAGCATCATCCCAGTAAATACCCTGAGATAGGGATGGTAGGGTTGAAGGAGGCCAGGGAGAGTAACAGGTTGATAGACAGGGATGCAGAGATTGTGGAAAGGGAGGGTGTTAAGATAGATAGAAAACTTGGAGAAGAGATACTGGAGAAGGCTATAGAGGAATGTGTAGAGTGTATAAAAGAGTTATTATAAGAGTTTATTGATGTATGGGTTGTTAAGTATCCTCTCTATGTCCCATAACTCGTTGAGAATGTCGGAGTTTATACTACACCTTATAAGTGGCACCCTTAAACCCACGGCAATATGTGAAAATGTAGGGTTGTTACCTACTATCAAGGGGTTCAATCCCCTATCAAGAATATACTCTGTATAGTAGAATAACTCACTTAGGGTACTAACTGTGTATGGTTCTACCTTTGAGAAGTCTGCCATCTCGTCTATATCCTCTGTAGTTAAAAAACCGTCAAATTCCACTGTTTTAGGACTTTCCAGATAATCCAGGTTGGATATCTTTTCATGTTCTATATCTTCCCTTACTGAGGCACCTACAAGTATCTTAACATCCTCCTCTTCAGATATCTCAGATACAATATCCCTAAATCTCTCCAACTCCTGGAAGATATCTTTACACCTGTATCTTCCCTCTATATCCACATCCCTGTATCTTTGGGAGAGCTGTTCCAGTATCTTTCTGTAGATGTATATCATCTCCTCTATGGATTCAGTTATAGGTATTACTAGAAGATCCCTCTCACCATCAGAGAGTAGAGGACAGGCTACACTGGGTAACTGGGTGGAGAGGGCACCTCCAATATACCTAAATAGGGGTATCTCCAGGGCGTTGGCTGCCGCCTGTGAGACACTTAGGGAAACACCCATAGTTGTAGTTGGATCCTCTATTGGAGTGCTACATATTATAGAGTCTACAAGATCCTGATCTGTTACAGGGTGTCCTACAAGTTCCGGTGCTATTATGTTCTCTATATCAGATATTACGTAGTCAGGGTTTTCCACGGGGAGGGTGTGGTAACCTATTCCTCCTGAGGTTAAGGTTGTTATCTTAATACCTATTTTAGCATTTTTAAAAACCTTCTTTGCACTTATCCTCTCTATCAGAATCTCCCCATCCACAGAGATCTACCTCTGAAAGTTTATAAATAAAAAAAAAGAGTTAGTTTCTTTTCTTAGGTCTTGCTATTAGGGGTATCTTTCCTTTTTCAAACTCCTCCATGGCAATATCTAAGGAGGAGTCTTTCTGAGTATCTATAGTTAAATAGGCTCCATCTGAAATCTGTAGAGATCTGGCTCCAATAAGTCTAGCCTTTTCAAACCTAGTATATCCCATAAAAAACACCAGAAAGATTGATAAAAAAGTAAGAAATGGTGGGACTGCCGAGATTTGAACTCGGGTCGCGCGCCCCCCAGACGCGCAGGATAGCCAGGCTACCCCACAGTCCCACATAAAAACTTAGTAGGAGGAGTCATGCTCCATCATGTCGTCGAATATCTCCCTACCGTCCTCATCTATCCTGTGAGATATGAACATCCTCCTACAACAGTACTTCTTAATCCCCAAGTCATCTAGTATGTCCTTGGGGTTTTCCCCCTTAAGAAGTCTGGAGCGATACTCCTCATATACTGCAGATATTACAGCACCACAGGAAAAGCACCTAATGGGGAACATTACCACATTATCACCAAAAAATAACAGGGAGAATTTATCTGTAGGACTTCTGTCTCTTGGCCCTTGGTCCCTTGGTGGACCTACTTGGTTTGTGAGGCTCAGTTCTCCTTGCGTCACTGACCAACAGTGTCCTGTCGTACTCCAGGAACTTATTCTTTATCTCCATACTTCCTGTAAATTCTACAATGGCCTTACCTAGGGCTGTCCTCGCTGCATCTATTTGCCCTGAAACCCCTCCCCCTTTCACGGTAATATCTATATCCATGGTGTTAATCACATCGCCTGCCAATATTATTGGTTCCATCAATTTCATATTTAAATATTTCGGTCCAAAGATTTCAATAGGTACCTTGTTTATTCTAATTCTACCTTTCCCCTCCCTTGCAGTAGCCCTTGCAATGGCAGTCTTCCTTTTACCTACAGTATGTACCACCTTCACATGATCACCCCTTTAAAATTTAGCTCCTAGGTACTTACTAAGTTCTTCAAGGGTTACAAACTTGTGGGTATTTGGCATCCTGGTGTAGGTAACATCTGGGGTTACCCCCTCTGGAGTTCCCACTGTAACCTTAACCCTTTTAAATGCCTCTCTCCCTTTAGCCTTCTTGTAGGGGAGCATACCCCTTATCATCCTTCTAAGGATATCGTCAGGTCTCCTTGGATACTTTGGACCCATCCTCCTTGGATTACTTATACTCTTCCTATGTCTCCTCTGGAGAAACTTCTGGAAGATGTAATCCCTATTTCCTGTTATTATGGCCTTCTCTGCATTAATTATTAATACCTCCTCTCCAGAGAGGGCCAACTTGGCAGCGTAAGATGCCAGCCTTCCAGCTACTGCATTTGTGGCGTCTATAACCACCATAACTTTCACCTTATGACATAATCTTTATCTGGACACCTTTAGGGTTTTCCTCTACCAACTCTTCAATAGTTATACACCTTCCCCCTACCTCCTCAATAGCTCTCCTGGCACTCTCTGAGAAGGAGAGAGCAGCAACAGTTACCCTGTGGTCTAACCTTCCAGCACCTAATACCTTACCTGGAACAACTACTACCTCCCCCTCTTTTGTATACCTGTTTATCTTACTAATATTTACCTCCGCCCTCCTTCTAGCAGGTTTTGACAACCTCTTAGCTAGATCCTTCCAGATCTTCCTCTGAGTCCTGTAGGATGCAGATTTAAGTGTTTCTATTAACTTCAAGATCCTTGGATTTGTTGCCTTAGGTTCCCTCATAGATCCCACCTTTACTCCTCAAGTGTTTCCAACTCCTTTAGAACTCTTTCCGCCTTATCCTTCAATACCTCAAGAGAGGATATTACTATCTCCTCAGGTTCCATGTTGCCATGGGACTCTACCTGGAACTCAACCTCATCCTCACCTATCTGTCTGTATGTACTGTTACAGGGTTGCCACTTTGCATGTACCTTTCCTATACCTACTACAGCCTCACATTCCAACTTTAACCTCTGTCCCTCCTTCAACTTAACTATAGGTATGTTTTTAAATGCAACCTCCCCTGTTTCAGATTTAAGATCCCCGGAGTATACAGTACAGGGACCCTCCTTGTTGAGGACAAAGGTTATAACCTCCTCCTCACTGAGGGGTTTTCCCTTTATTGGGATGAGGGCCAGTCTATGAGCCAGTAATTCATCGTACATGGAGGATGTGTTTTCATAGACGTAGACGTACTCGATGGCGTAGGTAGGTACCTCAGATATCATTATCCTCCTTATGGCGTTGGAAAAGGAGATAGGTCCCTTTAATTTAAACCTGAGGATATCTCCTATTGGTGTTTTCTCCTTCCTAATATCAGATATCAAGAATACCACCAGGTAGATTTACCTGTACTTCTTCTTTGGGGTAGTTCCATCGTGGGGTATTGGAGTTACATCCTCTATCCTACCGATCTGTATCCCTGCCCTTGCCAGGGCCCTAATTGCAGCCTGGGCACCGGGACCAGGGGTCTTTGGTCCACTACCTCCAGGGGCCCTTACCTTTATATGTACCTTGTCGATACCCCTCTCCTTTATTATCTCAGCTATCTTAAATGCCCCCTGCATAGCTGCATATGGAGAACCCTCATCCTTCTGGTTCTTTACAATCATACCTCCAGAGATCCTGGCTATAGTCTCTGCCCCTGTTATATCGGTAACATGGATTATGGTGTTGTTGTAAGAGGAGTAGATATGGACAACTCCCCATTTTCCACCTGTCTTACTACCCATAATATCACCCTATTTAATTACTCTCTTCCGTTATTACCTTTACCCTTTCAGGGTGATCCTTAGATGCTAGAGGAGAGGTTGGAGCGTATGTAATTTTATCCTCCTCTTCCACAGGTACTAGATAGCTAGGAGCTGTAACCCTTCTACCGTTAATAGCTATATGTCCATGGACGATAAACTGTCTAGCCTGTTTTATGGTCTTGGCCAGTCCCTTCCTGAATACCAAGGTCTGCAATCTCCTCTCCAATATATCCTCTACAGTGAGGGAGAGAACGTCATCTAAAGTTGGATCCTCTTTAACCAGTATTCCATATCTTCTAAGGATGTTGAATAACTGCTGGGCCTCCTTCTTCCCCTGCTCAGAGGTATCACTGATTAACTTTCTAGCCTGCCTTCTAAACTTCCTCAACCTAGTCTCCATCTTCCAAAGCTCCCTCTTATTTACAAGACCGTACTTGTTTAGAAGTTCTTTCTCCCTTTTAATCCTCTCTGCGATCCAGGGATGGTTAGGAGTATCGTATTTCTTTTTCAACCTCCTAGGATCTCCCATTATCTCACCTTAATTTACTTTTTCTTCTTCTTACTTACACCAACGGTAGGACCTCTTCTAAATGTACTCCTTGTCCTCTGACCTCTACATGGCAGTCCTAGTTCATGCCTAATTCCTCTGTAGCATCTAATTCTCTTCATAGTTGCTATGTCCTGTTGAACTGCAAGTATCCAGTCACTCTCTATAAGATGTTTATCCTCCCCTGAGTAGGGATCCCTCTTCCTGTTAAACATCCAGGATGGGATGCCGTGTTTTGCAGGATCTCTCAATATCTCCTCTATCCTCTTAACATCGTCATCGGTTAGATAACCTGCACGCATCTGTCCATCTAGTTTTGCAACTCTAACTATGGCCTTAGCCATGGCCTTACCTATACCTTTAATAGCCTGTAGGGCAAACTCTAAGGGTGCATTTCCATCTATGTCAGTTTTAGATATCCTTAATCTATGCCTAAATTCCCCCTGATTCAATATAAGCACCTCCAAAAAATAGTCGTGTTTTTTTTTAATAATAAAAAAAAGAAAAAAATAAAAAAATGGCGCAGAGGGGGGGATTTGAACCCCCGCGGGGCAAAGCCCCATGGGATCTCCAGTCCCACGCCTTACCAGGCTAGACTACCTCTGCACTAACCCTTTTACCTAGGCAGTATCCATAATATGCATTTGTGGTATATATAGCTTTCGATCACATTAGCTCCTCAATTGGGATTAAATCACTGTACTCTACAACTCCATGAAGTGCAGAGACCTCTAGAGGTATACCTCTACTCCTAAGTAGGGCGAAGGGATTCATACCTCCAAAACATATATACCCAAACATGTTCTTCTCCACCTTAACACCACATATGTCGTTGTTAGGTTTCCCCACCTTGTATATGCCCTTCCAATTCAAATCCTCTATTATCTCCAATAACCTATCCCTTGCAACCATGGGGGCCTTTCTAATCCCTGACAGTACCGTACTTTCTCCATCTACCCTGTCGAGGAATATCTCATGGGGATCTAGGGATGTTCCGTCGTAGGAGATAATATCTATGAACCTGTCTTTAGAGAGTTCCAGTATACCCCCATAGTAGGGGATTACAGGGACCCCATACCTTACAAGTATCCCATCCACTGTAGAGGAGCAGAGGGTGGTTATCACCAATTTATTCCCTCTATACTCAAAACCTACCCTCCCAGACACTATCATACCCCTTCTATAACATCTATCTAGAGCCTCCAACACCTCCTCCTCATATCTCTTATCTAGATAACATCTATTTATCAAGACCTTACCTCTCTCCTCTTCAATACTGTAATCCACCATATGTATCATGGAGAGCATCTTGGAGAGTACAGATACTATCTTAAATTTTCCCCTTTTCTTTAAAGGTTTTAAAGATCTCTTACTTACCCTCTCCATGGTGGAGGTATCTACGATATCACATGCGGCACTGATCTTCAGGGGGTATCCCATCTCTACCAGGGGGCATATAGGGGATAACCCACCTACCAGGACCACCCCCACCTCGTTATCCTTTAAACATAGTCCTAAGACATTCTCCTCGCCGTAACTTAGTATCCCGTTTAATCTATCTTCCTCTACAATTCTTTCAAATTTATCCAGGACTACCTTGGGGATAACCCTGAAGTTTGCAGGGAGATATCCCTCCCCATTCTCTATGATACCTAGTACATCAGTCTTTCCCCTGGATATAAAGGCCTCTAGAGGATCTATGGAGGATTTACTAAAGTCTATAACACCTTCGAAGGTCACAGGTTCGTGATCCTCAAACTTTACTATACCCCCATATTTTATCATGGGGTATATACCTCTCTTCATAAGGTAGCTGTCAAAGGTTATGGAACAGGGTGTCTCCACTGTAACAGTGTCCCCTTCCCTCCTTACATTTATAAAGTCTCCTATGGAGAAACCACTACTTACAACCTTCAATACCCACTCCCTCACCACCTTATAATCTCCCTCGACAACAGTCCTGTTGATAACAACATTTCTCGGAAAGTCTGCCAGATATATCTTCTCCAACATCTTGGAGAATACAAATCCTACCCGATAGGAGATATTGGCCTTATTTAACTCCTCAAGTCCTCTCTCAGTTATGACCCTACCGTAGTATCCCACCTTCTTAGTTAAACCCATCTCATCCAGTTCTTGGAGATGATATCTAACAGCCCTCTCCCCTAACTCATAACCTCGTTTTTTAAGTTCCTCTGCTATTACCTTGGCACCTACAGGCCTGTCGTACTGAGCTAGAATACTTAGTATCTCTATAAGTTTTTCATCTAGGTCCTGTTCCAAGGTATCACCGCTTAGTGCTAGGAAGATACCTATCTGGAGATTATCTCGTTACCAATTAGTAACATGGTAGAGGTCTGGTTGTAGTGGCCTATAGACCCTCCCAAGGTACTTCCCTGTTCTCCATAGGTGTTAAATCCAATTACAGGTACGTCACCTAATAACTCCTTGATTATCTTGAGATCGTTTACATTCTCTCTTTCAGTGAGAAGGTATCTCAGTATACAGTTGAAAATAACAATTGCACCTATCTCCTCTGGATTCCCAGCACTGTGGAGGGCGTTAAGTAGAGTTCTCTTAAAAGATTCAATTATATGGTCCCTGTCAGTATCCATAATAGTTAGATAGCTCCCCTGGTGCACTGCAGAGTAGAAGGTGATACTACCATCTGGATTTACATGGGCGGCACTCTTGATAATATACTCTCCGTAAACATCTGAGGATTTAACACCTACAGGGGTCTTGGCAAATACTTGAGGAGTCAATTCATCCACTCCAAGTAACTCCTTCATAACCTCAGAGGCAGGTCTACCATCTAACTCATAAACTACTCTTCCCCTGGCCTTGGTTACAAGGGCTCCAGCCTCTGTGGGATAGAAGGGATGGCCATATCCAGTACCTATCTTCAAGGCACTACTTAGGGTAGCAACTACCCCTGCATCTGTATACACTCCATTGGCAAATTGATAGGTCCTTTCAACCTTCAAGTCGTCTCCAGTGGATCCTCCCACTATACAACTGTTACATCCAACGGTAGATATGATACCCTTTATAAACTCTTCCTCAACTCCAGCTAGACCATCTGGGATGATGATGTTAACGAAGGGTTTCATCTTTAAGAGATCTAGACCTCTCTTTTTCATAAAAGCTATGGATATTATGGCAGAGGCTGTGGGATTGTCCTTCAAAGAGGCGTAGGCCCTACAGATTGCATTCTTTCCACATTCCAAGGGATTTTTAGATAGTCCTTCCCCTACTCCAACACCTACTTTTAGATAAGGACTCTTCAGTGTCATCACCGCCACAGTACCTCTCTTTGGTTTCCCCACCACACTGGAAAACTCCCCTGCAGTGGTACCACCGATGATGTGGGAGTTACCAACCTTTTCCCTTATCTCCCTGTAGACCTCATGGGGATTGAAATGGGAGGAGGCAAAGACTATAGTTAAGTCAGGGGTTCTACAGCTCTCCAGGGCCTCCTCAAGGGCTTCACTGGGACTGGAGGATTGACCTACTCCAACTTCAAGTATCTTTCTCCCCGTCATCATTTCTACCTCTGTCCCATTTCTGTTAATAACTTAAAATTATCTTTCTTTCACTATTTATAGGCCCTATTTTGATTTTTTAATATATCCAATTTCTTTAATATCTCACATACCTTACACACCTCAGAGGCAGAGGGGTTACCACAGTACTTACATACCTTACTCTCCCTCTCAAGGGGTAGGTACTTTACCAGTCTCTCAAAACCTGCAACAATGGAGTACTTTCTCCCCGGGTGCCTCCTCTCCAGGAGATCCAGTATCTCCGAGATCTCACTTCGATAGGAGAGGGAGGAGTAGGGGCAGGGCTCACTGTGATACTTAATACCCACTAGATCTGCAAAGAGTTTCACCTCGGCCTCAGGGATATACTTTAAAGGTTTGATCCTCTTAACAAACTTGGGATGCTCAATACCCCTACCTAACATGGCCAATTTCCTAATATCCCCCTCTATGTAATTCATCATCACAGCCTGGGCAATATCATCTAGGTTATGACCAATTGCCAGATAATTACATCCTAGTTCTAGAGCCATAGTGTTCAATATCCTCCTCCTAATTACTCCACAGAAGGTGCAGGGGTTGGCGGTGATATTCCTCTCCCTGGCCCTCTCCACTATCTCATCTAGGGTACACCCTATAAATTCCTCGAAGGTTGTGATACGATAGGGTATGTTGTACTCCTCACAGAACCTCACCGCCAACTCCACACCTTTTTTCCTAAACCCCTCTATACCCTCGTCTACTATCAGTCCTACAACCTCTGAGTTAGGTATTGGGTCATAGTACTCCCTAAGTAGATAGGCCATCACTAAACTGTCTTTACCTCCACTTAGTCCCATTCCAATTTTTATATGCTGTCTAATTATCTCCCTACCTAGGGTCTTTCTCACCTTCTTTTTTATATACCTAATAAAACATTCCCTACAGAACCTTAGACCTGAGTGACGCTGGTAGTAGATAGACTCCCTCCCTTTACAGATACTACATATCTCCATCCTATCCCCTTTGATCTTCTAATTATAGTTATCATGGTAAAAATAAAAATGGTGAAAAGATGATGAAGTTGGAGGAGTACGTTGAACATTTAAAAAAGTTAGTTGAACTGGAGAGAAAGGCGGAGATAGAGGCTATGAAAGAGGAGATGAGAAGGTTAAGTGGGGAGAAGAGGGAGAGGTTAGGTAGGGCTATCCTAGGGTTAAATGGGAAGGTGATCGGTGAGGAATTCAACTATAAGCTGGTGAAGTACGGTAGGAAAAAGGAGATTAAAACTGAGATAGGTGTTGGGGATCTAGTGGTGATAAGTAAGGGTAACTCCTTAAAAAGTGATCTCGTTGGTACTGTAACTGAGAAGGGGAGGCGTTACATTGTAGTTGCCCTGGAGAGTGTCCCCTCCTGGGCTCTGAAGGATGTTAGGATCGATCTCTACGCCAACAATGTAACCTTCAGGAGGCAGATAGAGAATCTAGAGAAACTTAGTGAAAGTGGGAAGAAAGCCTTAAAATTTCTCCTGGGGTTGGAGAGGCCTAAGGAGAGTAGGGAGGTGGAATTTAAACCCTGTGATGAAAATTTAAATGAGAGCCAGAGGAGGGCTGTTAGCCTATCCCTTGGAAGTGAGGATTTCTTCCTAATACATGGACCCTTTGGTACTGGAAAGACCAGGACTGTTACAGAGGTTATACTTCAGGAGGTGAAGAGGGGGAGAAAGGTACTTGCCACTGCCGAGAGTAATATAGCAGTAGATAACTTAGTTGAGCGTCTCTGGGGAAAGGTTAAACTGGTTAGGGTAGGACATCCCTCCAAGGTCTCGAAACATCTTAAGGAGTCCACCTTGTACT
>JAHEQA010000035.1 GCA_019561615.1 Methanothermococcus sp. SCGC AD-155-E23
GGCTAGGAAGGAGATAGGTAGGTTCTACCCACCAGATGAGGACGGGTATATCCCAGTTGGGTATATCTGGGCTAGGACTCTCCCCTGTCAGAATCCACTATGTGGAGCTGAGATTCCCCTGATGAGGCAGTTCTGGCTGGCTAAGAAGAAGAACAAGAGGGTGGCGTTATACCCATACGTGGAGGACGGGGAGGTAAAATTCAAGATAGTGGGAGATGGGTACGAGAAGTGGCCTGAGGGTTTTGATCCATCTAAGGGTACAGTGTCCAGGGCTATTGTAACCTGCCCTGTCTGTGGGTTTACCATAGATGGAGATACTACTAGGAGACTGTTCCAAGAGGGAAAAGCTGGGGAGAGACTAGTGGCCGTGGTACTACATAAACCTGGGAAAAGTGGGAAGAGATACAGGATAGGGGAGGAGAGAGATATCAGGGTGTTCAAGGAGGCAGAGAGATACTTAGAGGAGAAGAGAAAGAGGCTAATGGAGGAGTGGTGGATAGATCCTGTGCCTGATGAACCAACGCCGGAAGGAAAAGGGCGTGGAGCAGAAAGGGCCTTTTCTGTAAGAAATTATGGGATGAACACCTATGGAGACCTGTTCAATGCAAGACAGAAGTTGGCTCTTATAACATTCACTGAGAAGGTGAGACTGGCTTATAAGAAGATGCTTGAAGAGGGATACGAGGAGGAGTATGCTAAAGCGGTGGCGAGTTACTTGGGGATTATTTTGGATCGTTTAGCTGATAAAAATGCAAATATAGTAGCTTATAACGTAGTTGGAGAAAAAATAGAGAATACTTTTAGGAGACAGGCATTACCTATGGTATGGGATTATATTGAGTTAAATGTATTCAGTGGTGGAAATGGTGATTGGAAAGCACATCAAAATTGGGTACTTAAAGTCCTCACCCACCTCACCCAAATCCCCCCGGTAAAACACAAAGGTAAACAACTTATCCCTCAAGTCTCCCAGGCCTCTGCCACGGAGATACCATATCCCGATAACTACTTCGATGCAGTATTTACAGACCCTCCCTACTACGACAACGTTCCCTACTCTTACCTCTCAGACTTCTTCTACGTATGGCTAAAGAGAAGCATAGGAGATCTCTACCCAGAGTTATTTGTAACCCCACTAACCCCGAAAACTAAGGAAATAGTGGCCTACACCCACGACAAGGGAGGCTTCGAGGAAGGAAAGAAATTCTTCGAGGAGATGCTCAGCAAATCCTTTAAAGAGATTTCAAGGGTTTTGAAACTCCATGGCATGGCAGTGATAGTGTATGCCCATAAATCCACGGAGGGTTGGGAGACCGTAATCCAATCTTTATTAGATTCTGATCTCCTAGTCACAATGTGTTGGCCCATAGACACGGAGATGAGGGCTAGATTAAGAGCAAAGGATTCAGCTGCACTGAGATCCTCCCTCTATATAGTATGCAGAAAAATCCAGCGAAAGGACATAGGCTGGCTACCGGAGATAATTAAGGAACTACGAGAACACATACCCAAAAAACTAGAGCAACTATGGAACGAAGGAGTCAGAGGTGCAGACTACTTCATCTCAGCAATAGGTGCTGGGATAGAGATATTCGGGAAATACAAAGAGATTCAAGACTACCAGGGTAACAAGATAGAGATATCCCAGATGCTGGAGATCCTCCGAAATATAGTAACTGATTACGCCGTGAGAAGAATACTCCGGGATGGAATATCTCAGGAATTAACCCCTCTCACCAGGTTCTATATCCTCTGGAGATGGAGCTATGGAGAGGCCAAGGTACACTACGACGATGCCCGGAAACTGGCACAGTCAGTGGGACTTTCTCTAGAGAAGGAATGGAATAAGGGATTCATAAAGAGGGAGA
>JAHEQA010000036.1 GCA_019561615.1 Methanothermococcus sp. SCGC AD-155-E23
TAGCCAGCTAGACCATGGGCCCAGTTAAAACAAATAACAAATCTTCTATATAAAAATTACGGTTTAATGAATACAAACGCACTACCATATTAAGGGAGACCATGAAGGATAAGGCACTTAAAAACTTCCTCAGGGATAGGGAGGAGGTGGTGAGATACTCCTCAGAGAGGGATGAGAAAAGTATTGAAAAATTTAAAAGGATATTGATGGAGATTAAGGAGGAGAGAGACACAAAGATAGTGGCAGACTATACAGAGTACAACCCACTTCATCTGGGACATAAGTACTGCCTCAGGAGAGGGAAGGAGGAGGGCCTCTTTATAAGTGTCCTCCCTGGACCTCTGGAGAGAAGTGGAAGAGGGGTACCCTATCTAGTAGATAGATACATAAGGGCTGAAATGGCTATTAGGGCAGGTGCAGATATAGTAGTTGAAGGACCCCCTCTAGGTATCATGGGTTCTGGACAGTACATGGAGTGTATAGTTAAGATGTTCCACACTCTAGGTGTGGAGGTTATACCTAGGGGCTATATAAAAAACCCTAGTATGGAGAGGATAATAGAGCTTATAAATAAGGGATATCACATCAAGGTGAAGCCCTATAGAATATCCTGTATTGAAACTGGAGAGTTTATCTGTGAGAAACTTGAGATAGACAACTACATAATAGCCTCCCTGTCCTACACCATGTACAAACTTAACAGGAGATATGGACTAAACTTCCACCCAAGATTCCTCTTCGTAGAGCGGTTAGAGGGTATAAGTGGTAGTAAAATCAGGGAGTATATATACAGTGGTAGATTCCAGGAGATAAGGGATATGGTCCCTGAGACCACCTTGGAAGTTCTAGAGGAGTACTCTGGAGGAGATATAGAGGGGATTATCCTTAAGAGGTTTGAGGACAGAATACTGGAGACTGCCAACGAGTACCCCCTTGAGAGGTATGTTCCAAGGCATATAGCTGAAGTGTTAGAGAGGAATAGACCCTATAGAAGTCTTGAGGAGATTAGGGAGGCTATACCCCAGGGTTTCTCCAGACATCTCAGGGAGAGGATCCTCTCCAGGTTGGAGTGTAGAATAGAGAGTGATGTTATCTCCAATTATATCAGGAACTACCCCTCTAAAATAAGGATACTGGCTATAAATAAAAGTATCAGGGATATACTTTAATAAAGGTTAGGAGGGGAAACACCTTGAAGAAACAGAGGTTCTGCCTAGATACCACTGCCATCACAGATAGTGAAGTGAGAAAGTCTCTAAATGTCTCTACAATTACCGAGTGTGCAGAGAAGATACTGGATCTCATTGCCCAATCTAGGATATACCTGGATATATCCTGTCACATACCCTATCCAAGTGTATACAACGAATTGATAGGTTTCCTTAAGAGGGAGGGATGTCCAGAGGAGATTATAATAAAGGTGGACACCTGGCTGGTAAAGAAGACCCCAAATAGATACGAGATAAAACTCCCTGCAGAGATACTCTACGAATATATAAAGGATTTGAGGGAGAGGATAAACAAGGGTATGAGGTTAAGTGAAAGTGCAATGTATGAAACTGCAGAGGAGATGTACAACCTTGCAAGGGAGGGGGAGGAAAAGAGGGAGTTAATCAACACAGTGCTTTCAAAAACTGTAAACACCTTTAGAAGTAAGTATAGAAATGCCCTTAGAACTGGAACCCTGGACAGCGCCCCTGACTTAGATGTACTACTTCTTGCAAAGGAGCTAGATGCAGCAGTTGTAGCCAGTGATGAAGGTATTGAAAAGTGGGCTCAACGTCTAGGTCTAAGGTTTGTTAAGGCAAAGGACTTCCCATTTATCTTAAGGGAGTACCTCTCCTATGTGAAAAAAGAGTACAGGTAGACACTATGGAGCTAGAGGAGTTTGTAAGAATATGTCATCTCCTCTACGAGAGGAGGTACGTGGTAGGTAGTGGAGGTAACGTAAGTATACGACAGGGGGATAAGGTATACATCACCCCTACAGGTTCTATCCTGGGATGGCTAAGGGAGGAGGATATCGCTGTTGTAGATATGGAGGGTAATGTTATAAGAGGTAACCCCTCCTCAGAGTTGAAGATGCACCTAGCTATCTACAGAAGTAGAGAAGATGTAAAAAGTGTAGTACATACCCACTCCCCCTATACCCTGGCCCTCTCAGTACTTGAGAGGGAGATCGAGTTAATAACTCCTGAATCTAAAAACCTCATAAAAAAGATAGGCTACCTACCCTACCTAGAGGCAGGTAGTGAGGAGTTGGCAGGGGAGGTGTCCAGGAGGAAGGAGGATGTAATAGTCCTTAAAAACCATGGAGTTGTATGCCTGGGGAGGGATTTAAAGGAAGCCTATATAAAAATAGAGGTTGTTGAGGAGGTTGCAAAGTTAAACTTCCTTACTCGTCTTTTACAGTCTCCAGGGCACTGACTATACTCCATATCTGGGTTCTTGTATGGAGGGGCATATTTGGATCGTCACTTATATCGTCCAGGTACTGTATTGCAGTGGCACTTCTTACTATGTACTCCTCCTTCTCATTTAGAATAGCCTCCTTGGCATTCTGTGCTGCAGCCCTTATGTTTCTTGGAACTGTTGTGTCGTTTATAATGTTGTCCAACATCTGGGCAATCTGTTTTAACTTCTCCTCTGGAGTAAGTTTCTTAGGCTTAAACACCCTCTCACCCCCAAAGATTTTTTAATATTGGAGGATTAACCCTGACCTATCAACTCTGCAATAGGTTTGTCCCCGTACTCCACAACCTTGGTATTTACCTGGACGATATCCTCAGAGATTGTATTGCCCCTTACACTCTTCCTCTTCCTTACACCCTTCTCCTTTGGTCTGTATCCAGGACCTTTACTTAGTAGTACCCTCTTAACACCTGTACCTGGAATATCAGGTCTCATAGGGAAACCACACTTGTCAGATCCTCCAGTTATCTTTAACTTGTATCCATCTAAACCAATAAGGGATCCATCTATAATATCCCCTATCTTCTTACCTATCAGTGCAGAGGTCTCAACCTCCAACTGATAGGATTTCCCCTCATCATCAGATACAACTACCTTAAACTTAGGCAATCTATCACCTAATTAATTTTTAAAAAAATAGAAAAAATAAAAAAGTCTATTCTTGCTATCCTCCTAATTGTAGTATTAAATATATAAAATTTTTGTCACAGGCTTAGTAGCAGTCAAACCTTGTAGAGGGTTTTATCTCTCCCCTGAGATTTACAGTTAGTAGTCTCTTGGCCTCCTCTAGGGGATAGTTTCCAAGGAGGTGCATCATCTTAACTAATGCCACCTCGGGGTGCATATCCTCACAGGGTACTACCCCTAACTTTAGAAGTTTCCTACCGTTGGAGTATACATTCATATTTACCCTCCCGTTTATACACTGGGAGGCCATAGCCACCAAGAGCCCACTGTCTATTGCATACTTTATGTTGTCAAAGATACTCTCTGGGGCATGTCCCAGACCTGTACCCTCCAGGAGGATACCCCTATATCCCCTATCCACGTAGTAGTCTATTATCTCTCCCTCTATTCCAGGGTATACCTTTAACAGGGCTACCTTCTCCTCCAAGCTGGTGTTCACCTCGATTCTAGGATCCTCCTCCACCTTCTCCACATCCCTTAGATACTCTATCCTCCTTGAGGTTGGATATATCTTTGCAAGGGGTATGGTGTTTATAGATCTAAAGGCATCCCTTCTTGAGGTGTGGCACTTTCTAACCTTCACACCCTCGTGAAGGTAGGTAAAGGTATCTCCACTCTCTCCATGCATAACCACGTAGACCCCCTTTATAGGTTCAGTGGCAGCTAGTACCCCAGAGAGAAGGTTGAGAGGGGCGTCTGAGGAGGGTCTATCGCTACTTCTCTGGGCACCTACAAGTACAACAGGTATATTGGTATCTAGCATAAAGGAGAGTGCAGCTGCAGTGTAGTGCATAGTGTCTGTACCATGGGTTATGACTATCCCCTTTGCCCCACCTTCCACCTCTCTCTTTATCTCCTGCGCTATCCTCTTCCAGTGAAGGGGAAGGATATTCTCACTGAGTATATTCATAAGTGACCTAGCAGATATATTACCCATCTCCAACAACTCTGGATATGTAAGTATTAGATCCTCTGCTGTAAATGCAGGATGAACAGCTCCAGTGTTGTAATCCACCCTAGATGCAACAGTACCTCCAGTGGACAGGATGGAGATATTCTTTAAACCCTCCCTCCTCTCCAAGGATAACTCTGGTCTTTTGTATGTGGGGGTTTTTCCACCCTCTATCCTCTCTATGGATACTATACGTCTCTTTGAGATACCTACGTTATACCCATTCTTCATCTTGAGGACTAGAACCTCCTCATCTAGGGAGGGCATAACTATACCTGTGTACTGGGTACCCTCTGTTTTTACAGACACTAGATCCCCAACTTTGTATTTCTCCATCTTTTCACCAATAATGATTTTAATAATTTGCTCTACAGTAAAAATTATAGTTATGGGAGATGGGATAGGATGGAGAGTTTAGAGTTTAAGATACTCACAAGGGTCTTTGTACTCTCTGTACTTCTATTGGTTCTCTACCTTATATACCCCTTCCTAGATGCCATAGCCCTCTCCTGCGCCTTTGCCTACATGGGCAAACCTATATACGATGGACTTAGAAGATACCTTGGGAAATCCACCTCTGCATTTATCTGCCTCCTTATCTTTATAGTTCCCACTGTTCTAGTAGGTGTTGTAGTGTTAAGGGATCTGGCAATGTTCATACTCCAGATGGATATCCAGGGTATTATCAACTCCTTAAGTGCCCTCCTAAATGAGGTGTCCAACCAGCTAGGCTATAAGTTCCATATAGAGGAGGATAAACTGGTGCAGAATATACTTCAGATCTGGGGGTATCTTGAACCCCATATAAGGGGTATTGCACTTCAGATTATGACCCTCCCAGTGGTGTTCCTCAAGGTACTTGTAATTGTGTTTCTAACATACTACCTCCTCAAGGATGGGGAGGTTATAAAAAAGGTAATACTCTCCTACGTGCCAGAGGAGTACTATCAGACAACAGAGTTATTCCTGGATAGGTTAAATGAGTCCTACAAGAACCTCTTTATAGGTAGTGCCCTTACCTCCATAGTTATCGGCATCATAGCTGCCATAGGGTTTTATTTGTTGGATATACCTAACCCCCTTATACTGGCGATTTTGACAGGTATATTTGCACTACTACCTGTTGTAGGGAGTTGGACTGTCTATCTACCCCTGACTCTCTACTACCTCCTAATTGGGGAGATGTGGAAGGGGGTGGAGGTATTTATCTTCGGTTTAATATTTCTCACCCTCCTACCTGACTTCATAGTAAGACCTTTTATCGTTAAAAATGAGAGTAGTATCCATCCAGCCCTAGTTTTAATAGCCTTTCTTATGGGTCCCATGACCTTTGGACTTGGAGGCTTTGCAATAGGTCCTCTGATTATTGGAGCCCTCCATGCCATATTTAGTATAAAGTTGGAGAGGTCCAGGGGTGATGGGTAATTTAAATATTTAGAAGTATGGATATAGGGAATAATAAAAAAATAGTATGGCGCGGAGGCCGAGATTTGAACTCGGGAAGGGCATAACGCCCAACGGGATTAGCAGTCCCGCGCCGTACCAGGCTGGGCCACCTCCGCACCTGAGTCCAATATAGAAAAAATATACTACTCCTATATAAATTTTTCGATCTACTTCCTAACTATGTCACTCTCCCCTGGAGGAAGGACCCTGAGGATGTCCTCGTCATCCACCTCGTAATCCTTGAATATCTCCTTGAGCTCCTTTATAAGTTCTCCCTTCTTCCTCTTGGCAGGTTTTAACATTACATACTTCTCAAAGTTTTTAACAGTCTCTGGAGGTGCCGTAGTTAATTTCTTCTCCCCCTCGTACTCCAGGATACCTATTCCCAACCCTAGAGGCACACCTCTTATAAAGTTCCTCTTACCCCTTACCATAAAGGCCCCCTTCTTCAGATACTCCCCACTTTCAGCAGTCTTTGAGATCTGCTCAGGCCTTACCCAGTAGACATCTGTATTACCAAGACCTAGTTTCCAGGCCCTTGAGTGGGATGCTGCAAACCTTGCAGTCTCCATTAACAACCTCTCCCTTTTCTCCTCCTCCAACTCCTCTATATCTCTATCCATCTTGATCACTGTAAAGGGTGCACCCTCCATGAGGGTATGGAATACTATATCTTTGCTGTCGGTGTACTTCTTTATAAGTATCTCGTTTGTAGTTGCATCCTTTCCAGCCAGTATTAAATAACCCTCTATAACTGTCCACTTGAACTTCTCGTACCACTTCCTCTTTTTCCTCTTCTTCTTTACAGGTGTTTTCTTCTCCAACTCCTTCATCAACTCCTGTTCCATCTCCTCCCTTCTCAGTCTCTCAAGTTTCTCCCTACTTATCTCTATGGCCTTCTTAACACCCTCCATCTTACTCCTGAATTTTTTAGACTTACTGTAGTACTCCTCTGCATTCTCAAAGGCACTTTTTCTTATGTCCAGGGGGATCTCCCTCTCCACAACTTCATCTCCATACTCTGCAGATAACCTAAGTATAACCTCTCCACTTTTCTCCCTTATGGAAGAGATCTTACTTAGGAGGGGGTTGTCCCTGTTCTCTTTAATAACCCTCTTTATATCTGCCCAGTCCATCCTCTCCCTTGCCTCCCTGAGGGCCTTGAGAATCTCCTCCACTATGTTGTAGTTGGCGTAAATTAGATCTCCCTTTATCTGATTCTCCAGGGCCTTCTTCTCGTACTTCTTCAAGGTCTCCATCTGACTCTCAAGTATCCTCTCCTGCTTTTTTATCATCTTCTGTAGTTTACCCTCCACCTCCTCTACCATCTTCTTTGTTATATACCTGGAGAAGTAGTCATCCACCGCGTTGATAAATCTCTCGTAGTACCTCTTCTCATAATCCCTGTACTTTACAAGTTCCACTGGAGATACATCGATATAGTCTCCATCCTCTAGTACGATATGAGGTTTCCTATCTTGGAACATCCTGTTGAAGAACTCCATACATCCCCTGTAAAGTTTCTCTATCTCCTCCTCAGAGGGATCCACAGTTTTTTTATCTACACCTGCAATATGACATATCTCCTCTGCGTATATACCTGCAAGACCGAAGATCCTGGAGATAACCCTTACACACTCCACCCCCTTATTTCTATCCTCCCTAAACTTACCCTTAAAAATCTCATAGGAGTGTTCCAGGTTAAAGGGGGTTAGATCCCTCTGTGGTGGATACCTGTAGATCTCCTTAGGTAGGATCTCCCTACTACTCCATCGCTCCATCTTTAGAGGTAGTATTATCCTGTCCTCGCTATCTAGGAGTATTACATTTCCCTCGCCAAAGAGTTCCACTATAAGCTTATAGATACTATCCTTCCACTGGAAGGTTATCTTCACTATCCTGTCGAAGTTGTGCTGCTCCACATTTACTATCCTTGTATTTTTCAGATACTTTCTCAGTAGCATTGCAAAGGAGGGGGGATTTCTAGGTTTTTCCCTCTCGTACTCTGTCAAGGTGATGTACTTGTAGGTACCTATACCTATGGCTATCTCCTTTACACCCTCCTCTGGAACATGCACCTTCAGTATCAACTCCTTACCCCCCTGGGAATCCAGGAGAAATGCCTTGTCCAGTAATCCATTTAACACCTCCCCCCGAAGTTCCTCTACTACGGCGTATATATCTACGTTAGTTAGATCCTTCTTCATAAATATCACCGTAGGGTATATATAACCAGAGATTAATCATTGAGAATCCCAATAATTATATTTATAATTTGGGAGGTGATAAGTATAACTGTAAAAAGGGAGGATGAGGGTATACAATTCAGGGCGAGAAAGGGGAATTGGTTCGTTGTTAAGAAGATGGAGATCGATGAGAATACTGAAGATATAGATATTGCCAGACTCCTGATCTCCATAGATGAGACCCTAGATAGAAAGATACTGGAGTATCTTCCCTTTGATATGAAGAAACTTGAAGAGATTGCAGATGAGATATATAAGAAGAGGGGGAGGGTAAAGGAGGAGGATATCCTAGAGGCTATCAAGAAGTTAAAATCTCCAAGGATAACTAGAAAGTTAAAGGAGATAACAGAGTCCAAGGAGGGTGTGGAGATACTTAGGGTTATCCTAAACAGGATGGTTTTGGAGAGACTAGGTATTAAGACCAGGATAGACACTAAGCTTATAGAGAGATTCATGGAGAAAGAGGTGTTAAATAAGGGGTAAATATGTTGTTTCTCAGGGCAAAACTACTGGATATAGACCTGGGAAATAACGGGGTAGTTATAAATGAGAGGGAGATAGTGGGGACGGAGTACTACCCCCAGGATAGGGTGTTGGTAGAGTGTGCAAAGGGGTCCTTCATAGGGGTGTTGTACACCACAAAAAAGATGGTGAAGGAGGGGGAGTTAGGTATCAGTAGAGGTGTTATAGAGGGTATAGAGGAGGGAGAGGAGGTTAGGTTAAGACATGCACCTAGGCCTAAATCCCTGAAGTATATAAAAAAGAAGATGGATGGACAGGTGCTGAAACCCCATGAGATCCATACCATAGTAGATGAGATAGTTCAGGGCAAACTCTCCAATATAGAGTTAACAGGTTTTGTAGTCTCCACCTATATCCATGGTATGGAGATGGGAGAGATTGTAGAGATGACCAAGAGGATGGGGGAAACTGGTGAAAGACTTCAATGGGATAGACATCCAGTGGTAGATGTACACAGTATTGGAGGAGTGCCTGGAAACAAGTACGCCCTAATTACTGTACCTATTGTAGCTGCAGCTGGGATGATTATTCCCAAGACCTCCTCCAGGGCTATAACCTCTGCAGCTGGGACAGCTGATGTGATGGAGGTACTTACCAGGGTTGACCTAGATGCCCAGGAGATGAAGAGGGTGGTTGAGGCTACCAACGGATGTCTAGTTTGGGGAGGGAGTGTAAATCTAGCCCCTGCAGATGATATAATAATAAACGTAGAGAGGCCACTCTCTATAGATCCTCAACCCCAACTACTTGCAAGTGTTATGGCCAAGAAGATTGCAGCAGGGATCAACTACACGGTAATCGATATCCCAGTTGGACCTGGAGCTAAGATAAAGAATGAGAGGGAGGGCTATGCCCTTGCAAGGAAGTTCATAGAACTTGGTGACAGGGTTGGGATAGATGTGAAATGTGCCATCACCTACGGGGGGCAGCCTATAGGTAGGGCTGTTGGACCTGCCCTGGAGGCTAGGGAGGCACTTATGGCCCTGGAAGATCCTAAGTCCGCCCCAAAGAGTTTAATCGAGAAGTCCCTCTCCCTCGCCGGTATACTTCTAGAGTTTGGAGGTGTGGCACAACATGGATCTGGTACAAAGGTGGCCAAGGATATCCTCTACTCTGGAAAGGCCCTGGAGAAATTTAAGGAGATAGTAATTGAGCAGGGAGGGGGAGAGGGTATAACTAAGTCTGAGGATGTGGAGTTGGGGAGATACTTCGAGGACGTCCCCTCTCCAAAGGATGGATACGTGATATCCCTATCTAACAGGGGGATAACAGAGATAGCCAAGGAGGCTGGTGCCCCAAGGGATAAGAAGGCTGGAGTACTACTCTACGTGAAGAGGGGATGTAAGGTAAACAAGGGTGACATACTCTACAGGATATACTCCAGTTCAGAGGAGAGGTTAAAATCTGCACTTAAACTTGCCAGGAGGATACATCCAGTAAGGGTTGAGGGGATAGTTATTAGGAGGGTTAGTAAGTTCTAAAGGTGATAGGTTGTATCTAACAAAGGAGGAGGAGAGGATATACAACGGAGAGTATGGGGAGGTTCTTGAGATGGCTATGAACCTCCTAGTATCCCTTGGAGAGATATACGGGGCAGAGAGACTTATAGAGATATCCTCAGCCCAGGTCTCTGGGGTATCCTATAAAACCATAGGGGAGGAGGGTTTAAACTTCTTAAAAGATATCTCCAGGGGTAATGTTAGGGTGTCTGTACCTACAACCTTAAACCCTGCAGGTATGGATCTCTCCAGGTATGAGGAACTTAATTTTCCCAGGGATTTTGTGGAGAAACAACTGGAGATAATAGAGTGCTTCAAGAGGATAGGTGTTGAGATAGGATGTACCTGTACCCCCTATCTCACTGGTAACCTTCCCTCCTGTGGGGATCACATAGCCTGGGCAGAGTCCTCTGCAGTCTCCTATGCAAATTCTGTTATTGGTGCCAGGACAAACAGGGAAGGAGGACCCTCCGCCTTAGCCTCTGCACTAATTGGAAAAACCCCCCTCTATGGATACCACCTAGATGAGAACAGGATACCTAGTTATACCTTTGAGGTGGAGGGAGAGTTAGAAGATCTCTCTCACTACGGGGCCTTAGGTTCCTTGGTGGGAAGGATTGTAAAGAACGAAGTCCCCTACTTTATATTTAAAAACCCTATCTCCAGAGATAGGTACACTAAGTTGAAGGCACTTGGAGCCTCCCTAGCTGCCAGTGGAGGTGTGGCACTCTACCATGTAGAGGGAATAACACCTGAGTGTAGGATGGGTAAGATAGAGGTAGATACCCCTGAGAGGATAACTATCGATAGGGGGGATATAGAGGAGGAGTTTCACAGGTTAAATACCTCAGAGGAGAGACCTGACCTTATATGTATAGGATGCCCACACTGTAGTTTAGGAGAGATAAAAGAGGTTGTAGACTTCATAGTAAAGAACAACCTTGGAAGATCTGGATTTAAATGTGATCTCTGGGTGTGCACCTCTATACATATTAAGGCTATTGCAGATAGGATGGGATATACAGAGGTTATTGAGAGGGCTGGAGGTAAGGTAATATGTGACACCTGTACAGTTGTGGCTCCAGTTGAGGAGATGGGTTATAAAAATATTGCAACAAATTCGGGAAAGGCTGCCATATACCTCCCTAGCTTCTGTGGTAGTAAGGTTATATACGGGAGTACCTGGGATGTGTTAAGGAGGGGTTTATAGATATGATATGTGTTCCCATAGTGGAGGATAATATTAGGGATGCCCTTAGATCTGCAGAGAGGGCCTTGGAGGTTGCAGATATTGTAGAGTTTAGGGTGGATTACTTTAGAGATATCAGAGAGGAGGATATTGTAGAGATGGCCAACTACCCCTCTATTGTTACAATAAGGGCTCACTGGGAAGGGGGTAAATATAGAGGTAGTTACGATAGAAGGATAGGGTTATTTAAAGTGGCTATTGAGAATAATGTAAAGTATATAGATGTGGAGTTAAGGGAGAAGAGAAATAGGGAACTTGTGGATTTTAGAGATGATACAGGTTCAAAAACTGAGGTTATCATATCCTATCACGATTTTGAGGAGACACCTCCCTACAACACACTGAGAGATATGGTAAACAGGGAACTTGAGATAGGAGATATTGGCAAATTTGCCACCATGGTAAAGAGCAAAAAAGATATCTTAAATATTCTAGGAGTTACACAGGAGTTTGAGGGGAGGGTAATAGGTATAGGGATGGGAGAGATGGGAAAGTTAACAAGGATACTGGGAACCTACTTTGGAAGTATACTGACCTTTGCCTCCATGGAGGGTAAATCCTCTGCACCTGGACAGATAGATGTGAAAAGGTTAAGGGAGATATACAGTCTTATCTTTTAAAGTCCTAGGAACCTAGGTAGGAAGTAAAAGGTACCTATGGCACTTCCCAGGCTTGAGAGGGCTGCCACCATCAACACCCTCATAACGTTGTTATCCATCAAATCCCTTAACTCCTCACATCTAAGTAGATGTTGGATATCCTCCAGGGTTATACCCCTACACTTTAACTCCACCAATCCCACTATATAACCTGCCCCAATAACAGGTATTAGGGAGGTTATAGGGGCTACAAGGAATGCAGTAATAACAGAGGGTAACTTCCCCCTTGCAAGGACCACCCCCAGTGCAGAGAGGGTGCCATTTACCAGTATCCACTCTAGGGTAAATCTCTTTAACACCTCAGGGTTGGAGGAGAGTGTATATATCCCATAGAGTATAATCCCAATTAAAATCACTGAAAACACTATTTTCCAGTAACTCCTCCCCTTCTTTACCTCCATAAGTTCATTTAGATCGATCTCTATCTCCCCCCTCTCAAGTTTTTTCAGATAGTCCACTATCCCCTTGACATGACCTGCCCCCACTACAACAAGTATCTTCTCCCTTCCAATACTTGTATCAAAGATGTTCTTTGCCATGTATCTGTCCCTCTCATCAACAAAGACCTTATAGAGGGTAGGGGATAGATGTTTCAGTATCTCAACTAACTCCTGGGCGTTATCCACCATCTCCCTTATGGTTTTCCTGTCCAATTTGGCAATCTCCTCCTCTTCAAATAGGTTGAATATTAACTTCAACTTCTCCTTTAGGGGCATACTGTTCAACGCACGCCTAAGTGTAACACCTACAGGCCTATCTATGAGATAGAGAGGTTTCTTATAGAACTTGGCCAACTCTATAGCCCTCTTCATCTCACTACCTGGTTTAACGTTGAACCTCTCTCCTATCTCTCTCTGAAAACCTGCTAGAACTGTGTGAAGTAGAAACAATCCAATATCTCCACTTTTCAATACCTCCAGTATATTTATACTCTTTAGGTCTTTATCCCTCCCCTCCCCATTTACAAGGGCCAGGAACCTCTCACTATCTAACTCCACTGCTATTAGATCAGGATCTATCTCCTTTATAGCCTCCTCTACCTCTCTTATACTATCCTCTGAAACATGGGCTGTACCTAGGATGTAAATATCACAGGTGTTATGTCCATTGTTTATTCTCACATGATGCATTCTTTCACCGGGATATAGGTACTCATAATAATAATAAAGATTTGAATATTTATAATGATAAGAAGGGATAGCATGTTGGAACCTCTTCACTACGATATAGGTAGGATGTGTAAGGAGAGTTACGTGGGGAAGGATGGATACACCCCAAAGATATTAGACAGTGATATACTGGAGGGTATTAAACCTCCCCTCTTAAAGATACCCTTTGACTCTCCAAGGGAGTTGGCAGAGTATCTACTAGAGGTAAACAGGGGGAAACTCCAGGGTACCCTTGAATTGGAGGACTGTACCCTTAAGTATCTTATAGTTAATCTGGGAAAACACCTGGACCTACTTGACACCCTATTAAGGGATAAACCTGACTTGGTGATAATTGGAGATGGTAGGAGGCTTATAAAGAGGAGGGAACTAGTAGAATTGATAGGGAGGATAAGGGCTTCTATATCTCCAAACAGTGCCATATACTTCCCAACAGCACTACCCTGGGAGATCCCCCTACTGGTATACCTAGGTGTGGATTACTTCGACTACTCCTCTGCCTACTACTACGGTTCCCTAGGATACTACTTTACAAAGAACAGGATGATATTGAAAGAGGGGAATAGGGAAGAGATAGTAAACCACAATATAGAGGTTATCTCCCAGGTACTCATGGAGACAAGGTACTGTATAAGGGAGGGAATGCTAAGGAACCTGGTGGAGGAGACTACAGTATCAGATCCCTATCTCCGGGCAAACTACAGGAGGTATGAACCAGACCTGAGAAATATTCCACTGTCCAAGGGAAGGAAGATAATCGTTACCATAGATGAGACCCAGATACCTGAGGTAAAGAAGTACATAGAGAGGGCGAGAAACTACGAGTTGTTTACAGATACCCTGGTCCTGCTACCCTGTTCTTCCAAGAAACCCTACTCAAGGTCTAAATCCCACAGATACTTTATAAGTGCCATAAACTCCAGTGGTCTCCCAGTTGAGGAGATCGTTATCACCTCTCCCTACGCCATAGTTCCAAGGGCCCTTGAAGGTGTGGTAAACTACGACATCCCAGTTACAGGTAGGTGGTCTCTGGAGGAGGTGGAGTTTATAAACAGGGAGTTGGACTACCTGTTAAAGAGGGGTAGGGAGAAGTTCCAACATCTAAAGATAGTGGCCCACCTACCTGACCACTACCTGGAGATAGTGAGGGACACCTGTGAGAAGTACGGGGATCTTATAGTAACCTCCAGGGGTAACCCCCTATCCCCAGAGTCTCTAAAGACTTTAAGGGATACACTTAGGGAGTTAAAGGAGAGCTGTGGTATAGAGGAAAGGGATTTAAAAAAGCTAAGGAGGATGCAGATCCTTCACAACTACAGGGAGCTTTCTAAATTCCAATTTGGAAAGAACTTCATCCCAGAGGATGTGATAGTTAAGGGGGAGGTTAAAAAGTTCTTTATAAAAAGAGATGGAAGACTGATCCAGATATGCTCCATAAGTCCAGAGACTGGCCTCTACGTCCTAACTTACCAGGGTGGTAAGTTACTTGGGAGGGTTAACTGGGTGGAGGTCAATTTTAAAGTTAAAAAGGGATCCCTATTCCCTCCAGGTTTTGTGGACTGTGATGAAAATATCTCTGTAAGGGATGAGGTTGTAATCTTCTATGAAGATGAAGTAGTTGGAGTGGGAAGAGCCATACTAAATGGCTCCGAGATGAAAAAAGCGGAAAAGGGGAAGTTGGTAAATGTGAGGCATGTAGCTAATTAAAAAAAGAAGGGATTTAGGATTCTGCCATCTCCATTATCTTGACAACATCCATGTAGTCGATTATTCCGTTGTTGTCCATGTCCAGTCTCTTCTCGTCACTGTTCAGTGCAGTCTTACCTACGTAGTAGTTAAGGGTTATGTATGCATCGTCCAGGTCTATTCTGCAGTCACCATCTGCATCTCCCTTTATAACTCCTATACCGTTGACATTTACATTTCTCTCTCCACCGAATAGCATTACATCTGCAATCTCCTTACTTGTATCTACATGGTGTCTAAATCCTCTGAAGAACTCCTGTCCAGGACCGTATGCCATTATAGGTACTGGATTACCTGTGTGTTTGTGGGATATAAATCTTACCCCTACCCTCTCACTGAGTATCTCTCCTATGGCATTTCCAAGGGCGTACTTGTTGTCAGAGTTCATAGCCTCCTTAATCTTTTTAACCTCTTCATCTGTTAGATCCAACCCTGTGTACTTCTTTATAACCTCTCTTGGATCTCCACCCTTCTTTATCTCCTTAGCCATTTTAGAAACAGAGGCCTTTATACTGAGAATTCTATGCTCATCTATTGGATCTCCATAGTCTGTTCCAATTCCCAATCCAGCAGTTTCATGGTCTGCAAGGATTACTACAAGGGTATTCTTGTTTCTCCTTGCGTAATCGAGACAGTAACCTACAACGTCGTCAAACTCCTTGGTCTCTGCCACAACAGATGCCACGTCGTTGGCGTGACATGCATGATCTATCCTTCCACCTTCAACCATGAGGAAGAACCCATCTGGATCCTTCTCCAACAACTCTATAGCCTTCTTTGTCATGTCCAGGAGTCCTACGGTATTGTTATCCCTGTCAAGTACATAGGGCATGTGGCTCTCTGCAAAGAGACCTAGTACATAATCTCCATCTACACTTTTCAACTCATCCTTGGTGTATATTATCTTGTATCCATTTCTCCTTGCCAGGTCTAAGGTCTCGGTGTCAAACACCCTCTTACCTCCTCCAAATAACACGTTAACCTTGTGCTCTATTAGTTGTCTTGCAATCTCCTTCTCCATATCCCTGTGCTTTACATGGGATGCAAACACTGCTGGAGTTGCATGGGTAATTCTAGTGGTGGTTACCAGTCCTGTAGCCTTACCACTGTACTTTGCCAACTCTAAGAGGGTAGTTACATTTACAATCCTATTTCCTACCTTGATAGTAGAGATCATTCTGTTGTAGGTTTTAAAACCTGTGGCTATGGCAGTTCCTGCAGCTGCAGAATCTGTAACTGGACCACTTAAGGAATGTGTAAGTTCAAATCCTGTAGAGGGCAAGTCCTCCATGTGGAGATGTCCATAACAGAGTCTTGTTATCTCCATCTGACCAACACCCATCCCATCTCCAATAAGTACTATAACGTTCTTTACCCCTCTAGCCTTGATAGAAGGACTCTCTGTACTGTAGCCCTTTGCCACACTTGCCTGGAAGGCAAGGAGAAGGGAGATGACAAAGAGGACACCTAGTATCCCTATCTTCTTATTCATTTTATCACCTCAGGGATCTTGACATTAAGATTTCAAGTACTAAATTTTATATAAAGTTTTCCATATGTGAACAAAAGTTCACAAAATGTGAATAAATTATTTTCCAAAGAACAGTTCTATCTCCCTCCTGGCACTTTCCCTGGAGTCTGAGGCATGGACTAGGTTATCTGGTGTGGAGTATCCAAAGTCCCCCCTTATAGTTCCCATATCTGCCTCTAAGGGGTTGGTCTTTCCCACCATCTTTCTAACTACAGATATAGCCTCCTCCCCCTCAATTACCATTGCAACAACCCTATCTGAGGTGATAAAGTTAATTAATTTTTCAAAAAAGTCCTTACCCCTATGCTCCTCGTAGAGCTTCTCTGCCAACTCCCTGGACATCTTCAACATCTTCATCTCTACTATCTCCAGACCCTTATCTTCAAAGCGCTGGATAATCCTTCCCATTAACTTTCTCTTTACAGCATCTGGTTTCAACATTACAAAGGTTCTCTCCCTCAAGGTTATCCCTTCTTTTTTAAAAAGTTATAAAAATAAGATTTACTATAAATAACTTCAGAAAAAGATGGGAGTGGGAGCATGATATGTATAATCATGGGTAGTGAAAGTGACTTAAAAATAGCTGAGAAGGCAGTATCTATTTTAAAGGACTTTGGAGTAGAGTTTGAGGTTAGAGTTGCCTCTGCCCATAGAACCCCAGATCTCGTTGAGGAGATAGTAAAGAACAGTAAGGCCAAGGTATTTATAGCAATTGCAGGACTTGCAGCACATCTCCCAGGTGTTGTAGCCTCCCTAACAACAAGACCTGTAATAGCAGTACCTGTAGAGAGTAAGTTAGATGGAATGGATGCCCTCCTAAGCTGTGTCCAGATGCCTCCAGGTGTACCAACTGCAACTGTAGGGATAGACAGAGGGGACAACGCAGCACTTTTAGCCCTTGAGATCTTGGCACTCTCCGACGAGGAGTTAAATAAGAAGTTGGAGGAATTTAGAAAAAAGCAGAGAGAAAAGGTTATGAATGCAGATAAAAGAGTTAGAGAGCTTTATAAAAGTTAATCGTGAACTCCCCTCTCAGTTATTCTGAATATAGCTTCAGAATCTGGGAGATGTGGGGAGTCGTATAACTTGGCTATTCTCTTATCTCCCTTACCTTTTCTAAGGAAGATTCTGAAGGTTGCGGCGTGACCTACTATATGTCCACCTATAGGTTGCTCCGCAGGTCCAAAGAAGGTATCTAACTTCGCTGCAACCTGGTTAGTTACAAGCACTACACAGTTGTAGAGATCAGCTAACTTGTTCAATGTTGCCATGTGTTTTGCAAGTTTCTGCTGTCTCTCTGCAAGTCTTCCCATCCCTGCATATTCACTTCTAAAGGTACTTGTTAGGGAGTCCACAACTACCAACTTTATATTGTGACCAGCCCTTATAAGCTCCTCTACCTTCTCTGCGTAGAGCATCTGCATATCTGAGTTGTAGGCCCTTGCTACAAAGATGTTGTCAAGGACCTTCTGACCATCTATTCCTAGGGCTTCAGCCATCTGCATGATCCTCTCAGGTCTAAAGGTACCCTCGGTATCTATGTACACCGCCTTTCTATTTTCCAACTCCTCCTCACCTAGTACCTCCTCATCTGCAATAATCATATCGTCACATTGGAGGTTTACACAGGCCTGATGTACAATCTGGGTTTTACCACTTCCAAACATACCTGCAAACTCTGTGGTTGACTGGCTCTCCAAACCTCCGTTAAGTATCTTGTCCAACTCTTTACTACCTGTAGAGAGCTTCCATACAGTTCTTCTCTGTTTTAGGAGATCCATTCCACTTTTAAACCCTAGGTCACATAACTCCCTTGCATGGGCTATTATCCTAATGGCAGCCTTCTCACTTATACCGTCGATCTCTGTAAGTTCCTCAATTGAGGCAGTTGCTATCTTCATAAAATCAGTGTATCCAGCCTCAATAAGCTTCTCTGCAATTGAGGGGCCAACACCAGGTAGATCAGTTAATTTATCTGCCATTTAAGGATCACCTTGATAATCATGATAATAGGTAGGATGGTAGGACTACTATGGGGAAACTCACTATTTATAATTTTTGCAGTATATATAGTGAGGTGGAGGGATGATTAGAGACGAGGATTTCTTTAGAATGGAGGGAGTTCCACTAACTAAGGAGGAGATAAGGGCTATAAGTATAGGTAAATTACAGCTGGAACCTGGGGATGTGGTGGTGGATATTGGATGTGGTAGTGGAGGGATGACTGTGGAGATTGCCAGGAGGTGTAAATTCGTCTACGCCATAGACTACTCCCAGGATGCAATAGTAACTACAAGGAAGAATTTGGAACTTTTCAACATTAAAAACTGTAAGTTGATAAAGGGGAGGGGAGAGGAGGTTCTAGAGTCCCTAGAGTTCAACAAGGCCTTTGTAGGAGGTACAAAGAATATAAATAAAATTTTGGATATACTCACCGAGAAAAATACAGAGGTTATAGTGATAAATACCATAGTCCTTGAAAACACTGCCAAGATACTGGATTACTTCCAGGATGTGGAAAAATACGAGACAGAGGTTGTAAACGTTGTAGTAAGTTATGGAAAGAGGATAGGAAGTGGTCATATGATGCTCTCTAGGAACCCGGTAAATATAATCACCTGTAGGTTAAAAGGGGATAGCCATGGATAAAAAAAAGATGGAGGAGATCCTGGAGAAGTTAAAGAGGGGGGAGATCAAACCCTATCAACTGGAGGATATATTAGATCCTAGGGATGCGGTAGAGGTTAGAAGGAGGTATATAGAGGAGGTAACTGGGGTGAAGTTGGAACATGTTGGAAGGTACTCCATAGATGAGAGGGGGGCTATAGACAAGAACATAGAGAATATGATAGGTGCCATCCAGATACCCCTAGGTTTTGCAGGGCCTTTGAAGATAAAGGGTGAGTACGCCAGGGGGGAGTTCTACATACCTCTCTCTACAACAGAGGGTGCCCTTGTGGCCTCAGTTAACAGGGGCTGTAGTGTCATAAACAGATGTGGTGGATGTACTGTCAGGGTAGTTGAGGACAAGATGACAAGGGCTCCAGTATTTAAAACCTCCTCTGTGGTGGAGGCTATAAAGTTGAAGCACTGGATACTGGAGAACTTCCAGAGGATAAAGGAGGTTGCAGAGAGTACAACGAGACATGGAAAGTTAATATCTATCCACCCAATAGTTGTAGTTGGGAGGTACGTCTATCCAAGGTTTGCCTACAGTACTGGAGATGCCATGGGCATGAACATGGTGACAATTGCAACGGAGAAGGCCTGTAAATTTATAGAGGAGGAGGTGGCCAAGGAGGGGATAAGGGCAAGTACAGTGGCCTTAAGTGGTAACCTATGTGTTGACAAGAAACCTAGTGGAGTAAACATGATAGAGGGGAGGGGTAAGTCTATAGTTGCAGAGGTGTTCCTGGAGGAGGAGGTTGTAAGGAAGTATCTAAAAACCACTTCAAAGGCTATAGAGCAGGTAAACCTCTATAAGAACCTCATAGGTTCAGCAGCTGCCAACTCTATGGGATTTAACGCCCACTACGCCAATATAATTGGTGCCATATTTTTAGCAACTGGACAGGACGAGGCCCACATTGTAGAGGGTAGTATAGGTATAACAGTTGCAGAGGCTGAGGAGGATGGGCTGTACTTCTCAGTTACACTGCCAGATGTACCTCTAGGTACAGTGGGGGGAGGTACAAGGGTGGAGACCCAGAGGGAGTGTCTTGAGATGTTA
Organism: Methanothermococcus sp. SCGC AD-155-E23; assembly: GCA_019561615.1. Classification (GTDB taxonomy): domain Archaea; phylum AGJL01; class Methanococci; order Methanococcales; family Methanococcaceae; genus Methanofervidicoccus. The sequence continues at coordinate 19,909 of JAHEQA010000036.1, forward strand.
GGGTGTAGGGGTAGTGGTAAGGCCCTTAAATTTGCAGAGATCGTTGGAGGAGCTGTTTTAGCTGGGGAGTTATCCCTCCTTGGAGCCCTGGCCTCTGGGGATTTAGCCAGAGCCCATGCCCAGTTAGGAAGATAATTTACACTTTTTTAGGTGAGTTCCATGTATGTAAGTCACCCCCTTATAAAACCTAACACCCTAGAATCTAGGACCTATCAGGAGTTAATTGTGGCAAAGGCTCTGGAGAAGAATACCCTCTGTGTCCTAGGTACAGGTCTTGGAAAGACAGTAATAGCCACCTTGACAATTGCAGGGATACTTTCCAAGAGGGATGGGAAGGTTCTAATTATAGCCCCCTCCCGTCCCCTTGTGGAGCAGCACTACAACAGTTTAAAGAATTTTCTAAATATCCCGGAAAAGGATATTGTAGTTTTAACAGGGAAGATACCCCCGGAAAAGAGGAAGAAACTCTGGAAGACAGGGAAGGTATTTGTTGCAACCCCCCAGATAGTTGAAAATGACATTGTGGCGGGGAGGGTACCAGTTGATGACTTCGTCCTCCTCATAGTAGACGAGGCACACCATACTACAGGTAATCACTCCTACACCTTTGTAGCCTCCACCTTTAAGGGTAAGGTGAGGGTCCTTGGACTAACGGCATCCCCAGGATCTGATATAGATAGGGTGCTTGAAGTATGTGAGAACCTTGGAATTGAACATGTGGAGATAAGAACTCCAGAGGATCCAGATGTAAGGAAGTACGTTAAAACTGTGAAGATAAGAACTGTAAAGGTAAAACTACCTAGGGAGTACCAGGAGTGTATAGAGTTAATTAGAAGTGCCCTTAAGGAGAGGTTGAAGATACTTAGGGACTGTAAGTTAATACACTCTATCGTAGTAAATAGATCTGAACTTCTAGCTTTACAGAGAAGGGTTATGGAGATAGAGGGTGAATCTAAGTACCAGTTGATGAGGGTAGTATCTGAGGCCATAAAGTTGGACTATGCAGTGGAGATACTGGAATGTCAGGGGAGGGATGCATTCCTAAATTACTTCGAGAGACTAGGTAGTCAGAATACAAGATCTGCCAGAGAAATTGTAAGAGATCCCAAGGTACTAAAGGCGGTGTACAAGTTAAGGACACTGGATGTAGACCATCCAAAGTTGGACAAACTCCTTGAGATAGTGAAGGATATTCTAAGTAAAAATAGGAAGGAGAAGATTATAGTTTTTGCTCAATATAGGGATACTGTAGAGAAGATCGTCAATATCCTCAGGGAGAACAAGATAGGGGCACTCCCCTTCATGGGTCAGTCTAACAGGGGAGGTAAGGGGATGTCCCAGAAGGAGCAGATAAAAACCTTGGAGAGGTTTAAGGGAGATGATAGTATAAACGTCCTGGTTTCAACTAGTGTATCTGAGGAGGGTATAGACATCACAAGTGTTAACTATGTAATATTCTACGAGCCAGTGCCCTCTGAGATCAGGTTCATCCAGAGGAAGGGTAGGGCCTCCAGAGGTGAAGGAGGAGAGTGTATAATCCTTATAACTGAGAATACCAGGGATGAGGCTTACTACTGGTCTGCCATACAGAAAGAGAGGAATATGAAGAGGATACTTAAGGAGATGGTGAAGACGTTAAATAAGAAGTTAAGGGAGAAAAAGGAGGAGTACAGGGGGCCACTAGATGCCTATCTAGAGGAGGAAGCTCCTTCTAAGGTTGAGGAGGAGAAAAAACCTAAGATAGTAATAGATCACAGGGAGAAAAATATAGGGAAACTTCTATTTGGGAGGGCGGAGTTGGAGTTTAGAAATTTAGAGTTTGGAGACTACATACTCAGTGACAGGGTTATTGTAGAGAGGAAGACCTCCGAGGACTTTGAAAACTCCATAATAGATAAGAGACTCTTTAAGCAGTTGAAGGAGTTAAAGAATTACGAGAGACCTATCCTGATCATTGAGGGGGATAGATTCGAGAGACTTGAGGAGAAGGTGATAAAGGGTGCAATACTCTCCATAGTGTTGGATTATCACATCCCTATAATATTTTCCAAGTCCCCAGAGGAGACTGCAGATATCTTGCTAAAGTTGGCGGAGAGGGAACAGCTTAAAAATAAGAGGCCTGTGGAGATTAGAACTGGAAAGAAACCTATGTCCCTAAGGGAGAGGCAGAGGTTTATAGTTGAGAGCTTCCCAGATGTTGGTCCTGTAACTGCAGAGAATCTACTTCTCAGTTTTGGAACTATAGAGAATATAGTCAATGCATCTGAGGAGGAACTTATGAAGGTGGAGGGTGTAGGTAAGGCAACTGCAAGGAAGATAAAGGAGGTACTTACTGAGAGATATACAAAGTCCCCTACTCCTTGAAGTACTTGTACCCGGAGGATAGAAGTGCTGCACCTACTGCACCTATATGCTGGGAGTAAGGTGGAACTATTATTTTCCTACCAAGTATCTCCTCCAGTGCCAACACCATACCCTTCAAGAGGCTACTACCCCCTACAAGTATAACAGGATCCCTTACATCCACCTCCTGGAGTTGCTGTTCATATATCTGCTCTGCAACTGAGTGGGCTGCTGCAGCTGCCACGTCCCTTGGATCTGCACCCTCTGCCAAGGCGGTAACTAGGTCCTGAATACCGAAAACTATACAGTAACTGTTCATCTTGATCTTCCTCCAATCCCCCTCTGCAGCCATCTCTCCCAACTCCTGGATGGATACCCCTAACCTCCTTGCAGTGATCTCGAAGAATCTTCCACTGGCACCTGCACAGATACCTCCCATGGTGAAACTATCTGGTATGGCGTTGTTAAGGGAGATAGCCTTGTTATCCATACCCCCAATATCTATAACTGTTGCCTCCCCCTCCTGCTTATCTGCCAGGAAGGCAGCTCCCTTGGAGTTCACAGTTAACTCCTCCTGTATAAGATCTGCCTTAAAGTACTCTCCCACTATATGTCTTCCATACCCTGTAGTCCCTATAGTCTCAATATCCTCCATCTTTAATCCAGCCTCTTTCAGGGCCTCATCTACAGCCTCCTTTGCAGACTCTATAACATCTCTGGTATAGACCCATCCCTTTCCAACGATCTCGTTATCCACCATAACTACAGCCTTTGTAGTTGTAGACCCACTGTCTATTCCTAGACTTATACCCTCCTGCCTCTTTCTAACTAGGAGTGCCTTCCTCTCTACAATAGTTACCAGGGCCTCCATTCTAGTTAACAACTCAGAGGCCTTGGTCCTCTCTGTAAAGGAGTACATAACAACAGGTAGATCTGTATGCTCCTGGATAAGTTTCCTAACCTCGTTTCTAACAAGGGCACCCTCTGCACATCTGAAACATGTGGCTATAAATACTGCATCTGCATCTGTGTTTCCCTCTATAATAGACATAGCCCTTGCAAGCATAAGCCTTAAATTTGAAGAGGCTACATCAAAACCTAGCTCCCGGTTAACCCTCTCTATATAGTCCAGATCTACCTCGGGAAATATTATCTCCCCTCCAACCTCCCTTGCAGCCTTTTCAATTTCACCTTGCACTCCACTGTACTCAGGACCACAGGTTAACTCCGCAATCTTTACAACCACGGTATCACCGTAGATAATAAATATTTATAAGTGTGAAACAATAGAAAAATGTCCCACTGCGATGATGAGTGCCGACTTCACTGATCTGTGATGACATCGGGGACAGCTGAGCAGTTATATTTTTACTCTTTTATAAAAATCTTTCAATCCACTGGAGACACTATTACCTTTCTCAAAGAGTACCCTTTGGGACAGGATATCTTCTCTTTAAATACCTTCACTATCCTATACTTCTCAGGTAACCCCTCTGGGTTACAGAGGGAGTAGTTTTCACAGACTATATTGTTACAGTTTATACTGTCAGAGAGGGTTAGACCCTCTAGGGCCTTCCTTGACTCTATCAACATAGTTATCTCCTGACATTCCTCTATCTCTACAACCTTAACCCCACCCTCGTGTATCTTACAGGGATGATCTGCAGATCTTACACCTAGTATCTTGTACCTCCTCCCCACTACCATACCCTCATGACAGATCTTTTTAAACCTACAACTTTCACACTCCTTCAACATCCCGTAGTAGATAAATTCATTTCCAGTCTTCGCCAGTCTACTTCCAATTAATGTAATCTTCTTCTCCATATCAATCCCTATTTTTAATTCTGTTATTTCTCCTCTGCCTAATAAGTTCCCTCTCTATCTTCTCTCCAGAACTTTTTAACCTACTGGATACACTCCTTGGAACATTTCCATACTCTGACAACACCTTTGCTATAGCACTTGCCAGTAGAAATATGGCATAAGTATGTTCAGACTTGGTCCTATGTATGTGATGGGGGTATATTTTTAACTTGTCGTAAGATGTGAAGTACTCATCTATAGAGTCGCCATACCTCTTCTTCAGTAACTTCCTCATATACACTAAAAGTTGATGCAACTGTATAAGTTCATCTTTATGCATACAACCACCTTAAAAGAAGGAGAATATTTTAAAAACAAAAACAGGAGAAACACTGTAATCTTAGACCACATCCTCATACCTTAGGATCTTTAAATTAGATGGCTTCTTGGTTATGTATACCTCCCTACCAATGATAGTAAGGTTGGAGTTGACACCGTTGAAAAATCTGTCTATTACTTTCTGGGTTATGGGGGCATCTGAGATAAGAAAGGAGACATCTGAAAGTAAATCCTCTGATAACTCCTCCAGAGATAGCACCTTCTCAAAGTCTGGAGATATCAACTTTACCTTGTTGGTCCCCTCCATCTCCTTAACAGAGAACCTTATATACCTTAACTGTGACTCCTGGTCTCCACTCTTAAATACCTCGTAGGTTAGTAACTCCTTCTCGGAGACACCGTTGTTATCCTCCTCCCTCTGGAGATTTATATTCATCTGTTGCAGGTACTGTTCCACAGGCACCCTCAACCTTAGGCATTTAAGTACCTCTTTCTTGGAGAGCTCCTCCACCTCCCTACCCTTGGGAGCCCTTGCGATGTAATCTATGTCACACCTCTGGAGGGACTCCTTAAGTATAAGTTCTCCCCCTCTATCTCCATCGATAAATATGGTGGTGACCTTCTTCTTGGACAACTCCACTATGGTCTTAGGTATGGAGGCACCTCCAACTGCAATTACATTCTTGATTCCACATCTCAGTAGGTTTAGAACATCTGCCCTCCCCTCCACCACAATTATACTATCTGAGTTATCTATGTTGGGACCTGCAGGCAACTTCTCCTCACCATACTCTATTATCTCCCTGGTTCTAATATACTCCCTTATCTCCTCAGCCATATCCTGAATATCTGTCATACTGGCCATAAGGGTCTTCAAAAGTTCCTTGGCCCTGTTGGTAATATACTGACGCTTCTCAGCCCGAATATCCCTTATCTCCTTTACCTCTATCCTGGCGGAACAGGGGCCCACCCTATCCACAGTCTCCAAGGTCGCGGCAATGATGGCAGTCTCCACCCTGTCTAAACTGGAGGGTAGTACTATCTTTGCATAGGATTTTCCATCCTCACCGTTAACAACCTCTACATCTATTCTTCCAATTCTCCCACTCTTCTGAAGATCTCTCAGGTCTAAATCACCACCTAATAACCCCTCAGTCTGTCCAAATATTGCACCGATGATGTCATTTTTCTCTACGTATCCATCTGCAACAAGTTCAGCGTATATAATATACTTTGTAGTGCCAAAATCCATATAACATCCCTCCTTAATGCCCACACATCTCGCTTTATAAGTTTTATATACTAAAAGTCTATTTATATTTTTATTAGGAGGTGAGAGCATGGAGATCGATGTAAAGGAGATAATTAAGAAGGGACCTATCTACAGTGGTAAGGCCAAGTCCATATACGAGATAGATGAAGACAGGGTACTTATCGAGTTTAGAGATGATATAACTGCAGGAGATGGAAAAAAGAGGGATGTTAAAAAGGGAAAGGGGCATCTTAACGCCCTAATATCCTCAAGGTTGTTTGAGGTGTTGGAGGAGAATGGCATACCTACCCACTACCTGGGATACATAGAGCCTGTATACATGGTTGCCAAGAGGGTGGATATTATACCTATAGAGGTGATAGTGAGGAACATTGCAGCGGGGAGTCTATGTAAGAGGTATCCCTTCAAAGAGGGGGAAATACTAAAGAGACCTATTGTACAGTTCGACTACAAGAGTGACGAGTATGGAGATCCCATGTTAAACGAGGACATTGCCATTGCCCTAGGTTTAGCTACAGAGGAGGAGTTGAAGAAGATGAGGGAGTTGGCCCTGAGGGTAAATGACGTACTTAGGAGATTCTTCGATGAGAGGGGGATAGTACTTGTAGACTTTAAGATAGAGATAGGGAGGACAAAGGATGGGGAACTTGTAGTTGCCGACGAGATAAGTCCAGATACCATGAGACTCTGGGATAAGGAGACCATGGATGTCTTAGATAAGGATGTATTCAGGAAGGATCTGGGAGATGTGGTAAGTAAGTATGAGATTGTGGCAAGGAGAATAGGGTGTATATAAAATAGGGGTAGTTAGGATGTACAGGGCTCTAGTAACTATTAGATTGAAAAAAGGTGTTTTAAATCCAGAGGGGAGGACCATCCTGAGGGCCTTGAACTTTCTAGGATACAGGGAGGTAAAGGACGTTGACACCTTCAAGTGTATAGAACTTCTTATAGAGGGTGAGGATAGGGAGAAGGTTAGGGAGAGGGTTGAGGAGATGTGTAAAAAATTACTTGCAAATCCTGTTATTCACAACTACGAGATTAAAGTGGAGGAGGTGAAAAAAGATTAAGTGTTTATTCCCTTCCAGAGGGTGAGGTAGGACTCTACTAGTTTAATGGCAGCATCTGTAAGACCCTTCTTACCAAGTAATCCAACATTTCTCAGTATAACTAAACTCTTTTTTATCTCATCTACAGTTAGAGGTAGTAGTTTGGCTAGGAGTATTATCTCGTTCTCCTTATGGGCTCCAATCTCGCTCTTTTCCCTCCATACTCTGTCAAAGTCCTCCTTGTTGTTGTATATTGCCAGGAGTATGTTGAAGGTTGTTGGGGTTATTGCAAACTTTGTAGAGAGGAGTTCCTGTACCTTTGCCATTTCAACAGCCTTTTTAACCCCCTCTCCAAGCTCTGTTAAGATAATCATCTTGTTCTGCAACTCCCTTATAAGACCCTTGGACTCTGCCTCATTTAGGGCCTTAATAATGGCCTCCTCCTCACCACCAACATGCTCCTGTATCAACTTCACAAGATCATCCCTGTGGATATACCTCTTTACAGGTAGGTTTATCAGGGCAGATATATCATACTTAGTTAGATAAGGTTTCCTCTTAATGGATCTTGTGAACTTCAGGAGGAAACTACCCTTATCTGTAATACCCCTGTCTACCACATTCTCCTCCTTACCCTTTACCACCCACTCTGCAATAGGTGTATCGTTGTGTTCTGGGTAGGTAATTGCCTTCATCCCATCTGTAGTTACTACCCCAAGGTCCTTAACCTTCTCTCCAAACTCTGTCATCCAGTAGGTATCCTTGTTCTTTATAACCTCCCTCCTTATAAGCTCCTTGAACTCCAAGGTGTGGAGGATCTCTCCAAGATCTTCAATACCACTTCTCTTCCTTATCTCCTTGTATGTAGGGAGTACCTCTGGGTTGGTTTCATACTTCTCCTTGATGATCTCTATGGTTTTTAAAACTGTGATCTCCTCCTCCAAGACGTAGATAGGTGTTATCTCTGCATAGGTCTTACCTATCTCACTGTAGGTGGTTAACATGGACTGTCCCAACTCTGTAATTTCCCCCTCTTTACAGAAACCACTGTCCACCATCTCCTCACTGAACTCCCCTCTCTTCATGGCGTCGAAATCCTCCTTCCTCAGGATCAAGGCCCTACTTAGTTTAGGTACCATGGAGGCTATCTTCAATACCTCCTTCAGTGCAACCGTAGTGGCAAAGGCCTTACCAGCCTCAGTTGTAGGGGATATACTAAGTAACCTCATGGCCTGGAGGGCATTTAGTATATTGTCCCCCTGCTTCTTGGTATTCTTGTAGGTTACCAACTCATCGTAGAGGCCTATCTTTGGCATACCCCTTACAAAGTCCAGTATATCTGGGGTTAGATACACAACTGGGTGGGATTCCCTGTAGATCTTAAGTATCTCCTTACCTACTTCAGTTAACCCCTGGGAATCTGCCAGATGTCTCTCCACCAGTAAACTGTTCCATCTCTCTGGGACGTAACCTGTTTTATCCAGTAACTCCATGATCTTGATTATCTCGGAGTTGATATACACATCAGGTATGTCCTCTAGGGGTATCTTGTCTATTATCTCCAACATCCTCCTTCCAACATCTGTAAAGGTTATGTCCCCTCCAGATATCTCTACAAACCCTAGGATAAACAGTTCTGCTATCCTTACCTCGAACTCTTCAGGTAGTTTGTCTTTTAACTCCTCCCTTTTACTGGTGTCCTTCATAAGTTTTAAAATCTCCAGATGCCTCTTCTTTAGGAACATTTCACCACCTTTTAGATTTTTTAGAGTGCAAAAATGATTATTTGTTCACTTAAGGGTCTATAAATAACTTTACCCTTCTAATCCTCAGGGTTTATAGGGGAACTTGGCAACAATGTCCATAAATTCCTCCTCACTGAGGTACTCCCTATTACCCACCCTAAGTACCTTCTTCTCAATAACCCTTCCAAAGGGGATAACTGGACATCTCTTCTCCACACATATCTCTAAGATATCCCTTAAATTCTCCTCCCTCGTACTTATAATGTAGGTGCCCAGGTATCTGGTAGAGCGGGGATAGGGTAGGGCAGTTATCTCCATACCTACCTTGGCCTTCACCATCATCTCAAGTACGTTACACAACCACCCTCCCCTGGAGGCATCCTTACAGGCGTTAACCTCAATTCCCCTCTCCACTATACTTAAAAAGGTGTCGTATTTATTTTTAGCCCTCTGAATCCTCTCCCCAATGTCACCCTCTACAGGATGACCAAGCATAAGTACAATATCTCCAACCTGGGCACCTCCATCAGTTATTACCCTATCTCCTATCAACTCCCCAAACACCACCACAGATATACAGGGAGATAACCCCTCTTCACTCTGGGTGTTCCCTCCAACTATGGGGATGTTTAAACCTAGGGACTGTCTCCTTAATCCCTCTACAGCCATCTTTAACTCTTCCTCACTCTGGGCCTGGATTGCATTCAGGGCGTAGAGGGGTCTCGCCCCCATGGCCACAACATCACAGGAGGTATGTATAAGGGCAGTTTTTGAACCTAGCTTTAGAGGATATGGGCCCTCCATGTTTATTACATTCCTCCCTATTACTACGCTGTCATCCCCTGCCCTAATACCCCTTAAAAGATCCTTTACCTTGAGATCCATGTCCCACAGCCTCTTCCTTGGGTAGTGTGTCTCCATCATGTGTTTTATAGCATGTTTTATCTCGTACTCCAAACGTTCCATATTATCCATGCTCCAATCTTTTATTGAGGATATAGCCTATACCCTGGCCGAAGCTTATACCTCCATCTCCATTTGGCACCCTACTGTGATAGAGGAATTTAAAGCCCTCCTCCTCAACCCTCCTCCTTATTAACTGAGAGATGATAGTGTTGTAGGATACCCCTCCAGTAAGACCTATGTACTCTACCCCCTCCCTCTCCCCAAACTTTAGAGCCATGGTGGAGAGCCCCTCCCCTATAGCCAGGTGTATATAGAGCCCTATAAACTCCCTCTCATAACCCTCCAACAACATGTTGTAGGCCCTGTAGACCAGATCACTTGTAATAAGTCTATTACCCTTTATCCTAATATCCTCCCTGGCCATCTCTAGGCATCTCCTATACTCCCTCTCACTATAACCCCTAGACCTTACAAACCCCTCCAATCTTATGGCAGGTTCTCCATCGTAGGTTTTCCTATGGCAGATGGAGAGCATGGCAGATAGGGCATCTAGCACCCTTCCACAGGATGTGGTCTCCTGGAGGTTTATCCCCCTCTCTAACTGGAAGAGTATAAGTTCCAAGGTTCTATCGTCGAAGACGTTATAGCCCCTTATAAACTCCAGTAACTCCTCCCTCTCCAACCTCTTGTAAAGTATAGCCATCAACATCCTAAGGGGATACTCTGTACATATATCCCCTCCAGGCATGTACTGTTCCTCAAGATGTCCCATCCTCTCCATCCTCTTATCCCTATACCTCAGGATCTCGCCACCCCATATCTTACCGTCTTCTCCATAGCCTAGACCGTCAATGGCGACGATTATTGAATCCTGGAATATGTCCTCATCCCCAAGGAGGGCGTAGGCGTGGGCCTTGTGATGTTGAATACTGTAGAGTTCTGCGTCAAACCTCTCTGCCAACTCCCTGGCCAGTCTAGTGGAGTTGTATCCTGGATGTAGGTCACATACCACCCCCTGGATATCCCTGGTGTTGGTGATCCTCAGCAACCTCTCTATCCCCTCACTTAAATATTTAAATGTCTCATACTTTGAGGTGTTCCCAATATGTTGGGAGAGGTAGAATCTATTACCCTTTATTAAACATGCCGTTGAATTTATCTCAGGACCTACTGCAATAATATTCTCCCTGTTTTCCCTAATATCCCTGTGATTTACTACAACAACAGGCTCTGGAACATACCCCCTGGACCTTCTAAGAAACACCACCCTCTTGTCAACCCTCTTTACTACACTGTCATCACATCTGTTGACGATCTCCCTGTTGTGGATTAAAAAGTAGTCTGCAATACCCCTTAACTTATGGAGTATCTCATCGTTCTCTATAACCATGGGGTGCCCAGGAAGGTTTCCAGAGGTCATAACATAGGCCAGTGCCTCTGAACCCTCCAAGAGGAGGTAGTGTAACCCAGAGTAAGGTAGCATAACCCCTATTGTATCTAAGTTGGAGATGTACTCCGAGAAGTAACTGTTGTAATCCCTACCCTTCTTCAACACTACTATAGGTCTCCTTGGAGACTTTAAAAGGGCCCACTCCTCCTCCCCCACCTCTGCAAAGAGTTCAAGGTTATCCTCCTTAGACATAACTGCAAAGGGCTGAGTAGGTCTACCTAGACGCTCCCTAAGTTCTAGAACAACATGGTCCATGTCACACCTACATGCAAGATGGGTGCCTCCAATACCCTTCACAGCCAGAATAGAACCCTCATTTAGAAGTTTTACACCTTCAAGTATGGCCTTGTCACCTTCACCTAACACCTTACCTTCACTATCCACAAGGTAGACCTGTGGGCCACACCTTGGACAGCAGGTTGCCTGGGCGTGGAATCTCCTATCCCTGGGATCCCTATACTCCCTTAGACACTCCTCACATAGGGGGAAATCAGCCATGGAGGTATTCTCCCTGTCGTAAGGTAGTCTCTTAACTATGGTAAATCTTGGACCGCAGTTTGTACATGCTATAAAGGGGTATCTGTATCTCCTGTTCCTCCTATCCCACATCTCCCTTAGACACTCCTCACAGATGGACACATCTGGAGGTACTGTACCTCCATCTTCCTCTACCCTACCACCACTACCCTCTATAACGAAGTCCCTGTAGAGTAGTGGGAGACTGTAATCTAGCACCTCCATCTTCTCTATCTGAGCCAGAGGTGGCTTCTTATCCCTTATATCCCTTAGAAAGTTTCTTATATCTTCCTCCTCCCCAGATACCACTATTTCAACGTAGTTCCCCATATTTTTTACATAACCCTTTAAGTTGTTCTCCCTACCTATCCTGTAGATAAAGGGTCGAAATCCAACCCCCTGGACCACTCCCTTTACAATTATCTTCTTTGTCTCCATACCTATCCCCTTATAGGTTAAAAGAAAAGTATAAAAATAATTATTACTAAAGTCTTAATTCTTTTTTACCCTTTACACCAGAAGTTGGGGAAATTTATATGGAGGAGCTTATAGTAATCATTCCAACCTACAACGAGGAGAAGAATATTTTGAAGGTTTTAAAGGATTTGAACAACATTCCTGTAGATGTGCTCATTGTAGACGATGGAAGTACAGATAACACTAAAGAGGTTATCCAGGAGTACCTAGATAGAGGGGAGCATAGAAACAGGATATACACCATATTTAAGGAGAGAAATGAGGGTAAATCAAAGGCCCTTCAAAGTGGAACAGAGTTGGCCTTGAAGTTAGGATATAGGTACATTGTATTCATGGATGGTGACTACCAGCATAAACCTAAGGACATCCCAAAGATGTTTAAAAAGTTAAAGAAGTGTAAGGGAGATGCCGTCTTCGGTATAAGGAGGTACTCCTCCATCCCACTCCATAGACAGATATCCAACTTCCTAGCCAGTGTCTCCATGTCTCTCCTTATATCCCTATACCTAGGTAGGGTATACATCTTCAGGGATATACAATGTGGATTCAGGATCATCAGGGGTGATCTCCTGAGGGATATATACTTTGGTGAGGGGTACAGTGTGGAACATTTAGTCGCTATACAGCTGGCTAAAAAGGGGGCAAAGATAGTGGAGGAGTATATAGATGTGGAGTACCATCCAGAGGCCCACTCCCACATCACAACTAGAAAGATACTTGACGTTATGATGGAAGTTGCAAGGTATGTAATATCTGATATTAAGTCATCCCTTAGAGGAAGTAAGGGTCTTGTAAACCTCTATAGAAAGTGAGGGAAATGAAATACAGGGCGTTAAATAGAGAGGAGATAGAGAGTATAAAAAACATACTAAGTTACTACCTCAGTAAGGAGGACATAGAAAATTTTAAATTTAAGAATCTTTACCTCCTATACGACAGGGATAGATACGACGTTATCTACGCCACTGAGGAGGTTCTAAAAAATCTAAGGCTCTTTAAGAACATCTATGGAGCAGGTTTAATATTTGGAAATTTTAAGAAGAAGAAGGATAAGATTAAATTTACACTGTCTCTAGAGGGGATGGATCTCATCTCTAAGGATATAGTCAAGAACTACGCCGTGGTAAATAGAAAGGGGGAGGTTCTCTTTCTATACGGGAGGGATATATTTCTCTCCTCTGTTTTGGAGTTAAAGGGTGGGGGGAGATTGGCTATCTTCAACAGGGACAGGGAGTTTCTAGGTATCGGTAGCTATGGAGGGGGGGATATCATAAAGAACGTTATAGATAAGGGATGGTACCTAAGGGAAGGGGGATGACTATGGAATCCAAGACACTTATAAGACGTATACTGAAGGACATCTATAGAAATTTAGACGAGTACTCCAAGGATCTTATAAGGGCCTGTAATTACAAGGTAAAGTTCCAAGGCCTATTTTTAGTGGAGAGAGATACTGGAAAGAGGAGAAATATAAGGTCCCTGGAGGAGTGTGAATCTCTACCATCCTTTAAGGTGGAGGATAGGGAGTACACCCTCAAAGGTGTCAATCTAGAGGATGTCCACAGGGACACCTTGGAGATACTTCTATCTTCAAAGACCTCTAAGGGTTACTCCTTCAAGGTGGACAAGGACTACAGGGTCGTTGGACCTAAAAGGGATATCACCTATGAGCATAGGGAGAGGATACTAAGGTGGAATGAACTCTCCGAGGAGGAGTTGGATAAAAAACTTGACAGGTTCTACGATATTGTTGAGAGAGTATGTGAGGACCTAAGGAAGGTAGAGGGTATGGAGAAGTACAACTTCATGGTATACACAGATATATTCATGGATCTGGAGGTTGTAGAAAACATCGTTGAGAGAGAGGAAGATATAACTATCATCTGGATCCATCCCCTCTACCTCTTCTCCAGTGAGAGGGTCTTAAAGGGTGTTGTAGCCTACGAGTTGTCCACCTACAACAGAAGGATTCTGGAGGAGTTCTACAGGGATATCCTAGAGTACTGTAGGGAGTACAAGAAACTCTTTGGCAAGAACTTGAAGGTACTCAAGGAGATAAAGGACATTGCCATAAAGAGAAAGGATAAAGAGGTTATGGATATTATTAGGGAGATAGAGGAGATCTAATTTTTTTAATATTTAGAGGGTAGAGAGGGTGACTCCATGTTCCAGATAAAGGCGAGAGATGGAATGGGAAGGATTGGAAAGTTGGAGATAAAGGGCAAGGTAATTGAAACACCAACGATAATGCCTGTTATACATCCCAATCCAGAGAAGCAACTTGTCCCCATGGAGAAGGTTAAGAAACTTGCAGATGTGGTGATTACAAATGCCTATATTATATACTCCAATCCTGAGCTTAGAAAAATTGCAGAGGAGGAGGGTGTCCACAAGCTTATAGGGTTTGACAAGGTGGTAGTTACAGACAGTGGCTCCTTCCAACTAAGTGTATATGGGGACATAGACGTGGAGCCCCTGGAGATAGTAGAGTTCCAGGAAAAGATAGGGGTAGACGTAGGTACTATACTTGACATCCCCACACCACCCTATGCAGATAGGGAGGTTGCAGAGAGGGATATGGAGGAGACTATAAGGAGGGGTAGGGAGGCTCTAGAATTGAAGAGGAGTAAGAACTTCAGTATGCTCCTCAATGGGACTATACAGGGGTCAACTTACATGGATCTCAGGAGAAGGTGTGCAGAGATTATGGGCAGTATGGATTTTGACATATACCCCATAGGTGCAGTGGTACCTCTCCTGGAGAAGTACCACTATAAAACCCTTGTAGATGTTATCATCAACTCAAAGATGGGCCTACCTACTAACAAACCTGTCCATCTCTTTGGATGTGGACATCCCACCCTCTTTGCCCTTGCAGTTCTCCTTGGATGTGATCTATTTGACAGTGCCGCCTACGCCCTCTATGCCAAGGATGACAGGTATCTAACAGAGTATGGAACCTACTATCTCGAGGATTTAAAGGATCTTAAACAGTTTCCATGCTCCTGCCCTGTATGTAGTGAGTACTCTCCAAAAGAGGTATACAACATGGAGAAGAGGGAGAGGGAGAGGTTACTGGCGGAGCATAACCTCTATGTTACCTTCGAGGAGATAAGTAGGGTGAAGGAGGCGATTAGGGAGGGTGCCCTCTGGGAGTTGGTGGAGCTAAGGTGTAGATGTCATCCAAGGTTGTTAGAGGCCTACAGGCAGGCTTTGAAGTATGTGGAGTTTATAGAGAGGTTTGACCCAGTTACTAAGAAGTCAGGGTTCTTCTATGGAGGATACGAGAGCCTCTTTAGACCTGAGGTGATAAGGCATAAGGAGAGACTACACAGGATAAGGTATGAGAAGATATTTATTACCACTGTATCCAAGGATGTGGAGAAACCCTACAGTGAGAACCTTAACATCCCTCCAACTGATGTAGATATCCTTGTAAAAGATGATGTATTTGGACTGATACCCCTAAATATAGACCTTATCTATCCACTGCTCCAAAGTGAGATACCTGAACTCTACGACGTTGAGAAGGAGCACAACAAACAATTTGTAAAGGAGTTTATGGAGAGATACAAGGACAAGATAATGGATATCGTTACCTACAACTACTATCTCAGCTATTACAGCTCCAAGAAAAAGAAGATCAACAGGGACGTTATAAGGATAGACAGGATGCTCCAGTACCAGTACGGATTCAAGATACTAGATGAGGAGATCATGGAGAGAATAATAGTAAGGAGGAGTAAGAGGACAGGTTGGATAAGGAATGTATTTTTAGTTGAGGGGGATGAGAAGAAACTCCTATTTACCTTAAGATCCTATGACAACTTCCTTATCCCTACAGAGGAGGGGGCAAAGTTACTACATAGGAAGATACCCTATCCAAAGTACAGGGTTGTTGTAGATAAGTCTGTTGAGAGGTTTGCAAGGGAGGGGAGATCAGTATACGCCAAGTTTGTTGTAGACTGTGACAGGGATCTAAGACCCTACGAGGAGGTACTTGTTGTAAACGAGGATGATGAACTCCTAGGGTATGGAACCACCATACTTAACGGTAGGGAGTTGATGGAGTTTAACTACGGTGTTGCTGTAGATATGAGAAAGGGTATTAGGGATTAGTCTTTAACCTAGACTTGATAGGTGGTGTGTAGATAGGTTCCTCCTTAAGTATACCCTCTGGTTTGTAGCAGAGTATGAGAAGTGCCAAGATCCCAAAGACTATATACTGTAGCCAGACTGCCTCAAAGGGTAGGTGAAGTAGATACTTGATATCGAACTTGTAGAAGTCTATCAGCATCTTAAGTAGCACAAATATAAAGGCACCTAGAACTACCCCCTTGTTGTTCCCCTTACCTCCCAGAAGTACTATAAGGAAGGGGTAGAACGTCCATTCAACCCTGTTAAATGCATTTACTACAACACTTGAGGAGTAGAATACAAAGATCACCCCTGCAATGGCAGCGATTGCAGAACCTAGGGCCATGGTTTTAACCCTTAACTTCATCACATCCCTACCAAAGGCCTTTATTAGATCCTCGTTCTCCCTGTGACCCCTAAGTATCCTACCGTAGGGACTGTTCAACAACCTCTCCAGGAAGAGGTAAACAAGTAGTGCAGATATCAAAGCCAGTACTGTATAGGCGTAAACCCTGTACTCCCCAGGTACAAAGGCCAGTATATCAGGTACTGATACCCCGTAGTATCCTCCTACTATCTCTGTGTTGTAAAATAAGATGAGATAAACCACCTCACTTATGGCCAAGAGGGTAACACCTAGGTAGTCCCCCTTAAGTTTTGCACTTGGGAGTATAGAGAGTGCCCCTGCTATAGCCCCTGCAACTACAGCCATTGTTACACAGAATAGAAAGATGCCCAATCCTATCAGTGGATTTTGACTTATTATCTCTGTCATCTTATAGGCTGCAAGGCTACTTGCAGAGATAAAGTCTCCCTCAATTCCAAAGTACCAGATTAAAAGTCTATTTAAAATCCCCCCAACTACAAGGGCACCTGTCAATACAGAGAGGGCCTTACCAAAGTTAGGTATCCCTCCATATCCAAACTCCAGGTTTAAACTAAGAGATACTATGGTGTAGAGAGCGAAGAAAAAGAGTATTAGGGTTATAAGTTCAACCATCTTTCCACCCTCCTCCACATCTCAGTACCAGTTATACCCCTTGGATGTAGGAGTATGGTAACTATCATCATAAGTAGGGAGATCACCTTGCTGTAAACCAGGACACCAGGTCCTAGGAGTATGGAGAGTATATATGTAAACAGGGACTCGGAGACCCCTATGATATAACCCCCTACCAGGGCACCTACTATATGGTAGAGTCCTCCCACTATACTAGCAGCAAATATGGAGACTACAATGAAGTATCCAGTTTGAGGGATTATCTCCTGAAGGTAGGGGAGTACAGAACCAGCCATACATGCAAGAGCTCCAGAGAGGAACCAGGAGAAGAGTCTAGTATTCTCCACATTTATACCCATAGCCTCTGCCAGGGAGGGGTTCTCCATAGAGGCCCTAAGTGCAATACCAAATTTAGTTTTATAGAGTAACAGGTAAAGACCTAGGATAGTTAAAAGTACTAGAAGAGAGGATACTACAAGTCTTCCAGGTATACCGTAGATATTGAAGTCCAGGGAGGTAAATACGAAAAGTGTCTCGGTTTTCTTTGTTATGGCACTTAACACCTCAGAGTAGGCCCCTATTATACCGAAGAGAATAAGATCCCAGGCCAAGGTAGCTATCATCAACATCTCTATAGAGGCCTTCCTCTTGATAAGTGGCTTCAAGGCTATGTAGTAGGTGGAGATTCCCAGGATACCTCCTAGGATAAAGGTAACAGGTATGGAGAGATAGGGGTTTAAACCTATTAACCTCAACAGTGTTAACGCTATATAGGATCCCACTATGGCGAAGGAGGCCTGGGCAAAGTTTGGCACCCCAGTGGTAATATAGGTCATGGTAAGTCCAAGGGCCAAAAGTACTAGAAGATTTGACCACACTATAGCACCTATAAGTACATCTATCATCCCTATCACCGTTAAAAAAATAAAAAATTTTTAACATTCCTCGATACCTACTACACCTAGGAAGTAACTTTGGAATTTCTCATGGTTTAGAAGAGACTTAGCTGAGCCTCCATAGGCCACCCTACCACTGACGAACATATAACCTACATCACTTATCTCCAGTGCCCTCTTTGCATTCTGTTCCACTAATATAGGGGTGATATCGTAGTTATCCCTCAACTCCACTATCTTGTCAAATATAACCTGGGCAAGTTTTGGAGACAGTTGTGCAGTAGGTTCATCTAACATCAGTATCCTAGTCTTCCTTACAAGGGCTGTTGCCATTGCAAGCATCTGTCTCTGTCCTCCACTAAGGGATCCAGCCTTCCTATCCAGTATACCCCTAAGTTCTGGGAACACCTCTAAGGCAAAGTTTATCCTCTCCTCTAACTCATCCCCGTTAAGTATATAGCCAGCTATCCTCAGGTTCTCCCTTACAGTGAGGTTTGTAAATACGTTGTTTGTCTGAGGTAGATAGGAGATACCCATCTTAGTCTTCTCATGAGGTGGTGTATAGGTTATATCCCTTCCCTCATAGGTTACCCTACCTGAGTAGATATCTGTAAGTCCAAAGAGGGATTTGAGGAAGGTGGATTTACCACTACCATTTGGACCTACTATGGTGGTTATCTCTCCCTTGGGTACCTCTAGATCTATGTCAAAGAGGATCTGTAACTTTCCATATCCTGAGTTAAGTTTTTCCACCTTAATCACCTATATACACCTCCGTAACTTTTGGATCCTTTAATACCTTTTCAATCTCATCTCTACCCTTTCCATGGGCTATGACAGAACCGTTGAACATAACGTAGAGGTTGTCCACGTACTTTAATACAATATCTAAACGGTGTTCCACTATTAAAAAGGATATACCCCTATTCTTCAGCTCAACAACATGGGAGAAGATGTTATGGGCGAGACCGGGAGCTACCCCGGCGATAGGTTCATCCATTATGATAAGTTTTGGATCTGTTATAAGTGCCCTCCCTATCTCCAACAACTTCATCTGACCACCACTTAGAGATTTGGAGGGATGGTCCCATCTGTGATCCAACTTTAAAAACTCCAGTATCTTAAAGGCCCTCTCCACCAACTCCTCCTCTTCCTTCATCCATCTACTGGGAAAGAGGGCATTTGTAATTTCCTCACCACTGTGCTTTCTACCTATGAGGACGTTCTCAAGAACTGTCATGGACTTTAAAGGTTCAGGGTTCTGAAAGGTTCTCACTATACCGTAGTTGTAAATCTCGTGAGGTTCCCTGTTTGTTATATCCCTGTTTTCAAATAACACCCTACCAGAGTCTACCTTTATAAATCCAGATATGGCGTTGATAAGTGTAGACTTACCACTTCCATTAGGTCCCATAACCAGTGTTAGTTTATTCCTCTCCACCTCGATACTTACGTTGTCAAGGGCCTTTACCCCATCGAAGGATTTACATAGGTTCTTAGTCTCCAAAAGAATCATGATATCCACCTGAGAAAATAAGTACTGAAAAAATAGAACTATCATAATTTTTTATGATAATTGTTGTATAAATAATTAATTAAAAAAAGAGGGTTATTTCAGCCACTCCACCCTCTTGGTCTCATACCTCCAGATACCTGCCTTTACCCATCCATCCTCTGTTACCATGTATATTGCATAATCTCCACTGGCCCTGTCGTTGAATTCGTTAAGCACTATCTTTCCAGAGAGTGGCTTTACACCGTACTCTCCATTGTTGTACTTTTGGATTACCTCCCTTATCTTCTCTGTCATAACATCTGCGTCGTACTTACCCTCTGACTCCAGGGTCTCTACGTAGCCCATGGTTAATACCCAGAGGGCGTCGTAGGATATAAGACCGTAGGATGTTGGTGTACCTCCAAACCTCTCCCTGTACCTGTTGATGTACTCCTCAGGACCCTCTGATTCAAAGATGGTACTGTACATTCCAACCTTTGAGGTCTTCTCCTTCAACTCCAGGAGTTTGTCACTTTTCACTATACCATCTGATCCTATCCATACAACCTTCAATAGTATGGAGTCCTCTGGGATCTGGGAGAAGAGGGTCGCCCCCTCCTCAAACCCTATGTATATAACCCCTACCTTATCCTTACCCTTGGAGTTAACAGCCTTCTTCACATCCTCCTCCACCTTGGTTATGTAGGGTGACCAGTCTGCAGGTGAGGGGTTACTTGGGTAGGCTATGTAATCTATAACATTTACTCCGTACTTTGGAAGGTTCTTTCTGGTCTCCTGTGAAAGTCCCTTACCCCAGGCATCGTCCCTGTAGAGTATTACCACGTCCTCTATACCTAAATCTGCCACTAAACTTGCTATGGCCTCACCTTGGAGGTCGTCACTGGCAACGAACCTGTAGAGGTACTTCTTCTGCTCAGGACTTGTTGCACCTATCAGTGCAGGTAGCGCCGTAGAGGAAGGGGAGATGACAATTATCTTGTTGGAGAGTGTGTAGGGCAGTATGGTTTTAACCTCACTACTGGACAGTGGACCTATGAAGAGGTCTACACCTCTTCCCCTTAAAAGTTGAACCTTCTGAAGTGCCAAGTTAGGATCTAACCTTGTATCTTCTGGCAGGATCTCCACCCTATAGGGCATGTTGTGCTCCTTAAAGTACCTCTCTATGTCCTCCTTGGCCAACTCCAGGTTATTTTTAGTATCTATACCATGGGTGGACAGAGGACCTGAGAAGTCTACGAGGGCTCCTACCTTTATCACCTTCTCCGATGTGGCACCTCCCTGTCCTGTACCGGTGCCAATACACCCTGCCATTAAAAGGGCTAGTATTACCACCCCTATTCCAAGTACTTTCTTCCACATTTCAACCACCCCGGAAATCATTTTCCTACTAAGATATATTAGAGGGGTATTGCAAATATAAAAATATTACGACAACTACTCGTACAACTCACATTTCAGAGAGTAAACAATGGTATCCTTGGGAAATAGATTTTTGATTTTCTCCCTTATCTCCCTAAGTTCCTCCTCTTCAGGTCTGTATTTTACCTCCTTGTCCAGTGTAAATCCACATCTGTAGTAGTAGGTGTCACCAACAACCATTCCAATCTCTGGGAACTCTAGAGATCTTACCACTACATCTTCCCCAAGGATCTCCAGTATCCCCTCAAGTATCCTCTTAAAGTCTATTTTTTCCCTGGTGTAGAACACCCCATCTATCATTATCTTCATCTCTACCACCTCAAATAGTAATAAAAAGAATGAGTCACAAGGTAAATATTAAAGCATTTAAGGGGACCTCTATGTTGAAATTTGGTGAGGCAGTACTTGGAAGGGATATTGTTGCCACTGTTAACCTAATAATAGGTAGGGGAGAGAGGATAGACACTGCATTCACCAATGCATTAACAAGGGTACCTACTCCTATACTGGCAAATCTAAGGGATAACCTTATAGTGAAACCCTTAACCTTGGTAGTGCCTAGGAACACCTTAACAAGTGATATCCAGTGTAACCTTCTCCACGGTCCTATACAGTACGGAGTGGCAAAGGCTGTTGCAGACTTGGAGCTAGAGGAGGATCTAAAGTTGATAGTTACAGTCTCTGTACCAGATATACCCTATACCCAACTTAACAAGAGGAAGCTCTTCCACTACTACTACGGTGCTACAAGGTTGGCTATAAAGAGGGCCCTAAATGACTACCCCTCAAGGGAGAAGGTTAAGGAGGAGAAGTACAGGGCTATTCATCCCCTTGTTGGCTTTAGGGATATTAGGTTGGAGAGGCCCCCCTATCTCCAGGTTGCATTGGATATACCCTCTATGGAAAATGTGGAGTACGTGCTAGAGTCCCTCCCACCAAGTGACAGGATAATAGTTGAGGCAGGTACCCCTCTTATTAAGAAGTACGGTATCAATGTTGTGGAGCGTATAAGGGAGATATACGACGGTTTCATCGTTGCAGATCTTAAGACCTTGGATACAGGGAGGGTGGAGGTGAGGATGGCCTTTGAATCCACGGCAAATGCAGTGATTTTAAGTGGTACAGCACCTAGGGAGACTATACTAAAAGGTATCCACGAGTGTGAGAGGTGTGGTATAATAAGTTACCTGGACACTATAAACGTAAGTGATCCCTTTGGCCTCTACGACTCCCTGGAGTTGAAACCTGACGTCCTACTTCTACACAGGGCCATAGATGAGGAGGGTAAGGTACCAATGAGGGAGTACAGGGAGGTTAAGGGAGAGAAGGGGCCCCTCCTAGGTATAGCAGGAGGTGTTACCCTGGATAAAATAGAGGAGTTAAAGGAGAAATACCACATAATCGTTGTAGGTAGGGGGATTACAAGATCCAGGGATCCTGGCAGAGTTGCAAGGGCCATAGTGGATAAGTTGGGAGAGGATATAGACCAGTACAGGTTAGAGGAGGATGAAGATGTCCCCCTCAGATGATATCATCTCCGTAAGTGATAGCAACTTCTTGGAATGTATTAGAGGTAAAAAACCCCTATTTATCTCTGTTATCTCCAGTATAGAGACTACCAGGTATCTCCCTATCTCCGGGGTTAACAGGGAGGTGATAGAGTATACCCCTGCTGCAGATATGGAGTTGGTAATAAGGGGGAGGAGCCTCTCCCTTCCCTCCCCTCCAGTAGATGCCACCATGTCCCCAAGTCCTGCAACTATCACCAGGGCAAATGTCCATCTAAAGAATGTCCCTGTTTTAACAGTAGATGCTGGAGCCCTGGTAAAGCCTAAGATACCCCCCTCTACCTACATCCCTGTAGATAGAAAGCCTACTGGAGATATCTCCAAGGGTCTTGCAATGGAGAACTCTAGAAAACTCTTTGAAATTGGCAGGGAGATTGGAAGGAGGTTAGGGGTTAAGGAGGATTTCCAGGTAGTAGTTATTGGAGAGTGTGTACCAGGAGGTACAACCTCTGCCCTAGGGGTGCTCCTGGGATTGGGTTACGATGCAGAGGATAAGGTAAGCTCCGGCTCCCTTAAGAACCCCAGGGAGTTAAAGTTAAAAGTTGTTAGAGAGGGTTTAAAGAGGGTAAAATCCAGGGATGTATTTGATATACTCAACGCCGTTGGAGACAAGATGATGCCTGTTGTTGCAGGGATGGTATTTTCACTGGTTAAATGTAAAAAGTATGTTATCCTAGGTGGAGGTACCCAGATGGCCTCAGTACTTGCAGTTATAAAGGAGATAGAGGGGAAGTTAAAAGAGAGTATTTTAGACTCAGGTTACATCTCCCTAGGTACCACAGAGTTCCTCCTTAGGGATAGACACTCAGATATAAGGGGTTTAGTGGAGGAGATAGGGGAGGATATACCACTGTACGCCGCAAGGTTTCACTACGAGAGATCTAGGATAGAGGGGTTGAGGGCCTACTGCAGGGGTGCTGTAAAGGAGGGGGTAGGTGCCGGAGGAATCTCCATATACTCCTATATCAATGGACTCTCCTCGGAAGATATAAGGGGTTATGTGGAGGGTAACTATCATCAATGGTATGGAGATAGGAAACTATAAAAACATTAACATAACTTACTATTTTTATCTTTAATTAAAAATAGAGGGAAAAGATGGACATAAAAGATCTAATTCTAAATCCAGATAAATTTTTTAGAGAGCTCTCCACTAGAGAACCCTCCCTTCTACCCCCTTTCCTAATTGTTCTAACCCTCTCAGTACTTAGTGCCATCCATGCATATTACAAATTTTCTGTAATAGCCAACATCTTTCCCCCAGATATGCAAGAACTTCTATCTATGTTTCTAGTATTTACCCTGTTGACCTCCTTCCTAGGTGGGTTTATAGAATGGGTGCTGGTGGCAGGGATAATGCACCTGATTTCTGCACTGTTTAAGGGGGAAGGTCCTTTTAAGAGGACCTTGGAGTTTATAGGTTACGGTTTCTTTCCAAACATTGTAGGAGTGTTGCTCACCATATTCATAAGTTACTACTTCCTCTCAGGTGTAGAGTTACCTACACTAACAATGGAGCAGTTGAAGAACCCTGAAGTTGCAAGGGAGATCCTCGCCTCTATACTTCCAAAGACTATGAAATACACCATGGCCTTAATTGAAATTGCAGTTCTCCTCTGGAACTTAGTTCTATGGACCTATGGAATAAAGTATGCCAGAAATTTGGATCTAAACAGGGCATTTATCGTTGCACTAATACCCACAGTGTTATACCTTATCCACAGATTATTATAGGGCATGACGTCTACCCTAAGGTGAAGTTATGAGAGGGTTCTTTTTTCTATTTTTATTTCTTATTTTCAGTATTCCTGTATACGGGGTGGAATTTGTAAACTTTGACTATAAAAATGAGTACCTGGAGCCTGGAAAGACCTACGACCTGTGGGTTGTAATCCAGGCGGAGGAGGAGATGAACAACAGTGTTGTTGGTATTTACCCTTACGGAGTAGGTAGCCAGTATATTGAGATTCTCAAGGGGAAGGATTACATTGGATATCTACCTGAGGGTGTAATAGATGTAGGGCACTTTTTCATACATATTAAGGAGGGCACCCCTTCAGGAGACTACAAGGTGGTAGTCTACTGTAACTATACAAGGGATGGGAAAAAGTACTCAAACAATAGAGTATTTGAGATTCCAGTGAGGGGAAAACCAGCTTTGACACTGGAGTACACACCTCTAATTGAGGAGGGGATGAATAGAATCTATATAGTGATAAAGAATGAGGGTACAGGGACAGCTCAGGATGTAAAGATAAGGTTTGAAGAGGGAGAGAATATATACGCCCTTTCCGAGGGGTACATCCCCTATATAAAACCTGGTGAGGGGAAGGCAATAGAGGTAAAGGTCTATGGGGTAGGTACTGGGATGGCAAAACTACCCTACATACTTCAATACAGCACTCCCTACAACAACCTCCAACTGGTGGAGAAAAGTGAAAGTGAAAGTATACATTCAAAGACTGTAACCTATACCTATAAAAATCAGAGAAAGGTGGAGGAGAGGGGAAATTTAGTATTCAAGATCATTCCAAGTGATGCCGTGGAGATAGAGGTGAAGAATCCCCTTCTTCCCCTTGGAGAGATAACTAACTTTACACTTACCCTTAAAAACAACTACAGAGACACCAGATTCACTGTAATGGTGGGGAGGTACTACATAGGAAACAACAAGAAAAGTCTATTCCTTAGAAAGGGGGAGGTTAGGAATATAACATTTACCCTAAAGATGGAGGAGGGGGGTATTAAGGAGATCCCTGTGAAGGTGATCTTTGAGGGAAAGGAGATAGAGAGAAATATAGCTGTGGATGTAATTGGAAAGGCAGAGTTGGTGTTAACAGGTGTAAATGTAGAGGGAACAGGTGACCTAATTATAACTGGGGACCTATCCAACCTGGGAACAGGGAGGGCTAGAGGTGTGTTGATATCCCTTAAGAAAACAGAATATGTAATCCCAATGAAACCCTATGAGAATTACTTTATAGGTACCTTGGAACCTAACGACTACGGAAGTTTTGAACTTCACGCCAAGGTGATAAATGAGACAGATGTTATACCAGTGGTTATACAGTACCGTGAGGAGAACAACAGAGTGGTTAAGGTGGAGAGGAATATAAGTGTCAGGGGTATGGATATCTACATCTCTGGGAAGAGGGAGGGTGAATACATCCCCCTTATATTTGGGGGGCTATTCCTCCTTGGAGTTCTTTTTTTACTCTACAGGGTATTTTTAGGAAAGGGGTCTAAATGATAGAGCTTAGGGATGTGACAAAGACCTACAGGGTAGGAGGTGAGGTAATCTACGCCCTGAGGAGTATAAACTTAAAGATAGGGAGTGGGGAATTTGTGGCAGTTATGGGGCCTAGTGGAAGTGGGAAGTCTACACTGTTAAATATTATGGGATGTCTAGATAGGCCTGACAGTGGAGAGGTGTATATAGATGGTATAAAGACCAGCCATCTAGAGGAGGATAAGTTAACAGAGATTAGAAGGGATAAGATTGGATTTGTATTTCAACAGTTCAACCTTATACCCCTTTTAACTGCACTGGAGAACGTTGAACTCCCCCTGATATTCAAGTATAGAAACAGGCTATCTGAGAGGGAGAGGAGGGAGAGGGCCCTGAGATGTTTAAGGATGGCGGAGTTAGATGAGAGATTTGCAAACCACTATCCCAATCAGTTAAGTGGAGGACAGCAGCAGAGGGTTGCCATAGCAAGGGCACTGGCAAACAACCCTCCAATTCTACTATGTGACGAACCTACAGGGAGTCTAGACTCAAAAACTGGAGAGAAGATATTGAAGTTGTTAAAGAGGTTGAACAGGGAGGGAAAAACTGTTGTAGTAGTTACCCACGACAGATCTGTGGCGGAGCACGCCCACAGGATTATCTATCTGCGGGATGGGAGGATAGTGAGACAGTGAAACCATGTACCTCAAGATGGCAGAGAGGAATCTAAGGAGACATATCTTAAGAAGTACCTTGGCCTTACTAGGTATTATTATAGGTGTTATGACCATCTCCTCCCTGGGCATTCTAGGAAGTGCCCTGAAGCATATAGTACTTGAGAACTTTGAAGGTTTGGCAGATTTTGTCCTGGTCTACCCCAACCCTGAAGAGGGATACCTGTACTTCACAAAGAGGGACGTGGACAAATTAAAGAAACTAAGGTATACTGTAATCCCCATATCTTTAAAAACTGATTTAGTGTATATCAGGGGAGAAAATAAAAAGAGCTATACAAAGATATACGGTGTAAGGAAGGACCAGATAAGGTACTTGAATCTGGAAACCCAGGGCAAGTTGGGAGATACAAAGGTATACGTAGATAGTATCTTCGCCAGGAACCACCATCTAGAAGTTGGGGACAGGATAATCCTAAGGAACACCTCCTTTAGAATAGCTGGTATTTACAACAGCTCCTTTTTTATAATATCCTCTAACTCCATCATCCTATCTCAGAAGACCCACAGGAGGTTCTACGGCGACAATTACTCCTTCCTTGTAATCTATGTGAAAGATAGAGGAGAGATAGAGAAAGTAAAAAGGGAAATAGAGAGGATAATGAATAAGAAGGAGAGAAAAGTCATAGTCCACTCTATGGATAAGATCCTTAAGTCTATGGAGAATATTATAGATAAACTCTCCCTCTTTTTAATGGGTATAGGAGGGATATCCCTTTTAGTTGCAGGGGTTGGAATTGGTAACATAATGTTAATGAGTACAGTTGAGAGGACCAGGGAGATTGGAATTATGAAAAGTATAGGGGCGTCTAAAAGGGATATTCTAATGCTCTTTCTATGTGAATCCCTGATCCTAGGTGTTATTGGCAGTGTTCTAGGGGTTTTATTAAGCTTAATATTAGGCTATCTAGTGGTTCACTACCTGCTAAACTCCTATATAACTTTGGAGGGTTTAGTCTATTCACTACTAGGGTTTTTATTTGGAGTTGGAATCTCTGTAGTTGCATCCCTATACCCTGCCTACAAGGCTGCAAATTTAGACCCAGTCAAGGCCCTGAAAAGTGAGTAAGAATCTGGGATAGGATGAAGGTACTACTTATAGATCCTAAGATATCAGGCATCTCTGGGGATATGCTACTCTCTGCACTTATAGATCTCACTGGAGATCTTGAGACGGTGTATAAAATAGCCCAGGTTATAGAGGAGTTGGACAACTGTGAAAGGTTTAAGGTGGAAATTAGGGAGGAGAGGATAAAGGGAATTAGGGCTAAAAGACTTTATATGGAGATAGTAGAGGATAGGTTGAAAAATCCCCAGGATCTGAAAGGGGCCATGGAGAAGGTGATAAATAGGTTGGAACTCTCAGGGAGGGTAAGGGATCTATCCCTGAACATCCTGGAGGATCTTATATCTGCAGAGATGAAGGTACATGGGAGTCATAATATTCATCTCCACGAGATCTCCTCCCTTGACACTATCTTCGATATTCTTGGATGTGTCACACTACTTGAGAGACATGGATACCTAGATGGAAAGGTATACTCTACACCTCCAGTACTGGGAGGGGGGTATATTCAGGGGGAGCATGGTATACTCCCTGTACCAGCCCCAAGTACTCTGGAGATACTCTGTAAATATAGAATTAAGTACACCAATACTCCTTACACCTCTAACTTTGAGCATACAACACCTACAGGTATAGCAATACTGGCCAACATCGTAGATAAAATATTTGACAGCTACCCAGAGATGGTACCTTTAAAGGTGGGATATGGAGGGGGCTCTAAGAGTTTGGAGGATATTCCCAACATCCTCAGAGTAGTTGAGGGGGAGGTGGATGAGAAGGGGGAGGGAATTGTAGTCCTTGAAACAAATGTAGATGATATACCAGGTGAGGTTGTTGGACACCTATACGAGACACTGTTTAAGAGGGGTGCCAGGGAGGTCTTCGTTGTAAACGGTATAGGGAAGAAGAATAGACCTACCTATGTTATCACCGTGATTACAGACTATGGAAATCTAGAAAAGATGGTGGAAACACTTATGGAGGAAACTGGAACCTTGGGGGTGAGGATAAAAGAGGTGGAGAGGATAAAGGCGGAGCGTAGAATTGAGGTATGGAACATCAGTATAGAGGGTAGATCCTACAGGTGTAGAGTCAAGGTATCCTACTATAAGGATAGATTAATAAATGTAAAGCCTGAGTACGAGGATGTGAAGAGGATAGCAGAGGATCTTAACATGCCCCTTAGATTGGTCTTAAAAAAGATTGAGTGGGAGATATCTAAAAGATTGTCTTAACTTACCACTACACCAGTTATGGACCTTCTACCGTAATCTACCACCTTCACATCTACGAAGGTTCTAAGGTTTAGACCCTCCCCTTTTATACCTACCAGTATAGGGTAGGTGCCAAGTTGTCTGCCAAAGTATAGGTTTTTCTCCCTCACCTCTAACAGTACATCCCTTAAGATAGTACCCCTGGGAATTACCCTCTTCAACATAGGTTTATCTATCTCCTCCCTCACCTTCTCCTTAAAACTTAGAAATAGCTTCTTCCTCTTCATCGCCTTTTTAATATCTTTCATATCTATGTTGGTGCCGTAGTAGGGTACCACCTGTCTTATATTTATCCTTCGTAACATCAAACCCCTGTCGTATATCTCCTTCAGATACTGGTAGTTTATCTTGAAGGTCCTCTTGGACTCTCCCTTTAACCCAAAGAGTAGATTTATACCTGGAAGTAGATAGGGGAGGCCACTTGGACCCCTCCTACCTCCAATCTCGTTAAGTATCTCCACAGCCTTAAGGACATCCTCTGGGGTTGTTAAGAGGTTGTTCATCCTGATTACCTTCTCGTCGAAGCTTTCAACACCAAAGGCAGCCACATTTCCACTGGTACAGTACCTTACCAGTATCTTGGCAACCTCCCTACTCTTCTCTTCATGTCTTGCTATTACTGCGGGATTGGCGTTGTCTATATGGAGTACCTTTGGCCTAGTCCTACTCCAGATCCCCTTGAATAATCTCTCTATAGCCTCAACGTTAGGTTTTGGCACCTCCTCCCTCTCACTCTCCAGGGACTTGTAGGAGAATATACAGGGTTGTCTACCTAGTCTGAAGTATCTAACACCTTGATTGTACAACGCCTCAATCTCCTCCACTATGTCCCTCTCCTCCCTGAACTTGGGAGCACCAAAACGTCTAGGCTCTGTACAGAAGGAACATCCTCCACTTAAATACCTTGAACATCCCCTGTAGGTCTCTATCTCTGCAACAACATAGGGATAATAGGGGTGCTCCCTCACTATCCTGGCCCCCTTTACTGCAAACTCCCTTATATCTCTGTAATCCCTAAGTTTACGGTACTCCCTGTCTACCTTCTCAAGGTTGAATCTGTTCTCTATAAGGTCAGAGAGGAGCATCTCAAGGTCCCCTTCTGCAACGAGATGGAAAAATGATTTATACTTCTCCTCATCCTTTAAGGTACCCCCTTCCATGGAGGAACCAAATCTCGTCCCTGCAGGACCTCCCAGGATCTTAATACCCTGATAGTTGTAGAGTATGGAGACAATCTCCTTCAAGGTGGCAGGTGTGGCATTTAGATACTTTCCAGGTGTATGGGAGCCACATATAACTATTACAACATCGAACTTGTTTAAATTATATCCCTTTTTTAACTCCTCCCTTAACTTGTCTATTGTAATGTAGTGAACATCCCTGTATCCGTAGTGGTAGAGCACTCCGGCAGCGTATCTAGGGTATGTGCCTATATAGGGTGGCACCCCTAACCCTGCAGGTTCATCTGTGTATCCATCTAGAATTAGAAATCTCATAATCCCACCTTACCGTAAATTATTTATAGACATAGGGGGGAAAGATATTTCCGACAAAGAGGAGGGGTGTAGATAATGGATCTACTTGAAAAGGCCCTTGAATACATAAAAACTAACGACGTTAAGTTTATAAGGTTCCAGTTTGTGGACATCCTAGGTGCCCCCAAGAACGTGGCCTATCCTGTAAAGGCTGGGGAGAAGGGTCTTGAGGAGTTAAGGGAGATATTTACAGAGGGTGTATACTTCGACGGTTCCTCAATTAAAGGTTTCGTTCCAATAGAGCACTCAGATATGCTGTTAAAACCTGATCTATCTACACTCTCTGTTCTACCCTGGAGACCTACAGAGAAGTCTGTTGCAAGGGTTATCTGTGACGTCTATACACCAGAGGGGAAACCCTTTGAGGGAGATCCAAGGGGTTGCCTCAAGAGGATATTGAACCAGTTGAAGGAGGATCTAAATGGGGAGTACTTCGTAGGTCCTGAACCAGAGTTCTTCCTGGTAAAACCTGATCCCCACAACCCACATAGGATGATCCCTGCAGACATTGGAGGATACTTCGATATGGAGCCCCTGGACGAGGCCCCAGATATTAGAAGGGATATAGTACTAGCCCTTGAGAACCTAGGCTTCCACGTAGAGGCCTCCCACCACGAGGTAGCCCCTGGACAACATGAGGTAGATTTCAAGTTTGACAACGCCCTGAAAACTGCAGACAGTGTAATTACCTTTAAAACCACTGTAAAGATGATTGCAAAGAAACATGGGTTGATAGCAACCTTCATGCCAAAACCCTTCTACGGTATGAACGGTAACGGTATGCACTGCCACCAGAGTCTATGGTTAGATGGGAAGCCCTCCTTCTACGATGAAAATGGGCCATATCAGTTAAGTGAAACCTGTTTAAGTTATATAGCAGGTATCCTGGAGCATGCCAGGGCCATAGTTGCAGTAACAAACCCAACAGTTAACTCCTACAAGAGGTTGGTCCCAGGTTACGAGGCCCCTGTAAACATAGCCTGGGCAAACAAGAACAGAAGTGCCATAATAAGGGTACCTGCCATAAGGGGTAAAGGTACAAGGATCGAGTTCAGGGCACCAGATCCATCCTGTAACCCATACCTGGCATTTACAGTGATGCTGGCAGCTGGTCTAGATGGAATAAAGAAGAAGTTAACACCACCAGAGCCTGTGGAGAGGAATATATTCAAGATGAGTGAGAAGGAGAAGAAGGAGTTAGGTATTGAGGCTGTACCCTCTAACTTAAAGGAGGCACTTGACGAGCTGGAAAATGATACAGTGCTGAAGAAGGCACTGGGAGACCACATATACGAGAACTTCATGGAGATTAAAACTGCCGAGTGGGACAGTTTCAGAACTGCAGTTACAGACTGGGAGACAAAGATGTACCTTGGAATACTCTAATTACTTTTTTATTTTTTTAATTTTAATTTTCACACTTTTTTACTAATTTTTAAGGTGGAAAGTTGAGGGGGTATATCGTTGACAACTTAGCTGGTATATTCCCCCGTGAGAAAAGTGTTTTAGACCTTTTCAAGGAGAGGATCAACAGGGCTATTGAGAAAGATCAGGAGATCTCCTTTAAAATCGCTGTTGGATTTTTCTTTTTTGAGGGTTTTCAGAAGTTATATCCAGAACTTAAAAAGTTATATGAGAGAGGACTTCTTAAGGAGTTTAAACTTGTAATGGGGCCAGAAACTAGAAGGACTACCAAGGAAGTTTTGGAGGCCTTGAAAAGTGATGGAGCAGTGCTTAACAGTGAGGCCTTTAACTTTCTAAGGGAGTTGTACAACAGTGGGAGGTTTGACTTCAGAGTGTTCCTAGATAGAAACTTCCATATAAAATTATACCTCTTTGAGATTGGAGATGAAATAGAGATATGGGCAGGTTCTGCAAATTTAACTAGAGGTGGGTTGGAGAGAAATATCGAGTTGATAGTCCCTGTATCTGCATTAACCTTTGAGGATAGGGATCTCTATAGGGAGTTTTTTTGAGGAGATATGGAAGAGATCCACAGATAGAGTGGAGGATTTAGAGGTAATAGATGTAATTGGAAAGGCCTCCACCTCTGAGGCTATCTACCTACATCCAAGGGATTTTATAGCAAACCTAATAAGGATCCTCAATAAAGGCTACCTTGTTAAGAATATAAGTGCAGACCTCTCCTATCTGGCAGAGTTTCAGTATATGAGTTACTACCTCTGTATAGACAAGTTAAATAGATACGGTGGATGTATCCTGGCCAACTCCTTTGGCTTAGGTAAAACTGACGTTGGGTGTATGGTAGCAAAGTACTACAAGGAGTTGGGTAAGAGGGTTTTGATTATCCATCCTCCAGTATTAAGGGAGCACTGGAAGAAAACCCTGGAGAAGGTTGGACTAAAAGAGGGGGATGTTGAACTACTGTCAAGGGGTAAACTTCAGAAGGGGGATTTCGACTACGAGAGATATACAGGTGTTGATCTAATTGTGGTAGATGAGGCCCACCACTTCAGGGTTTCAAGACCAAAGTCCAATAGAAGGGGGAACTTAGAAAACATAGTAAAGGTCAACCCAGAGTCCCATGTACTTCTCATCACCGCCACACCGATAAATATCTCCCTTCTCGATTTCATAGATCTAGTAAAACTTTTTGTTAAGGGGAGATACAAGGAGAGGTTTGAATCGGAAGGTATCCTTGCCAAAATGAAGGAGGTGGAAAGGGATATTAAAAAAGGAAGTATAACCCAGGAGACCATTAAGAAGTTAAATGAATTGATAAAGGTGTTTTCCGTAAGGATAGAGTGGCCAGACCTCCCACTTTACTTCAAGGAGGATCTTAAAAAAATTGCAGGTGTCGAGGATATAGAGGAGCCAGATGTAGTCCCTGTTAACTACAGGTACGACGAGGAAATTGCAAGTAAGATCTTCGATGAAGTTATACCCTTTCTAAGCCAGGTTAACTATGAGTATACGAAGCTGTGGGAGGGAGTATATAGGGAGGACAAGAACCTGATATGGTGGTATAAGTGGAGACTTTACAAGAGGCTTGAAAGTAGTATAATGGCATTTAAGGTAAGCTTGGAAAATTTTTACAGGAGAAATAGATTCCTTCTGGCATTCCTCAGGAAGGTTGCTGTTAATCCGGGATACTGGGAAGACACCACATTATTCAGCAAGAGTAGGCTGGAGAATATAAAAAATACATTT
This sequence comes from Methanothermococcus sp. SCGC AD-155-E23, assembly GCA_019561615.1. Lineage (GTDB taxonomy): Archaea > AGJL01 > Methanococci > Methanococcales > Methanococcaceae > Methanofervidicoccus. The sequence continues at coordinate 53,358 of JAHEQA010000036.1, forward strand.
CTCTCCCTTCCAGATTCAAAGAGGGAAGAAGTCCTGAAGAGGATTGAGGAGGATATAGATACCAGTAGGAGGATGTTAGACAGTATTGAGGGTATTGAAAATCTTGAGGAGAGAGATGAGAAGATAAATAAACTCCTTGAGATCCTTGAAAGGGAGAAGAAGCCAACGATTGTATTCTCTGAGTCAAAGGATACAGTGATCTACATAGGGAAGAGACTTGAAAGGCATGGGAAGTTTAAGTTCAAAGTTATCTACGGTGGAGAGGATTCCTCCAATAAGAAAGAAAGGGTAGAGAGGGAGTTTAACGAGGGTAAATTTGACATCCTCGTTACTACAGACGTGTTAAGTGAAGGTGTCAATCTACCTAGGGCCGATGTAGTTATAAATTTCGACCTCCCTTACAACCCTGTCCGACTTATCCAAAGGGCTGGAAGGGCTATAAGGATAAACAACCCTAAGAAGATTACAATATACAACTTTGTACCTGATGAAAGGATTGATAAGGAGTTGGAACTCTGTGAGAGACTTGCCGAAAGGATAGAGATTATAATCTCAACTATTGGTCTGGACTTCCTTATCTGGGCTATGGAGAGAGGTAAGTTAGAAGAGATATCTGAAAAGAATAGAAGGAGAACTGTGGAGCTGATAAGGGAGTACAAGTGTATGCTGGCAAGTAAGGACCCTCTAGAACTTGGTATGAGATTACCTCCTACACTCTCAAAGGAGGACAGGGCACTGAGAGATTTTATAAAGTTCTGGAACATCTCGGAGGAAACTGTTGAATCCCGGGCCAGGACATATGGAAAACCCATATTCACCTCCCTGAAGAGGGTGGGGAGGGAGAGATACTTTGTTGTTTTTAAGTATAGAGGATCCATCTATACCCTGGGTGATTTGACCTTTTCTGATAAGGTGGCGGAGGGGAAAATAAGTAGGGAGGAGTTGGAGGAGATAAAGAGTTTAGTAGCGGAAAAGTGTTTAGAGATGGACAGGGAGTTTCTGAAGATAAGTTATAGAGATAGGGACAGGATCACCAGGGAGATAGAGAGGATACTAGAGGGAATGGAGAGGTTGAAGAAGATATTTAGAGATGTTGATATATCCACCCTCCCAAGGAGGGAGAAGGAGGACATTTTAAAAGCCCTGAAAAAGATTGAGAAAACTCCACCTTGGAGGAGGGAGGGGGAGATAAGGAAGTTAGAGAGTAAAGTAGAGCAGTTAAAGAGTAGAGGACATCAAAGAGTTCTAGATGAACCTGAGATTTTGGCCATACTGAAATACACATAAGGGTGATAATTTGGTAAAGTATAACCTGGATTATTTGAAGAGAAAGGGATTCTTTAAAAGGGCCATCCCGCTGGAGGATGTTGAGGGGGTGCTAGTTGACCAGGAGAATATGCTGGCCTATGTGGAGGTTTCCTCCAGGGAGGAGGTTGAGAGGATAAGGAAGAAGTTACTACCCTTAAAGGTTAACTATATCTGGTTTTACTTTCCATCTACAGGGAAGTTAAAAGTCTTTAGAAGGATAGGTGAGATTAAGTGGTTCTACTACTCGCCCAACATGAGGAAAGACTACAGGAAAAGTAGAGAGGATAAGCTAAGGAAATTCTCCCCTGACAACATGAATATCCTCTTTGATATCAGGGATATTGTAGAGAAGTTCTACTGGGAGTTGTGGGAGCATAGGATCCTAATGGCCAAAAGTATAAGGGAGTTGAAGGAGGATAGAAACAAACTTCTCGTTGTTCAACGTTTTATCGACAGACTTATCTTCTTCTACTTCCTGGCCCAGTTGAAGCTTATAAAGATAAAGAGCGGGGGGATGGAGTGGGTCCTAGACAGGAGGAATACAAGGGAGTTCTTCCAGTGGATCTGTAATCAACTTAATGATAAGGAGCTACAGGATTTTCTCAACAGGATATTTTTCGACGTTCTAGGAAAGACTAACGAGAGGGGTTTTATCTCAGAGGAGTTTGAGGTTGGAGGGGAGAGGTTCTCCATCCTTTCACCCTGTTTAAATGGAGGGTTGTTCATCGAGGAGAAGTTTGAAGGTATCCCAGAGAGAAAGATCAGAATCTCTGGGATAAAAGAGTTGATCCTCAATGTCCTTAACAACTACAACTGGATAATTGGAGAGGAGCTTCCAGAGGAGGAGGATGTTGTTGGAGATTTAACACCTGAGGTTATTGGACATATCTACGAGAAGTTTGTAGTCTCCCTGGAACAGATAGGACTGGGAAAGATAAAGTTGGAGGATATTCAGACTGTGAGGAGAGAGCTAAGATATGGTAGGAAGAAAATAGGCGCCTACTACACCCCTGAGGAGATCACCAACTACATCTCCATGAATACCATCTACCCCTATATCAGAGACAAATTAGGGGAGAGGTTTGGTAGTAAAGGGGAGGCCCTATTTGACAACCTCTTTAATAAGGAGGATTTTAGCAGGGAGGAACTGGAGATATTAAAGTACCTCTACTTTGAAGTGTTAACAAAGTTAAGGATCTGTGATAACGCCTGTGGTTCAGGGAGTTTTTTAATCGCCGCCGGAGATATCCTACTTGGGCTGTACACTAGGGTTTTGAAAATTTTGGAGGAGCATCTAGGTGAAGATAGAGATGTTAAAAAGATTCTAGAAGAGATGGAAAAATCTCCAACAAGGAATTACTACATAGTTAGGCAGATAATTATAAACAACCTCTACGGAGTAGACTTAATGGAGGGGGCAGTTGAGATCGCCAAGTTAAGGTTTTGGCTCTGGCTGATATCCCAGGTTGACCCTAAAAGTATTGAGGGTAAAAGGATTGAAACACTGCCAAATCTAGACTACAACTTAATGGTAGGTAACAGCCTCATTGGATATGTGGACATTGAGGATGTGGATTTGGACTTTATAGCTCATAAAACTTTAGACTCCTGGTTGGGAATTAGTAAGGTGGAATGGCTTAAAAACCTGGCTAAAAAGATAAGGGAGTTTAAGACCCTACCATCTCACGAGGCTGTAAAATTAAAGGAGAAATTAAATAGAGAGTTGGAGAAAGGGAGGGAGTTCTTAAATGAGAAGTTCTACAATATGTTGAAGGCTAAGGGGGTTAAGATCTCCAAGGAGGAGTTTTTAAATTTGAAACCCTTCCACTGGGGCTTTGAGTTCTATGAAGTTTTTGATTTGGAAAAACCTAAGGAGGAAAGGGGTTTTGATATTATAATAGGGAATCCACCTTATGTAAGACAGGAGAAAATCAAAGAGATTAAGCCAATTCTGTCATGTCTTTATGAAACTTTTGAAGGTAGAGCAGATATTTTTGTCTATTTCATCGAGAGATCTATTCAAACACTTCATAACAACGGGTATTTTAGTTATATAGTATCCAACAAATGGTTAAGAGCCAAATATGCAAAGAAATTAAGAAAATTCTTAATAAACAATACCGTTATTAACCAAATAGTTGATTTTAGAGGAGTGAAGGTATTTTCCGATCCGACGGTTGATGTATGTATTTTAGTCTGTAAGAAGTCTCCAGTAGCTGATAATTACAAGATATTTGTTGCCCAGCCTCATTCTGTAGAGGATCTGATAAATAACATAAAAAAGATTGGATTCTATTTGGATGTGAACACCCTAAAAGATGCTGAGATATGGAGTCTTTATAGGCCAGAAATTTTGGAAATAAAAGAGTGGATAGAGGATGTTGGAGTGCCTTTAAAGGATTTAGATGTTAAAATATACCGTGGTATAACTACTGGTTTTAATAAAGCGTTTATTATTGATGAAGAAACAAGGAAAAAATTAATTGAAGAAGACCCAAAAAGTGAGGAATTAATTAAACCTGTCCTTAGAGGAAGGGACATTGGAAGGTATTATGTGAAGTGGGACAGAAAATGGATAATTTGTACCTTTCCAGCATTAAAAATAGATATAGAAAAATACCCTGCTATTAAAGAATATTTAAGTAGCTTTGGAGAGAGGTTACTTCAAGATGGAAAACCTGGTCATAGAAAAAAAACATCTAATAAGTGGTTTGAAACCCAAGACCAGATAGCCTATTATCCAGAATTTAAAAAACCTAAAATAATATGGCAGGAAATTGTTAGAAAGCCAGGTTTTTATTTTGATAATGGGTATTTCTACCAAGAGGCTACATGCTTTTTAATGACAGGAAAAGATGTAAATAAAAATTTATTGCTACTATTGAATTCTAAACCTTTGGGGTTTATATTTAAAGCTTTTTATAGTGGAGGAGGTCTAGGAGATAAAACCTATAGGTACAAGAAGTATTATTTAGAAAAATTGCCTATCCGACTCCCACCAACCCAACAACCCTTCATCACCCTAGCCAATTACATGCTCTTCCTAAATGCAACAGAGGAGAGAAGAAAGAAAGAGAGGGAACTTATAGAGTTTATAGATAGGGAAATAATCGACTCCCTAGTCTATGAGCTATACTTCAAAGAAAAATTCCATGAGGATAAATTATATCCAGAACCAAAGGAGTACCTTCTATATTCCATCTCCAAATACTTAAAACCCATTGACTACGATCTCTGGGCTGAGCTCTACTGGAAAAAGGAGTTAGAAGGAGAATTAGATAAAGAGGAAGAAAATAAGATGAAAGAACTGGAAGAGAAGAATCTAGAGACAATCAGGGAAGTTGTTGAAAATATCAAAAAAGACAGGGAGATCTTAAGGCAGATAGATAGGATAAAATCCCACCCCTGGGTTAAAACTGTTGAGGAAGAGGATTCCAGTTAAATATTAAATTTTTTAAGTAACTCCTCTGCAATGTCTCCAAAGATTGGGAACTTATATCTCTCACCCTGATACGCTTTACAGATACCTAGTATCCACAGGGCTATTTCTATAAGGGTTATCATTAAAGTTATTGGGCCCCCAATAAATGGTATATGTACCGTTACTACTTTTACTATCCTTAAAGTTAGGAAGGTCACAATAGATTGCATTGCATGAAATTTAATAAAGTCATTTTCCCTCTCCAACACTAGAAACAAGATACCAGTAATCTCTTCTAGTAAATAGCAGAGTACACCTTCAATATTTTCTTCTAGGCCAAGTCTAGTTTTTGACATTAAAGACACCTCTATTTTTTAATTTTAAATATCATTAAGGTAATAGTTCTATAAAAAACCTCGATCCCTATGAAGAGGAATCCATATCTCTCAAAACTTATAGAGGTTATAGAGGAGTTAAAGTACGAGAACAGTTTAGGGATACCTATAATAGTAGAGGGGAAGAGGGATGTTCAGTCCCTTAGGAAGTTAGGGGTGGAAGGTATAATCATCCCTATCTCCAAGGTGCCTATCTACCAGGTTGTAGATGTACTGGTAGAGGAGGGAATTAGGGAGGTTATACTACTTACAGACTTTGACAGGGCTGGACGCCAGTACGCCAAGGAGATCATAGTGGAGTTTGAGTCCAAGAGGATAAAGGTAAACAGATCCTTTAGAAGGGATATAATGAGATACACCATGGGGCTGAAAGATATAGAGAGCCTCTACAACTACATCCTTAAGAACTGTGAGGATTACCTCTTCGAAGACTGGTGATCCCATGGATCCCACTCCAAAACCCTACGTCATATCCAACGTTGGAATGTCCCTAGATGGAAAGTTAGCCACTGTAAATAACGACTCAAGGATCTCTGGGCCTGAGGATTTAAAGAGGGTCCATAGGTTAAGAGCCATGGTAGAGGGTATAATGGTAGGTATAGGGACGGTGCTCAAGGACGATCCAAGGCTAACTGTTCATAAGATTGATGTAACTCCAAAGAAAAACCCTGTGAGGATAGTTGTAGACAGTAAATTGAGGATCCCTCTTAACGCCAGGGTGTTGAACAATGAGGCTAAAACCATAATAGCCACAACCTCCAAGATGACCAGGGAGAAGGAGGAGAAGATTAAGGCCTTGAAGAAGTTGGAACATGTGGAGATTGTGGAAACTGATGGAGATAAGGTGGATCTAAGGAAGTTAATGGAGATACTCTACAAAAAGGGTATAAGGAGTATACTCTTGGAGGGAGGAGGTACTTTAAACTGGAGCATGTTCAAGGAGGGTCTGGTAGATAAGGTCAGTGTATATATCGCCCCTATGATATTTGGGGGTAAGAACGCTCCAACCTATGTAGATGGGGAGGGTTTTAAAAGTGTTGAGGAGTGTGTAAAGTTAAAGTTGGAGAAGTACTACCCCATGGATGAGGGTATAGTGTTGGAGTTCCAGGTTGTTAAGCCTAAAAAGTAGTATCTGGTAGCACCACCTTTATCCCATCTAAATCCTACCTTACAGATGTTTCCGTAGAGGGTACTTAGTATCTCCTCGGTTATTACCTCGGAGGGCTTTCCACTGGCAATAATTCTTCCCCTGTGGAGTACCACCACCCTGTCACAGAACCAGAGCATATGGTTGGGATCGTGAACACTTACAACAACTGACATACCATCTTTTGTAAGTTTTTTCAAGGTTTCCCATATTCTCAATTGATTTCTAAAGTCTAACGCCGAAGTAGGTTCATCTAGAACCATCACTCCAGTCTCCTGTGCCAGCGCCCTTGCCAACAGTACTAACTGCCTCTGTCCACCACTTAACTCTGTATAGGGTTTATCAGCAAGATGGGTAATACCAACAACCTCCATGGCCTCTATAACTTTCTCTATATCCCTCTTTTTAGGCCCAAATATGCCTCCTAGATGGGGAGTTCTTCCCATCAACACCATCTCCTTAACTAGATAGGGGAAGGGTGGTCTATGTTCCTGAGGTACGTAGGCTATCAACTTTGCAACCTCCTCCATGGGCATCTCTGTAATATCCCTCCCATTCACGTATACCCTACCTTTTTTAGGTTTTAAGAAACCTATAATACACTTGAAAAGTGTGGATTTTCCAGCACCGTTAGGCCCAAATACTCCACATAGTTCTCCCCTCTCCACCTTAAAGGATACATCCTCCAAGATGTAGTTGTCTCCACTGTAGGCAAAGTGAAGGTTTTGAACCTCTATCATAACTTACTCCCCTCCAAAGAATTGATCCTTCCTAGATCTCAGGAGATATATAAGGTAGGGTGTTCCCAGGAGGGAGGTTACAATACCCAGTGGGATCTCTCCAGTGGTGAGAGTCCTTGCAATGGTGTCACAGAGTATGAGAAAGATACCACCCATAATTGCAGAGAGGGGGATGAGGAACCTGTGATCAGGACCTATAATAAGACGGGCTGCATGGGGAATCATCAAACCTACCCAGCCTATAATCCCTGCAACTGAAACGGAGATAGAGGTTATAAAGGTGGCCACTGTAATCAGTAAAATCTTAAGTCTTTCAGTATTTATTCCAAGGGACCTGGCCTCCTCCTCTCCCAGGGAGAGTATATTCAACTTCCAGGAGTAGGCCATAAGTAGAAGAATTCCCAGGGGTATGGAGAAGGCAAGGATCTGGAGATGGGACCAGTCAATATGGTACAATCCTCCCATCAACCAAAATACTATGGCCTTTAACTGGGCCTCGGTAGCTATATACTGAAATATTGAGACTAGGGCGTCAAAGAAGGATCCCAGGACTACCCCTGCCAGCAGTAGGGTTACAAGAGGTGTTTTACCCCTTATCTTGGCTATGGAGTAGGCACAGAAAACTGCCACCATTCCAAATATAAAGGCTGATAACTGTGCCGAGTAAGGGATTGGAAATACAATAGACAGGGCAGCTCCAAAGGCAGCTCCTGAGGAGACCCCCAGTATAAAGGGACTTACAAGGGGATTTCTAAATACACCTTGATAGGCAGCTCCAGAAGTGGCCAGAGCCATACCTATAAGCATCCCTGCCAACACCCTAGGAATCCTTATATCCCATACTATGGCGTTGTAGATCTCGGGAGGTACTTCCCCACCTAAGAGGTGATATCTTATAACGTTAAATACTTCAAAAAATGGGATCTCATAAACCCCTACAGAGATGGAAAAGATTACAGTAGAAAATAGGAGGATCCCCGCAAAGATCACAGTGAAAATTTTATTCCTGTAGTTAAAATCCACTCTTTCCATAGATATCACCAAAAAAAGAAATTAATGGGTTTCCCCCCTATACCTCTGGGCCTTCACCGCCTCCTTAACACCTTCCTCATCCAACCTATACAACTCCCTGTAAAGTTTAACCTCCTCCTTATCAGGATCTATATCTGTAAATTTCTCGGGATAGAGAGTCTTGGCCTCCCTAAGTAACCCTATTGGAAACTCCACTGTAGCCCTCCACTCTGTTATTCCCAAACTTCCAACCTTCCTCTCCTTTATAGCTTTAACATTCTGTAACAACTTCCAATTTAGGAAGATATTCTTTCCAGCGTATATCTCCTCTGGACTTATATACCCCTCATGTCCAAGTGCTATTATGGCATCTGGATTCAACCTTAAGATCTCCTCTGGAGAGGTTTTAATCCACCTACCACTTTCAAGGACGTTCTTCCCATGGACTATATCCTCTAAGAAGTAGGACTGGATGGTCTGGGCACCTAACATATAGTCAGGAGTTGCATAGAGTAGAACCCTAGGTCTCTTATCCTCTGGAATATCTTTTGTCCTATTTCTGATCAACTCTACATACCTGTTGAGATAGTTTATTAGATCCTCTGCCTCCTTCTCCCTGTTAAATATCTTTCCCAGTATCTCTATCTCCTGCCATACAGTCTTTACATTGGGCTTGTCGTAGGATGTTGGGTGCAAAAGTACCACCACTGGAATGCCCATCTCACTTAACCTATCTACTATCTCCCCATATCTCTGCTCCCTCTCCCTGTTAGTTGAAAAGGCTCTTATTATTACAACATCTGGCTTCATTGCCATGATGGCCTCGTAGTTCAAGCCCTTGGATGTACTTCCAACATCTGGTATACTCTCTATCCTTGGACATACAACCTTTAGAAATACATTCTTCTTTTGGGAGTTGTCCACTCCAACTACCTTGTCATCTATGCCCCAGATTCTCATTACCTTCAAATAGGTTCCAGTGAAGTCAAGTAAGACAACTTTGTTAATAACATCTCTTCTGATTTTAACATCCCTGCCCCACATGTCTTTAACAGTGATGTACTCCTCCTTCTCACCACTTGATGGGAGGGTATTTTTACCAGACGTCTGTTCTGAGAGGCAGCCACTGAGGGTTATCGTAAGTACTAACATAGTGGAGAGTAATAATATTCCCAGCTTTTTTAAATCCAAAGTATCACCTTTTACCAATTTTTTATGCTTTTTTTAATACTAATGGAGAAATTTGTAATACTATACAAAAATATAAACTTTTCTACTTTTAATAAGAAATGGAAAAATTAAAAAAGGGATCCTATGGAACCAGTGGTAATTCTGGTAAACCCCAAGTACAGTGGGAACGTTGGAGCAATTGCCAGATGTATGAAGAACTTCGAAGTAAGGGAGTTAAGAATAGTGGGGGACAAAAGTATATTGGATAAGGAGGCCTATATAAGGGCGGTACATGCCAAGGATATACTGGACAGGGCACTGTTCTACAACTCCCTGGAGGAGGCTATTGAGGATATAGACCTGGTGGTAGGTACCTCGGGGGTTGTGTCTGGAGATAGAAATCTAAAAAGAGTCCCTATTACACCTAGGGAGTTGGCAGAGAAACACCTAGATCTAAGGGGTAAGATGGGGTTGGTATTTGGGAGGGAGGACGATGGATTAAGTAACAGGGAACTTGACCTCTGCGATATCTTCCTCTCCATCCCCACCTCTCCAGAGTACCCTGTAATGAACCTCTCCCATGCAGTGGCCATAATACTCTACGAGTTGTACCTCTCAAAACTTGAAAAACCCTTCCCTGTAAAGATGAGGGAGGCCTCAAAACTTGAGAAGGATATACTTATAAAGTTATTTGAAGAGTTTGTAGACGCCAATAAAAATATCCCAGAGTATAGAAAAGAGCTCTGTAAAATAGTCTTTAGGAGGATTGTAAGTAGGGCCTTTATCAGTGGTAAGGAGGCAAATACCCTCATGTGCGCCTTTAGAGTTAAAAAAGAATAAAAATTACTTACCAATAACCCTAGTTATCTTGTATCTCCCAACTGCCTCTATGTACTCCACCTCTACACCACTCTCAAGTCCCTCTACATCCTCAGGAATTGGGAGTTCCAAGGTTTCATAGGTCTCCAGATCCATTATCTGTACTGTATCTCCCATTACCGCCAGAACCTGTCCCTTCCTCCTGTCTATAATAGGTACCTCTACCTTTGAAGATGTTGGACCTACCAACTCCTTCTTAATGGGCTCGAAGATACCTATTGCAGTGACCCTTGCCTTGGCCCCTCCATGTTTCCCTGGTTTTGACTTTGTAATACTTACTATCTTACAGGGAACGTCGTCTATCATTATGTACTGCCCCTCCTTTAGAGAACCTAACTCCACAGGTTTTGTCCCTGGCACTCTCTCACCTTTTTTACTTGGTAATAAATACTCATAGTTAAAAGGGGTGTAGTATAAAAACCTTTGCCCATATTAGATTTATAGGAGTATTGCTAATTCCAGTCTTAAAGTAATTATAGATGGGATAGGATGAATAAGGAGCAACTTATGGAACTTCACCAGTTCTTTGTTCACGTCTATAAGGAGTTAGTACCTGAGGATTACAACTGTCCCTATCTAGAACTTTACAGGAAGTTAGATGTGAAACCCCACCATATCCACAGATTGAAAACGGAACAGTGTGCAGCTATATTTCTCCTGGCCGCCTGTATAGCCCACTATATAGCAGATAACGACGACATGGTCCCCAAGTCCCTCTCTCTAAAGTTACTGGAGAATGCCCTTAGATATCTCAATGTCAGATCTAAGAATTTTGAGGATATTGAGAAGTACAAGGAGTTGATCGAGAGAGTTAGAAATAAGAAAAGGAGGAATAGAGGGTAGATATGGAGGATATCAACAGTATACTGAAGGAAGTACTGGAGGACATAGTACCTAGGGAGTGGGAGAAGGAGGAGTTGAAGAGACTCTCCAGGAGGATTATAGAGGAGCTATACTCTCTCATTCAGGAGGAGGGGCTGGAGGACTTAGTGGAAGATATAGTACAGGTGGGATCTACAGCTAGAGATACCCATCTAAGGAACGACTACGATATAGATATCTTTGTGAGATTTAAAAAGGGTGTGGAGAGGGAGGTGTTGAAGGAGTCTATCTTGAAGGTAGGTAGGAGAGCCATAGAAAATTTAGGGGGCAACTCCTGGGTGGAGTACGCCGAGCACCCCTACGTCTCAGGGAGGATAGGGAGATACGAGATAGACATAGTACCCTGCTACAAGATAGGGTGGAACGAGGGGATAATCTCCGCCGTAGATAGGACACCTCTTCACAACGAGTTTGTGAAGAGGGTCCTTAAGTCCAAGCCCCTCCACAACGATATAAGACTCCTGAAGAAGTTCTTAAAGGGTATTGGGATATACGGCTCAGATCTAAAGACCAAGGGTTTCTCTGGCTATCTATGTGAGTTGCTGGTTATACACTACGGCAGCTTTATAAACACTTTGAAAAATGCCCAGAGATGGAAGATTGGGGAAAAGATAGTACTAGATGAGATCTTTGAGATATACGGGATAGACAGGGGCTACAAGTTTCCAGAGTTTGACCACCCCCTTGTAGTATACGACCCTGTGGATCTCAAGAGAAACGTGGCAGCTGCCCTAAGTAGGGAGAACTTCTGTAAATTTATATTCTACTCCAGGCAATTCCTGGAGAACCCCTCTAAGGAGTACTTCTACAACTACCATAGAAAAGTGGCAGAGAGGTTAAGCCACAGAGGCAGGGGTGCCCTGCTCACCTTGAGAATAGATAGGGACAGTAGTATAGTGGATGACATTATCTACCCCCAGATGGAGAAGTTGCAGAGGAGTATAAACAAGTTGTTAATTGAAAACGACTTCCAGATATTGAACTGTGAAGTTTACGCCAATGAAGAGGCCTGTTATCTCTCCTGGGAATTCCTGGTCTGGGAACTTCCAAATGTCAAGGTGAAGGTTGGGCCACCAGTATTCAACAGGAGGACTGGAGACTTTGTAAAGAAACATCCCAGGTATTTTATAAGGGACTGTAGGGTATGCGCCTACGTGGAGAGGAAGTACAGGGATGTGTATCAACTCTTTGAGGACATAGTATCTGGAAAGTTGAAGAACAGGATTAAACATCCTAAGTATGTCTCCCCTATAAATGGTAGGATTTACAGGGATATATTTGTAGATAGATATATGTCCATAGTAAAAGTATCAAAATAAAGGTGTATGAATTGATATCCAAGGTCTTTAGAATTTTCAAAAAGAAGAGTAAGGATAAGACAGTGGAAAAATGGCTCAGTGAAGGAGATATCCTCTACGAGCAGGGGAGGTATGAGGAGGCCCTGGAGTACTTTGACAAAGTATTGGAAATCAATCCCAACTGTGCAGATGCCTGGAGTAGAAAGGGATTAACTCTGGCCAGGTTGGGAAGGTATGAGGAGGCAATTAGGTGTTTTGATAAATCCCTGAGTATAAGGAACGACTTTGAGATAATATGGGCCAAAAAGAAAGTTGAATGGAAAATAGAGGAAAAGAATATTGAAAAAATAATAGAGGATACCAAAAAAGAGATTGCCGCGGTAAAATCCAGGTACAATGTTGAAGAGGCGGAAGATATAATATCTATGGCTGAGGAGGCTTTCAAAAGGGGATATCGATATAAAGCTAAAACGTTAGCCTTGGAGGCTAAGGAAAGAGTGAAGAGAATTAGCAAGTTAGCTAAAGAAGTGGAAGAGATAATGAAAGATGTTAGAGATATAATCTTTCACATAAAATCTAGATATAACATTAAAGAGGCTGAGGATATACTTAATCAAGCTGAGGAGGCGTTTAAAGATGGAGGGTATTCTAAAGCAGGGGAGTTAGCTCTAAAGGCCAGGGAAAAGGCAGTTGAAGTAAGAAAACAGGCTGAAAAAGCTGAAAAATTGATTAATGAGATTAAAGAAACAATTTCACAGATAAAATCTCAGTATGATGTGAAAGAGATGGAGGATATACTTAATCAGGCTGAGGAGGCATTTAAGAGGGGGGAATATTACAGGGCGGAGAAGTTAGCTCTAAAGGTTAAGAAAAATATGGCAGAAATAGACAAACAGGCTGAAAATGTAGAAGGATTAATAGAAAGATCTGAAAAGCAGTCACAATGTAAAATTTGAATTCATGTCAATAAAAAAAATCCCTCTCTTTTTTTATAAATCCTCTAAAAAATAGACACCAACTCTAGATTTAGTAACAATAAAAAAAAAGAAATGGTAGCGGGGCGAAGATTTGAACTTCGGATCTCCGGGTTATGAGCCCGGCGGGATCGGCCTGGCTACCCCACCCCGCTTCACAGGCATTAATTATAGAATTAACATCTCATATATAAACCTTTTGGTTCTGTGCAAAACCCAACACAACAAATCTATAACTTTTTCACCCTCTTCTCCTCTATCTTGTAGACAAAGGTGTTTGACTCCACATCCCTATCTACAAGTAAGTTGGCACCTATCCAGGAGTTACTTCCAACCTTTACCCCAGGCATAAAGGATACCTGAACACCTGTCTTCACGTTATCCCCCATTATCACCCCAAGCTTCCTAACACTCTCCACAACCTTGCCCTTTATATTCACCTTTACAGGTCTATCGTCAAATCTGAGATTTGCAGTTATGGTGTTACAGCCCAAGTTGCAATTCTCACCTATTATACTGTCTCCCACGTAGGATAGATGGGGTATCTTTGTACCTCTCATTACAATACTGTTCTTTATCTCTGAGGAGTTCCCTACAAAGGTATCCTCCATAAGGACAGTATAGGGCCTGATATAGGCCAGAGGACCTACCACAGCGCCAGACTTTATAAGGGCAGGACCCTCAATTACAGTGTTGTGCCTTATCACAGCCCCCTCCTCCACCACAACATTCCCCTCGATTACAACATTTCTACCTACCTCCCCTTTAATCTCCCTCTTTATACCCCTAAGAATATACCTGTTACCCTCCAGTAGATCCCAAGGTCTACCTATGTCCTTCCAGTACCCCTTTAACCTTATTCCCTTTACCCTCCTCTTCCCAATAAGTATCCTTATGGCATCTGTAAGTTCAATCTCCCCCCTCTCCGAGGGCTCTAGATCCTCAAGTATATCCAGGATATCACTTTGGAATTTGTACACCCCCCCATTTATCAGGTTGGACCTGGGATTCCTAGGTTTCTCCTCTATCTCCACCACGTAACCCTCATCATCTAGTAGAACCACCCCAAAGTCTTCAGGGTTTCCTACCTCCACTAAACCTATGGCATTTTCATAGGGTAGAAAACCCCTTAGATCATCCTCAAAAAGGATATCCCCGTTTATCACTAAAAACTCATCCCCCAGGTAATTCCCTGCACTTAGAAGTGCATATCCAGTTCCCTCTAACTCCCCCTGCTCCACAAACTTTACCTTGGGGTGATCCCTGAAGTAATCTATAATCACATCCTTCCTGTACTTTACAACAAGGTAGATATTATCCACTAGATCTTCCACCTTCTTCACAATGTACTCCAGTATAGGTTTCCCACCCACTGGAAGCATAGGTTTAGGTCTATTTTCTGTTAGGGGTAGTAACCTTGTACCTCTCCCAGCACAAAGTATAACTGCATCCATGATCTCCCATCTCAACATTAAATACTAATCATTATTTTTATCACAAGTTTTTATAATTCTAATTTTGGGGATAACATGCTAATAATACTGGTAGGTCTCCCCTCTGTGGGAAAGAGCACCTTTGCAAGGAGACTCTCCAAGGAACTCTACCTTAGAGGTGTGGATAACTTAGTAATAGGGAGTGATGTTATAAGGGAGTGTTTTCCAGTGTGGAAGAGTGAGTACGAGGGTTACATAAGGGATGCCACCTACTACCTTATAGACAGTGCCCTAAAGGAGTTCTCGGTAATAGTGGACGATACAAACTACTACAACTCAAGGAGGAGGGATCTGATAAACATTGCCAGGAGAAGAGAGAAAGATTATATAATCATCTATCTAAGGGCACCACTGGAGGTTGTACTTCAGAGGAATATAGAGAGGGGGGAGAAGGTTCCAAATGAGTTGATACTGGAGATGTACAGGAAATTTGATGAACCTGGAAAGAAGTACGCCTGGGATAGACCTGACATAGTGGTGGACACCCATAGGGAGATGGATTTTGAGAAGATAGTTGACACCATACTCAATAAAGGTAGTAAAAAGTTCAAGACAGGGAAAAAGAGGGATCCTAAAAAGGAGGTATGGGATAGGGTTGATAAGGTAACAAGGGAGGTTGTTGGGGAGTACATCAGGAGGGGTGTGGTTAAGGGGGAGAATATTAAAGTGATCTTAAAACTTAGAAGGGAGTTCCTCAAGGAGTTGAAATCCAGGGGTTTAAAGGGGTTAGAAGAGATAAGATCTGATTTTAAGAGATTTCTAGAGGAGAGATTGAACAAAAAATAATTTATAACAAAAATACCTATAGCTAGATCCAACATCATCGATATTTTGATTACTCAGGGGTGAAGTTTATGAAGGATGTTAAACCTGTTAACGTGATGGACTGTCCAATATGTGGTGGAAAGAACACCTTGAAGGTGTTTAGTAATCAGTTGGACATCCCCTACTTTGGTAAGGTGATGGAGACCACCCTTATCTGTGAGAAGTGTAAGTATAGAAAAAGTGATATCATCCCCCTGGAGGTTAAAGAACCTAAGAGGTATACTCTCAAAGTATCTAGTGAGGAGGATCTGAATAAGAGGGTTGTTAGAAGTGCTACAGGTCATGTAAGGATACCTGAACTAGGATTTGAAGTTAGACCTGGACCTGCCTCCGAGGGTTACATATCCAATGTAGAGGGGGTTCTAAATCGTCTTGAAGACGCTGTTAGGATGCTTATAAGGTGGGGTGATGAGGAGGAGAGGAGAAAGGGGGAGGAGGTTCTAAAGAGGATAGAGGATGTGAAGAGGGGGAAGGAGGATATAACCCTCATTATAGAGGACCCCATGGGACACAGTGCCATTATAGGGGATGGTGTAAAGGAGGAGAAGCTTAGTGAGGAGGAGGTTAAAAAACTAAGTGAGGGTAACATACTGATAATGGAAAAGGATAAAAATAAATCCTAATTATCTTTTTAAATCATTAGAGATTCATAGGGAGGGAAAGGATGCAGATAGTTCCAGCAGCAGGGTATGACAGGGCAATAACGGTCTTCAGCCCAGAGGGTAGGTTGTATCAGGTGGAGTACGCCAGAGAGGCTGTTAGAAGGGGTACAACTGCCATAGGTATTAAGTGTAAGGATGGTGTAGTACTGGCTGTGGATAGAAGGGTTACAAGTAAGTTGATAGAGGTATGCTCTGTGGAGAAGATATTCCAGATAGACGATCACATAATGGCTGCAACCTCTGGACTTGTTGCAGATGCAAGGGTGTTGATAGAGAGGGCTAGGTTGGAGGCCCAGATAAACAGGATAACCTACGGTGAGCCTATAACAGTTGAGGCCCTTGCAAAGAGGATCTGTGATATAAAGCAGGTCTATACCCAGCATGGAGGTGTAAGACCCTTTGGAGTATCCCTACTTATTGCAGGTATAGATAGGCACAGTTCCAGGCTCTTTGAAACAGATCCCAGTGGTGCCTTGATAGAGTACAAGGCCTCTGCAATAGGTGCAGGTAGATCTCTTGCAATGGATATCTTGGAGGAGAGGTACAGGGAGGACATGTCCCTGGAGGAGGCTATGGAGTTGGCCATCTATACACTATCCAAGGTCTCCAAGGAGGAGTTAAATCCAAAGAATGTTGACATGGCGGTGATTAGAACAGATACCAAGATGATGGAGAAGATAGACTGTGAAAAGATAGAGGAGCTTGTGAAGAAGGCCAGGGAGATTATCGAGGCTGAGGAGGAGGAAAAGGAGGAGGGTGAGAAGGAGGAGAAGGAGGGGGAGTAACCTATCTTTAATCGAAAGGTATATAAATTAAAAGGGGATGAGTTATGGTGTCCTTAGATAAGGCTGTAGTTGCCAGGTTTCAGTCCCACGGGGAGAGGTTTGAAATACTAGTTGACCCCTACCTGGCAGCTAAGTTGAAGGAAGGCCAACCTGTGGACATGTCCGAGGTACTTGCCTCTGAGACTGTCTTCCGAGATGCCAGTAAGGGGGAGAAGGCCCCAGAGAGTCTTTTAAAAAAGGTTTTTGGAACTACAGATGTATATGAAATTGCCAGGAAGATAATAACCAAGGGTACTGTCCAACTTACCGCCCAACAGAGAAGGGAGATGAAGGAGAAGAAGAAGAAACAGATCATCTCCATAATTGCCAGGAACACCATAAATCCTCAAACTGGTACCCCTCACCCTCCAAAGAGGATTGAGAAGGCCCTGGAGGAGGCCAGGGTTAACATAGATATCTACAAGTCTGCAGAGGAGCAGATCCCCTACATTATGAAGGAACTTAAGAAGATAATACCTATTAAGTTTGAGAGGAGGGAGATTGCAGTTAAGGTTCCACCTGAGTACGCCTCCTCTGTATACTACTCCCTCCGTGACTTTGGAACTGTAAAGGAGGAGGAGTGGCAGGGAGACGGCTCCCTTATATTTATAATAGAGATTCCCAGTGGGATAGAGGAGGAGTTCTACGCCCACTTAAACAAGCTTACAAAGGGTAACGTCCAAACTAAACTTCTAAGGAAGTTGTAAAAGGTGGGAGGTATGGCAAGGTTCAGTCACACAAAGAAGGTAGGGCCAGCAGGGAGATTTGGACCAAGATACGGTAGAAAGATTAGGGTAAGAGTAAGGGATGTGGAGATAAAACAGAAGAGAAGTTACAAATGTCCAGTATGTGGATTCCAGAAGTTGAGAAGGGTAGGTACCTCCATATGGGTATGTAAGAAGTGTGGTGCCAAGATGGCAGGAGGTGCCTACACCCCAGAAACTGGTGCAGGTAGGATTGTAACTAAGGCAATTAGAAGGGTTATAGAGAAGAAGAGCAAGGAGAGCTAATACCCTATAATTTTTTTAAAGTGGGATTATGGCAGAGTATAAGTGCCTTAACTGTGGCAAGGTTATTCCAGCAAGTGAGTTAAATCTAAAGGCCAAATGTCCCTACTGTAGTTACAAGATCCTTGTAAAGGTTAGACCTAAGATAGTTAAGAGGGTTATTGCAAGATAAGATGTGATGGGAGATGGAGGTGGTTGTAACCACATCGAGGAAACCCTCCCAGAGAACTAGAAGTTTTGTAAAGGATCTAGCCAGGGTTTTGGGGGGGAAGACCTTGACAAGGGGTAAGACCCCCCTTAGGGAGATACTTGCTAACTATCCCAAGGTAATTATAGTGGAGGAGTACAGGGGGAATCCAGGGAAGTTAAAATTTTACGACATAGAAAAGAATAAATTGATACTTCTCTTTATCTCTGTAAAGCTTCAGAGGGAGGTATGTGGAAGAAACGTGGAAAATAGGGAGGGGAAAATAAAGATGGAGTTTTACGGCGACACTCTAAATTACAAAGATCTCTTTTATGATTTCTTCAAGGATTTCAACATCCTCTCTGAGGATTCCTCCTTCAGGATGTGTTTCGAGGATAACCCCAAGGGCGAGGAACCTCTCTTCTACATCCAGTTCTATAGAGGGGATAGAAAGATAGGACCTCTTATAACTGTAAAGGGTCTAAGGGTTTTGGAAATCTCTAGCTAGGTTGGATAATATGGAGGACCTTTCCTTTTCCCTGGAGATAGAGTTTGACTCCCAGGAGGAGGCAGAGATAATATACAAAAGTATTCTATTGGAACATCTAGATACACAGATAAAGTCCAGGAGTAGGATGGAGGTTAGGGGGAGGACTCTCAAGGTGGAAACCTACGCCAGAGACCTTAGTATACTAAAGGCCTCCCTCTACTCCTATCTAAGGTGGATAAAGGTATCGGAAAGTATATATAAAATAATCAGAAAAGAGTAATCTGTAAAAAAATACAGAAAAGGTGAATATTATGGAGTTACCTGCTAATGTACAGAACCAGATTATCCAGCTACAGCAGCTACAGCAGCAACTCCAGATAATTGTTCTACAGAAGCAGCAGGTAGAGACCCAGATAAAGGAGATAAAGAAGGCCCTAGAGGAGATGGAGAAATCTCCATCAGATGAGGTTTACAAGATGACTGGAGCAATCCTTGTAAAGAGAAAGAAGGAGGAAGTTGAAAAGGAGTTGAAGGAGTTACTTGAAACCTTGGAACTAAGACTGAAAACCTTGGAGAACCAGGAGAAGAAGATGCAGGAGAGATTGAATGAGTTACAGCAGACACTACAGAAGATAATCCAGGAACACCCTAACGTCTCCTAATTGCTATTTTTCTCATTTTTTACTTTTTTATTAAACCCTATTTTTCCTATTTTTTGACAAATATCTCTGGAGGTGTAATTAGTAGATGAAGTATATATTTATTACAGGTGGAGTTGTTTCCTCCCTAGGTAAGGGTATTACTGCCTCCTCTATAGGAAGACTTCTCAAGGCTCGTAATTTCAAGGTTAACATGGTTAAAATAGATCCCTACCTCCAGATAGATGCAGGTACCATGTCCCCCTATGAGCATGGGGAGGTCTTTGTTACTGACGATGGAGGGGAGACTGACCTAGATATTGGGAACTACGAGAGATTTATAGATGTATCCCTAAGGGCAGACAACAACATCACAGCTGGAAAGGTCTATAAAACTGTTTTAGAGAAGGAGAGGAGGGGAGATTACCTGGGAAAAACTGTCCAGGTAATACCTCACATCACAGATGAGATAAAGGAGAGGATAAGAAGGTTGGGAGAGGGTTACGACATCACCATAGTGGAGATAGGGGGTACCGTTGGTGATATAGAGAGTCTACCCTTCTTGGAGGCTATAAGACAATTTAAGAAGGATGTTGGAAAGGACAACGTACTCTACATCCACGTCTCCCTTCTACCCTATCTAAAAACTACGGGGGAGGTAAAGACAAAACCTACCCAGCACAGTGTTAAGGAGTTAAGGAGTATAGGTATCCAACCTGATATCCTTGTATGTAGAACTGAGGTACCTATTGGAGAGAAGATCAGGGAGAAGTTGGCACTCTTTTGTGACGTTGATAAGGAGGCTGTAATTGAGGCCAGGGATGCTCGGACTATCTACGAGGTACCTCTAAACCTTGAGAAGGAGGGACTAGGTAATCTCATTGTAAAGAAACTTAAACTTACAGAGGTGTACCGTAAAAAGTACGGTGAAGATGTGAAAAGGGTTTTTGAACCTGACCTCTCCCAGTGGAGGGCTATAGTAGATAGGATAATCAATCCACTTCACGAGATTACAGTGGCCATAGTGGGTAAATACGTTAAACTTAGGGACGCCTATATCAGTATCATCGAGGCCCTAGTACACGCCGGGGCAAAGAACGACACCAGGGTAAATATTAAATGGGTTAATGCCGAGGAGCTTGAGACAAAAAATTACATAGATATCCTTGACAGTTACAGGGAAAATGGGGAGTTAGATGGTATACTAGTTCCAGGGGGATTTGGGGAGAGAGGTGTCAACGGTAAGATAAACGCCATAAGATACGCCAGGGAAAAGAAGATACCCTTCCTAGGTATATGTCTCGGGATGCAGTGTGCAGTGATAGAGTACGCCAGGAACGTCTGTAACCTAGAGGGAGCACACTCTACAGAGTTTGACAAGGACACACCACACCCTGTAGTAGACCTTCTACCTGACCAGGTCAACCTCAAGGAGAAGGGAGGAACTATGAGATTAGGAGCCTACCCTGCAATCTTAAAGGAGGGCACCTTGACCTACTCCCTCTACGGGAAAAAGAAGGTCTACGAGAGACATAGACATAGGTACGAGGTGAATCCAAAGTACCATGAGATCCTTGAGAGCCATGGTCTTATCATCTCTGGAACTTCACCAGATGGAAAACTTGCAGAGTTTATAGAGTTAAGGGACCATCCCTTCTTCGTAGCAACCCAGGGGCATCCAGAGTTTAAGTCTAGACCTAACAGACCTCATCCCCTCTTCGACGGATTTGTGAGGACCATACTTCAAAACAAACTTAGGTGATTAGGTGTTTGATGCAAGGAGGTTTATAGAGGAGACTGTCTCTAAGTTGAAGGAGGAGTTAAAGGATAAGAAGGCTATTATAGCCCTTAGTGGAGGGGTGGATAGCTCTGTAGCAGCGGTACTTACAGCTAAGGCCATAGGTGATAGACTTCTAGCGGTATTTGTAGATACTGGACTTATGAGGAAGGGGGAGGCCCAGGAGATATACAAGGTATTCAAGGAGGACCTTGGATTAAACCTAAAGATCGTAGATAAAAAAGATCTCTTTTTAAAGGCGTTGAGAGGTGTAAGGGATCCAGAGGAGAAGAGGAGAATTATTGGTAGGTTGTTTATAGAGGTCTTCGAGGAGATCGCCAGGAAGGACAATAGGGAGGTCTTAATTCAAGGTACCATTGCCCCAGATTGGATAGAGAGTGAGGGGAAGATTAAAACCCATCATAACATAGCCCTGCCAAGGGGTATGGTCTTAAAGGTTGTGGAACCCCTTAGGGACCTCTACAAGGATGAGGTTAGGTTAGTTGCAAAGGAGTTAGGCCTCCCAGACAGGATAGTATACAGGCAGCCCTTCCCAGGTCCAGGTCTTGCAGTAAGGGTACTGGGAGAGGTTACCCCAGAGAAGTTGGAGATATGTAGGGAGGCAAACGCCATAGTTGAGGAGGAGGTGGAGAGGGAGGGGTTAAACAGGAGACTGTGGCAGTACTTTGCAGCGGTACTTGACAGTAAGGCTACAGGGGTTAAGGGGGATATAAGGGAGTACAACTGGATAGTTGCAGTGAGGATGGTGGAATCCCTGGATGCCATGACTGCAAGTGTCCCTGAGATCCCCTTCACTCTCCTCAAGAGGATAAGTAAGAGGATAACCTCAGAGGTTCCCAACGTGGCAAGGGTGGTATTTGATATTACAGATAAGCCTCCAGCCACTATAGAATTTGAATAATTGGGAAAATGATGATAAAAATTCTTTTAAAGTTAAGAGGGGATCATCTTCTCAGGGACAGTATCTACATGGTGATCTCCAACATCTACTCCAAGGGTATGGCCTATCTCTTCTACTTTCTCACAGCCCTTATACTAGGTACAGAGAGTTTTGGTATTTTAAGGGGAATCATGCCCCTTATAGACACTGTGGTTATACTCTTCTCCTCTGGCATACCTCCCTCCATGGCCAGGTATATCTCCCAGTACTCAGGGGAGGACTACTCCTGGATCTTCTTCATCTTCTTTGTAATGATAGTACTCTCCACCCTAGGTGCCCTCTCCCTCTTTCTTCTGAGGTATATACTGGGAGGGGGTTATGAAAGTATAGATACTTCACTTTATCTGGTAGCTGGTTTTACAGTGATATCCTCCTCCTTTATATCCTGGGGTAGAGGGGTACTTCAGGGACTTCTAAAGATAAAGGATCTCTCAAAGACCTGGATAGTGGAGTACCTCTTTAAAATACCCCTGGCGGTGGTACTCTCCCTCTACCTAGGTGTTCTAGGTGCCCTACTCTCCCTACCACTCTCCTATATCTTTGGAGGTCTCTTTGGATTCCACCTTTTAAGAAGATATATAGATGTGGGGAGGTTGGAGGTAATTAAAACACTCCTGGAAAAGAGGGATTTAATTAAGGAGGTAATCCTCTACTCCATACCTATAGCCCTGGGAACAGCTTCCTACCGTCTCTTAAATGATTTAGATAGTGTAGTTATAATGTCCCTCCTGGGACCCCAGGATAACGGTATATACGGATACGCCTCCCTACTCTCTCGAGGGGTTTTTCTCTTCGCCTCTGCAGTGGGAATACCCCTACTACCTAGGGTGGCTAGAAGTAGAGACTTCAACAGTATAAAAAAGGCACTTCTTATAAACCTAGCTCTAATAACTCCAGTAATCCTACTTATGTTTCTCTTTCCAGGGGAGATGTTAAGGATCTTCTTTGGGGTGGAGGATGAGAGGGCAGCTATCTCTTTAAAGATACTCTCAGTTTCAGCAGGTTTTATGAGCTCCTATACCGTATGTGCCTCTGCACTTCAAGGTCTAGGTCATGGAAAGATACCCCTCTACATCCTCCTAGTTGGAATTGTACTAAACGGTATCTTGAATTATCTACTTGTTAAAAAAATAGGGGTTGTAGGAGGTGCCTATGGGACCCTGATATCCTCTATACTTATCTTCATCCTGGTGTTAACATACCTAAAAAAGTGCGGGGGAGGGGATTTGAACCCCTGAACCCCTACGGGACTAGGCCCTCAACCTAGCGCCTTTGGCCAGGCTCGGCAACCCCCGCTTAAAATAGGCACTATCTAATATTAAGTAGTGGTATATAAACCTTTCGGCGAAAAGTATTTATATAAGATACCATATCTAAGAAGTGTGGGGTGTGCCGAGGTGGCTTAGTCTGGTTATAGCGCTCGGCTCATACGGATTATTCCCAAGGTCTCTCCTTGGGTCCGGGGAAACCGAGAGGTCGAGGGTTCAAATCCCTCCCTCGGCACCACTTATTCCTTTTTTCCTCCAGAGGATGTCTCTTCTCTGAGTTCCTCTTTCCTTTCCTCCTCTTTTTCCCTTACACACTCCTCAGGTTTTACCCTGGCTACTACTATATATCCAGTATGTCCTATCATCCTTGGGGAGGGTCTGGCACCTTTTTCCGATATCTCTATATCCCTTACTAGACATTCCACAGTTCTAATCTCCATAAATCCATGCTTTTTTAAGGCCTCAACACTTTTCTTCGCCTGTTCAATATAGGGTACGTATATTGCAATCCTACCCTTGGCCTTGTTAAGGGCTTTTTTTGCATGTTCTACAACGTTCCAGGGATCTGGGAGATCTAGTACCACCACATCTACATTCCTCTCCTCTATACCCTGGGTAACATCCCCTATCTTCTGAATAACGTTGTAAAGTCCATCCTCCTCTTCCTCTCCTTCCTCTACAGTATCCTCCTCATCTAGTCCTATTATCTTCTGCCCCCTCCTTACCAGTCCAAGGGCTGCTAAATTCTCCCTTGCCACCTTTGCAAATTCAGGTCTCTTCTCGTAGGTGATAACCTTACCTCTCTTTCCAACGGCATTTGCAAGATAGATAGTTAGGGCTCCAGATCCTGTACCTGCCTCCACAACTGTCTCCCCATCTGCAATTCCACAGTAGGTAAGTATAATACCTATGTCCTTAGGTAGTAGTGTAGTTACCCTTCTCTTCATCTTTTTAACTACGTCGTATAGGGTAGGTTCCAGGAGATAGAAGGTATGGCCCTTATGGGATTTTAATACACTACCCTCTTTTACACCCTTTAGATCAACTACACCTAGGTCGTTACCAAACCTTTCAACATCTTTTTTCAGCAGATACTTCTTCCCCCTCTCATCTACCAGAAGTTTCTTCCTCAAGGCTTTCACCACCCCAGCTTTTTATATCAACCTCTTCTGGATATAACTCTCGTTTTTAGACACCTTTCCATTTTTCAACATACTTCTCAACATATTCTGGGAGGTTTTCCAACACTTCCTGGCAATCTCTGGCAACTCCCCATGTTCCTTTATGTAATTCCTCAGGTAGTTTATAGTGACCCTGTCACTGGGATATCCACTTCCAATCTCCCCGTATATCTTCTTGTAGTTGTCTATTATCCTATCCCTAGTAACCTTTGCCACAATGGAGGCAGCTGAGACAATCTTGTACTTGTCGTCAGCCTTGTGCTCAGCAATTATCTCGATATTGTTGTTGTAGGTTATCAACCTAGATTTGATCTTATTTGAAAAGGCCCTCCTGTTACTACAGCATGCATCTATATATATCTTGAACCTCTTGTTGTAGTAGGCAGAGATCTCCCCCTCCTCGTCTATCCTGTACTCCTCCCTGAGAACACTGTTTATAAGTTTTGAGAACATCCCGATCTCTATGTTGTCTAGATTGCTCCTCTTTATCATCTCATCTATATCCTTTGCCTCAAGGACGATGGTCTTAACCTCGTATCTACTAACTATCAAGTTGTACAATTCATTTCTCTTTCTCTTGTTTAACCTTTTACTGTCCCTTATGCCCCACCTGTTAAACTCCTCTAGATCTCCTTCCCTGGCCTTTACAAGTGCTATTACCAGGGGACCTAGAACAGGTCCTCTACCAGCCTCATCTAATCCAAGTATTACTGTCTCCTCCTCCATTCTAGACCTCTTATTTTTTATATAGGTTTTCAACACTATTATAACAGTGATTATTTATAAAATTGGTGGTTTCTAATGATGATAAAGAAGCTCCTCTCCAAGAGGGGACAGCTAAGTTTAGAGTTCAGTATACTCATGATGACAGTTGTCCTTGCAGCTGTAGTGGTGGGATACTACATGATAGAAACTTCCCTCTACATTCAAAATACCTCTATAGAGACGATAGATAATGTCTCCAGTGCTACCCTAAGAGTACTAAGTAGGGTATAGGGAAAATATGAAGAAGTTAATAGGCATTGCAGGGATGCCAGGATCTGGTAAAAGTGCAGTGTTTCAAGTGGCACCTAAGTTAAAGGTTCCAGTAGTCTCCATGGGAGATATTGTCCGTCAGGAGACCTTGAAGAGAGGTTTGGAGTTAACACCTGAAAATGTAGGGAATACCGCTGTAGAGTTGAGGAAAAAATATGGAGAGGATGCCATAGCGGTATTCTGCCTTAAGCATATAGAGGAGAAGTACAGGGATGAGGACATAGTGATTATAGAGGGTATAAGGAGTATGTATGAGGTGGACTACTTCAGAAAACACTACCCCCTTACCATCGTTGCAATTCACTCCTCTCCTAAAACAAGATTTAAAAGGTTAAAAAAGAGAAAGAGGGAAGACGACACCTCTGAGTGGAAGGCCTTCGTTGAGAGGGATATGAGGGAGTTAGGCTTTACCCTTGGTAACGTTATAGCCCTGGCTGACTACATGATCGTCAACGAGACAGATTACAACACCTACCTGAAGAACTTGGAGGATGTGCTGAGGAAAATAATACTCTCCTGGAGGAAGGGGGATAAAAGTGGCGAGCCCGGAGGGATTTGAACCCTCGACCACGGGGTCCGAAGCCCCGCATTCTATCCAGGCTAAACTACGGGCCCATACTTTAGGGGATATATTTTTTACCTTCCTTTCTATATATTTTTAACGGTGAAATCGTGTGTGGGATAATAGGATACCTTGGAGATAAAAAGGCCTCGGAAATTCTACTTAGGGGTTTAAAGAGGTTGGAGTACAGGGGGTATGACAGCTGTGGTATCGGGGTTGTTGAGGGGGATAGGTTAATAGTGAAAAAAGGTGTTGGCAAGATAGATGAGGTCTCCAAAAGTGAGAACTTCCTGGAGGTAGATGGGAAGGTAGGTATTGGACATTCAAGATGGGCAACCCATGGAGGTATAACGAAGGAGAATGCCCATCCCCATACAGACTGTAAAGAAGAGTTGGCTGTTGTCCATAATGGAATAATCTCCAACTACAGGGAGTTAAAGGAGGAACTTATTAAGAGGGGACATATCTTTAGGTCCCAGACAGATACTGAAGTTATACCCCATCTCATCGAGGAGGAGATAAGGAGGTTGAATAAATCCCACATCTCCCAGGAGGAGTATATCGAGGCTGTAAAGAGGGCTATAAAGAGACTGGAAGGTACCTATGCACTACTTATCCTGAATAAAAACTTTCCAGATCTACTCCTTGGAGTGAGAAATGAGAACCCTCTACTTCTAGGTGTGAAAGGGGAGGAGTGCTTCCTAGGCAGTGATATATCTGCCTTTTTGGAGTGGACAAAAGATGCTATCCTCCTAGAAGAGGGGGACATGGTTATCCTCCAGAAGGGAGGAAATGGGGTAGATTACTCCATATACAATTTAAGGGAGGAGAGGGATGTTAGCAGTGAGAGGGAGAAGATAAAGGTGGACTGGGATATAGAGACTGCGGAAAAGGGAGGATATGAGCACTTCATGCTCAAGGAGATCATGGAGGAGCCTGAGGTTATAAAGAACTCTGCAAGGGTGTCCAAGGAGGAGATAGAGGAGTTGGCAAGGTGTATAAGGGACTACAGTAGGGTCTATATCGTAGGTATGGGTACCTCCCTCCATGCAGGGATGGTTGGGGAGTACTGGTTCTCAAAGTTAAACAAGTTAGTAATACCCTGTGATGCCTCTGAGTTCTTGGTAAAGGGTATAGTAGATGAAGATACCCTAGTTATAGGGATCACCCAAAGTGGGGAGACCTACGACACCATAAAGGCCATAAGGTATGCCAAGAGTAAGGGGGCAAAAACTGCCACTGTGGTAAATGTTCTAGGTTCCACTGCAACGAGGATAAGTGATATTACAGTTATGATGGGAGCAGGTATTGAGATATCTGTATGTGCCACAAAGACCTACCTCTCCCAACTTATGATACTCTACAGGCTCTTCATAGAGTACGGTAAGATAGTTGGTAGGGATATGGAGATATTTGAGAGGGAGATAGAGAGGATTCCAGGGTATATCCAGGAGGTTATTGAAAAGAGGGAGAGTATAAAGAAGGTGGCAGAGAGTTTAAAGGCCAAAAACTACCTCTTTATCTCCAAGGGTATAAATCTACCAAATGCCTTGGAGGGGGCTCTAAAGTTCAAGGAGATTACATACCTACATGCAGAGGGTATGAGTAGTGGGTTTCTGAAACATGGTACCATCTCCCTTATAGACGAGAACATGGATACTGTAGCCCTTGTACCACCCTCCACCAGTGAACTCTTCAGATCTGTGGTATCCAACATAGAGGAGATAAAAGCTAGAAATGGTAAGGTAGTTGCCATCTCCCCTGTAGAGATAGAGGTTGTAGATCATCTGATAAAGATACCTGAGGTGTTGGAGGAGGTAAGCCCCTTCCTCTACGCACCAGCTTGTCAGTTACTAGCCTACTACAAGGCTGTGGAACTTGGTAGGGATGTGGATAAACCAAGGGGACTTGCTAAAAGTGTCACCGTGGAGTAACTATTCCAAATTCTCATACTCCTTTTTTAGAATAAGGGCGTCGTACTCCAACCTTGGACTTTCACAGATGACGGTGCCCTTTACACCGTAGTCCTTCAACGCCTTAAGAAGTTCTCTGTAGTTAAATTTAGACTCCTGAAGTGGCAGGTGATTCTTCTCACCTCCTTTTCCGTACTGGATCCCTGAGATATGGATATGCATATCGTATATACCCTCCTTCCCAAGGGTATCCTCCACCTTCTCCAGTATCTTGTAGAAGGAGTTGTAGTCGTTTATCCTCCCCATGCTCCTTGCATAGATATGGGCGAAGTCTATACAGGGTAGTATTCCCAGCTCCTGGGAGAGGGAGAGGGTTTCATCTAGATCTCCAAACTGGGTAATCCTTCCAGTGGTTTCCGGCCTCAACATTACATTTATCCTGTTGTCCTTTAAATAGTCCAGTATCCTCCCTATGTTCTTTACCATAACCTTGTATACCTCTTTCTTATCCATCTTCAGGTAGTACCCTGGATGGAATACAACGTTCTTGTTGATCTCGGAGTACCTGTTAAAAATGTTGATTATTTTTGCAGTTTTTATTATATGGTTTATACTTCTCTCAACCTTCTCCTCCTCCTTTGCATTGAGATTTATGTAGTAGGGGGCATGGGCACTTACTACAATCTTCCTAGAATGTTCCACAAGATCCTTGGCACCTTTCTCCTTTATATTGACTCCATGTACAAACTCCAACTCCAGGGCATTTAGATCCATCTTCCTCAGGAGGTAAAAGGCATTTTTAGTGGTTCTTGGCTTTGTACTTAGAGGTATACCTGCAGTTCCAAAGCTCAACATATCTATCCCAGGTTTATTTTTTTAGAGATACACTATCCCCTCCTTGGATCTAACAACAACGTTAGGTATGTACTCCTTGGCAATCCTTCCCAACTCTAAAAGTTCCTCCAAGGTAGGCTCCCTTAACCTCCTGTACTCCTCCTTCCAGGCATGTTCACTGTCAAACTGCTGTAGGGCGTAGAGATTACAACCCTTCACAGTCTTAACAATGGTGTAGATATCTCCCTTATCCATCTTCCCAGGTACGTAGGTTGTTCTACATTCGAGGAAGATACCCTCCCTCTTACATATCTTTACAAGTTTCCTCACGTTACCCTCTATCTTACTACCGTCGTACTGGGCAATATCCCAGTACTTCTCAAAGGCACATTTAACATCTAGGGCTAGGTAGTCTATAAGACCCTCCTGGATCAGCTCCTTTACAGTATCCACGTTGGACCCGTTGGTATCTAACTTTATTGGAAGGTTCCCCTCCCTCTTAACTATCCTACAGAACTCCTTGAGATCCTGAGGTTGCACAGTAGGTTCCCCGCCACTTACCACTATAGCCTCTGAGAAGGTTAAATCTATACTCTTGTATACCTTGTAGGGTGGAAGGTCGTAGGTGTTTTTCTTCATCTGGAGGTAGTTGTGACAGTATCCACACCTCATATTACAACCACTCATAAATACAACAGAGGAGCACTTCTTTGGATAGTCCAGGGTGGAGAGATCTAATATTCCAAATATCTTCATAGTATCCCTTTTTATAATCTTTACAATAACTCTTATCCCAAGACCTTAAAAGGTGGATCCCTATGGAGATCCTAGTTCTCGTTGATAACATCGCAAGTAAACCCTACATAGCTAAACATGGTCTATCAGTAATTGTAAAAACTGAGGATAAAAGGATACTCTTTGACGCCGGTCCAGATCCTAACACCTTAAGTAGGAATTTAAGATTGATGGGGGAGGATGACTACTTCGACTACATAGTTATAAGTCATGGCCACTACGACCACACAGATGGATTGAAGTATATTGTAGAGAGGAGACCTGAGACTCCCATCTATATCCATCCAGAGGCCTTTGTAGATAGGTACAGGGAGGGGAGGTATATTGGAATAGACAGGGAACTTAAGAAGGAGTTAAAGAAAAGGAACTTGATACTTGTAGATGACAAACCCCACTTTGAGGGGGATATAGTAATATCTGGAAAGGTTGAGAGGCCCTTTCCCTACGAGAGGGATCTATTTTACAAGGTATTGGAGGATGGTAGTTATAAGATAGACTATGTAGAGGATGACATGTTTATGATTGTGGAGGATGTGGTATTTACAGGATGTGCCCACAGTGGGATAGTCAACGTTGTAGAATACGCCAAGAGGATAAGGGGGAGGATTAGAGGGGTTGTAGGAGGTTTCCATCTTATGCACGCCTCCAGGGAGTATATAAAGAAGATATACGACTACTTCTCCACCCAGGACTTTGAATTTATAATGCCCCTTCACTGTACAGGTCTATACGCCACCAGGTTCCTAAGTAAGTTGAACAACTTTATATATGGACATGTTGGCAAGAAGTTGATAGTTTAGAATTTTACTTTAACCAGTTATCCAAGGTGGTGACAGGTTTATACCATCTGATCTTTGGAGGGGTTTTCAATATCCTGCCGTACTCCCCTCCTCCTCCAGGGTAGTAGTATATCCTGTTCTTCCGAAACATCTCGATAGTTCTACCAACCTTCTCATTTATCTTCATCAAGTTGGAGATATCCTCCTTGATAAGGACCTCTATCTCGTTACCAAAGTGTTCAATGTACTTCCTCCAGAGGTTCTCAACGACCTTTGTATCTATCCCCCTCCCAATGGAGAGGGAGATGATCTGGGAGAGGGGAACTATCCTGTAGTAGGGAGGTCTAAACTCTGGATGGATAACCTTCTTATCCCTGGACAACTCCAAGGTCCTATCGTAGACTCCTTTTTTTATAACACCTCCACACCTGGCACATCTAAAGTTCAACTTTATGGCGTCCTCTATACGGTATCTTAGATAGCACTTTGAACAGGCTGTTAGGTGGTACTTTCCAAGGGCTGGAGCTAGTCCGTAGTTTGCAAGTATCTTCTTATGCTTTATAGCCCTCCTTATCTCCTCGAAGTTCTCCTCAAGACCTCCAATACCCCTAACTTCAAATTGATTGAACTCCCTACCTAACCTGTAGGGATGATAGGAGTGGGCATCGGAGTTACTTAGAAAGGGTATGTCCCTAAGTTCCTCTACCATATCTCCCATATCACTATCTGCGGACAACCCCAATTCCACAAAGTCAGGTTTCCTCCCGTAACACTGGTATATGGAGTCGAAGGACTTGTAGAGACTGGTGTAGGGGGTGAAGGCATGGGCAGGTCCTATTAACCCTCCAGCCTCCCTAACTATCTCCATTAGCTCCCCTCCTCCAAGGGTAACCTTAGGTCTCCCTTCAACGTCTATGTTGTTGGAGTACCTTTTCAACCTCTCCCTAAGTTCATAGGCCTTGGATATGGAGGGTAGAAGTACAAGGTGGTGGACACGATCCCTATCCTCTATCTCTACAGTTAGGATTAAATTACTGTCTCTGTACTCCTGGATCTCCTGAAGGTATCTGGGATGGAGGCAGTCTCCAGTACCTATTATATGCAGACCCTTTAACTTCCCGTATCTCAGTACGTGCTCTACGTCCATATGTTTTGAGGTCCCACCTGCAAATCTAGAGTGTATATGCAAGTCACAGTTTACTATCAAATTATCCCTCCTAAGGTTGAAATTTATTAAAAAAAGAGAGGTAGAATTAACACAACCATAATTAAAAAAAGAGATTTACTCCAACTCCTTAAGGAATTTGGCTATCTTTTGAACTACAACTTTTGCCTCCTCCTCGTTTTTAGGATAGATAAGATCTAACCTTGGTATCTTCCTCTTTCTTACCAGGTACTTTATAAGTTCGTTGGTCCTGGCACAACCTATACATCCAAAGGCCATAGGAGCCTCATCCATGATAATGGCAGCCTCTGCCTCCTCAATTAGAGGCCCTATTAGTGCCATCCTCCCCCTTATTCCAGAGGGTACCTCTATAGCCGCATAACGTAATCCCTTCTTAGGATCCTCATCTGTTATATTCATAGGGGGGCTGTCTATCTCTGGAGTTCTAACCTTCTTACCTATGACGTTGTTGAGCATTAGGGGTTTGTGACCAAACCTCTCAACAAGATCTCCAAGTATTAGACTGTTAGGTGGAAAGATAAACACCTTCTTCATACTTTCACCTTTCCTCTCTTACTTGGGGAAGACGTCCTCAGGTAGGAACTTCATCAACTCCGGTCTCCTTGCCAGGAGTAGTACCTCCTCAAATATACCTGCAGTGATATCTACCACCCCAACTGCTCCAAGCACCTCGTCGTTGTCCATTATAGGTACCACTATTACTGGAAGTCCTGCATAGGGCCCCTTTATAACACTTACCCTCAAGGTCCTCTTTAACTCCATGGCTAACTTTAAGACGTATCCCTCGTAGTTGGTATCTACTATTTTACCCTTTTCAACCCTTACCCCAGGCTTCTCCTTGGATCTCATGGCCACAGGTAGCTTATTTACGAGGATGTGTATGGCATATGCCAGAGGTGCAATCTCCCTGGCATCTGCACCTTTTAGGGCCTCTTTTAGCACTTTCTCACCCTATAAGGTATTTATCTTATAAAGTGTTAATACCTAATATAAAAAACCTGGTGATAGGATGAAAGTGCTGCTAATAGGCGGTGGGGCGAGGGAACACGCCATTGCAGAGGCCCTAAAGAAGAGCCCCTCTGTAAAACTCTATACACTGATGAAGAACAGGAATCCAGGGATATACAGACTCTCAGAGAAGGTCTCCTTAAAACCTGAGACAGATCTAGAGGCTATAAAGTCCTTTGCAGAAGAGGTAAAACCAGACATTGCAGTTATCGGTCCCGAGGCACCTTTGGAGGTAGGGGCGGCAGATGTACTCTGGGATATGGGAGTACCTACTGTAGGTCCAAGGAAAGAAGCTGCCCAGATTGAAACCAGTAAGGAATTTATGAGGGAGTTGATGAAGAAGTACAGTATAAGGGGGTCTGTGGAATACGCCTCCTTTGACACCTACGAGGGTGTGGAGGAGTACATAGACAGTTTAAGTGAGAGGGGAATAGATGTTGTTGTGAAACCTGTGGGATTAACTGGAGGTAAAGGGGTAAAGGTGGTGGGAGAACAACTGAAGGATAACCAGGAGGCCAAGGAGTATGCAAGGGAGATACTGGAGAAGAAGATAGGTGGGGGGAAGGTATTAATAGAGGAGAAACTTGTAGGAGTTGAATTTACACTTCATGGATTTGTAGACGGGAGGAATATCGCCTTCACCCCAGCAGTCCAGGATCACCCCCACGCCTACGAGGGGGATAAGGGGCCTATCACTGGAGGTATGGGATCCTACTCCTGTCCAGATCATAAGTTACCATTCTTAACTGACAGGGATCTAGAGGAGGCCAAAGAAATCATGAGGGAGACAGTTGAGGCCATAAGAAAGGAGGTTGGTCCATACCAGGGTATCCTCTACGGCCAATTTATGTTAACAGCCGATGGTCCAAAGGTGGTGGAGTACAACGCAAGGTTTGGAGATCCTGAGGCCATGAATATACTACCCCTGTTGAAGAACCACTTCCTGGAGATCTGTGAGGCCATAGTTAATGGTACCTTAGATAGGATAAATGTGGAGTTTGAGAGGAAGGCAAGTGTATGTAAGTACGTGGCACCAAAGGGATATCCAACAAATCCTGTAAAGGGTAAGGTTATAAAGGTAGAGGAGGAGAAGATAAGAGAGACTGGGGCACTTCTCTACTACGCCTCAGTAGATGAGAGGGATGGTAAGTTGTACCTAACAGGTTCAAGAAGTGTTGCCCTAGTTGGTATATCAGAAAATATTGAGGAGTGTGAGAGGATTGTTGAGGAGGCCATGAAGTATATAGAGGGGGAGGTATTCCACAGGAGGGACATAGGTAAGATAGAGTTAATTAAAAAGAGAATTGAGATAATGAAAAGACTTAGAAGAAACTCTTAAAATAAAAAAAAGAGGGAGAGGATGAAGAAGATAGAATATGAGAAACTTCTCATGATCCCAGGACCTACCATGGTATCAAGTGAGGTATTGAATACAATGGCCTATCCTGTTATAGGTCATAGAACTGAGGAGTTCAGGATACTGTTGGAGGATACTATAGAGAAGATGAAAAAGGTATTTATTACCCAGGGGGATGTTTACATCATCACAGGATCTGGAACTGCAGCTATGGATATGGCTATTGCCAACACTGTAGAGAAGGGGGATAAGGTACTTACTATATGTAACGGTAACTTTGGAGAGAGGTTCTCCAAGATTGTGGAGGTGTACAAGGGAGATGTTGTTAAATTGGAGTATCCATGGGGAAGGGGTGCAAGACCTGAGGATGTAAAGAGAATCTTGGAGGAGAATCCAGATATCAAGGCTGTCACCGTAGTTCACAACGAGACATCCACAGGTGTAAGGAATCCAATTAAGGAGATTGGAGAGATAGTTAAGGACTACAACGCCCTCTATATAGTTGATACCATCTCCTCCCTAGGTGGTGACTACGTAGATGTGGATAGATTCCATATAGACATATGTGTTACAGGCTCTCAGAAGTGTCTAGGGGCACCTCCAGGGGTCTCAGCCATATCCATAAGTGAGAAGGCCTGGGATGTTATAAACTCCAGGGAGAGTAAGTCCTTCTACCTGGATATAAAGGCCTATAGAGATAGGTTTGAGAGTAAAAGGGAGTCACCCTATACACCTGCAGTACCCCTGATCTATGCATTAAATAAGGCACTGGATAGGGTACTTGAGGAGGGTTTGGAAAATAGGGTTAAGAGACATGAGAGGATGGCAAGGGCAACAGTTGCAGGGTTGGAGGCCATGGGTATAGAGTTATTTGCAGAGGAGTGGGCAAGATCTATAACTGTAACCTCTGCCAAGTATCCAGAGGGTATAGAGGATAAGAAGTTTAGAGGGATCCTATCTAAC
This sequence comes from Methanothermococcus sp. SCGC AD-155-E23, assembly GCA_019561615.1. Lineage (GTDB taxonomy): Archaea > AGJL01 > Methanococci > Methanococcales > Methanococcaceae > Methanofervidicoccus. The sequence goes on from JAHEQA010000036.1 coordinate 88,328, forward strand.
AAGTACAAGGTGGTCATTGCAGGAGGACAGGGACAGGTCAGCGGTAAGATATTCAGGATAGGACATATGGGAGAGGTAAGGGAGATCCATATACTGGGAACCTTGGCCGCCATAGAGATGGCATTCAAGGAGTTAGGCTATGAAGCCAGTGGAGGGGTAGATGCTGCCAAGGATATACTGGGTACGGGCTGTACTATAGATAGCAACATTTAGATATTATTCTTCTTGAGTATGGGGAGACGTTGAGAGGTTAAGTAGGTTGTTGGACATGGGGAGTTTGGTTACCTTGTCTTAAATTTTTGACGAAATTCGTACCCCCTAAATTTTTTCACTATAATACAAAATCAACCCCCTCTGTTTTCTTATAATAAAAAGTTGAACCCCCGGTGCGAAATCCGCACCCCCTCAAAGATTTTCCCCGGGTTTTTTCTCACCCACCTTCCCAAAATCCCAATTCCATATATATACCTGCGTCCCAGGGTATATATACCCCGGGACGCATTCCGCACCCCCTCTCCCATTTTCTTATAGTGAATACCTGAACCCCGGTGCGGAATGCGTCACAAAATCCCTCTTAAGGTGCGGATTTCGTCCACCTACGAAGGTCAACCTCGAGATTTTCCCGGGACTCTTCCTTGACAACTGCCGCATTTCGCACCCCCCTCCAAGACCCCACAATTTTTTCTTATAATATAAACCTCATTTCTTATAGTGAAACCTCCTTTGAGGGCTAGTAACCCCTGGGTAATACCCCTAACTGTGCCGAAGTTCGGATCAGAGATTCTAATACCCCCTCTTAGGGTTTCTGATACCCCGGTGCGAAATTCGTCCCAATTCGACATCTCCCTATACTGGTTTTTCCAGAAAACCACGACGAATTTCGCACCTAAAACAGTACAACCCCCTGACTAAAACCCAAAATAAGGACGAGATCTGTACCCCATAAAAAATAGTGACTTAACCTTCAGTGGGATATACGCCATACTTCCCCTATGCCCGCTATATGGGTACTTAAGCCCTAATGGTTACAGGTATTCCCCTGAAGATGTGGGGAGTTCCTCTTCCCTTGAAAGCCCTCAGATAAGAGGGAAGGTTATCCACTACCGATGTTTCAAATGTGATAGATAATCAGAACGGTAATCACTCCTCCTCAAACTCTACAGTTATATTTTTTATGTTGAACTCCTTACCCCCATCTATTTTTAGTGATAGGTTGCCACATTTTGGACAACTTATAATAAGATCATCTACAGAGTCTAGCTCCCCCCTGTAACCACAGTTGTTACATGTGATATAGGGTTTTATAATCTCCACCTCTATCTCTGCCCCCTCACATATAGTGGATTTGGAGATCACCTCGAAGGCGAACTTCAACTGCTCTACATTTATAAATGTTAACTCCCCAATTTCCAGCTTTATCTTACTTACTCTTTTCACATTTTTGAGATTCTGGTTTTTTACAGTATCTAATATGGTGTTTAACATGAAGGTTGCATAGGATAACTCGTGCATACTCTACACCTTCAATTAAAATAATAAGGTTTAAAATGATTGTTTTTTATATTACTGCTAGGTGATAGGATGAGTATTATAATAGGTTATTACGGCCATAACGGTGCTGTAATTGGTGGGGACAGGAGGAATATCATCTTCAGGGGTGATCCTAAGAAGAGGGAGGAATTAGAGAGAAAGTTATACTCTGGAGAGATCAAGGATGAGGAGGAGTTAAAGAGGGTGGCAGAGGAGTTGGGGGTTAAGGTATACATAGAGGATGAGAGAGTCAAGGTGAAGAAGATAAACAACACTTTAGTTGGGGAGGTTAGGTCCATAGGTGCAGATTCCCGTCGGAGGAGGATGTACTTAACTAAGGGGATGTGTGCCATTGTGGATATACTAAATGACGATATTGTAAATAAGTCTGTAAAAAAAGGTAGTGGTATTATCATCTTTGGAAATAAGTATCTGAAGGAGATAGCTAGTAGGGAACTTAAGAAGTACATGTACGACTTCAACAGGATGAGTATTGAGGAGGTTAAGAAGGTTATAGAGGATGTACTGAGGAAATGTTGTGGGGGTCCAACATCCTCCAAGGATTTTGACATACTCTATACAGATAAGAGGGAGAGGGATCTGGAGAAGGTTATTAAAGAGGATTTAGAGGAGTTAAGGAGGTACAGGCAGGAGTTAAGACAGAAGATGGAGGATTTCCAAAAGGTTATGGCCATAGTGAATAAGATAGAGACCAACGGGGAGGTTGGTGTTATCAAGGATGGAAAACTTGTACTAAATGAGGACCATTTAGCCATAGATAAGATATGTCCAAATCCAAGACAATTTAAAGAGATAGAGGTTGAAGGGGATTTTGAGGAGGGGGATATAGTGGTAATAGAGAACGGTGCCTTGAAGGTAAAGGGTAAGGATGTGATACTTAAGACCAACTACATCATATGTAAGAAGTGACCTCAGTATTCCGTGAGTTTCTTCTGTCTCCTGATATCCTCCACCTCACTTATTAGTTTATCTATGCTGCTTAGGAAGCCGTCAAGGAGCTTCTTCTCCGTACTCTCTGTAGGCAGGGTTTCTGAGATGGCCTGAGCAACCTGGTAGAATACCCCCCTGTTTACGTATCTACTGTTCTCCAGGAGTTCCAGGAGCTCTTCTTTTCTATTATTTTTCCAGAGTAATAGGGCTTTGTGTATCTCATCTACGAGGTCCCTTACCCTTATCTCCTCTAACTTTCTATCTTGTGGCCCTAGAACCCTTATGTACTCCTTCTCCCTCTTTATGAATCCCTTATTCCATTCCTTCTCTAGAGAAAGTCCCACTGACTGTGCCAGTTTCCGGGCATCGTCGTAGTGCACCTTGGCCTCTCCATAGCTCCATCTCCAGAGGATGTAGAATCTGGTGAGGGGTGTTAGCTCCTGGGAGATACCGTTATGCAGTATTCTTCTGACGGCGTAATCAGTTACTATATTTCGGAGGATCTCCAGCATCTGGGATATCTCTA